>NZ_JBHYVE010000048.1:0-37590 GCF_042750035.1 Streptomyces sp. NPDC059452
GGTCTCGTAGCGGAGCTACTTGGCCATTTCGGCAACGCTGCGAGCGTGCGTGCCAGGCGTCGCGCGGCAGGCGGCAGTTTGACGACAGGCCCTAGCCCCGGCCTTCAGACGGCTGGCTCAGGCCTACCACCGGCTGGCCCAGACCTTCCGACGGCCGCCCCCGGTCCACAGGTCCGCAGAGCGGCCGGGGCGGCCGGGGCGGCCGGGGCGGCCCGTCAGATCCAGCTCAGCTCCCACAGGCGCCACAGCCCCGTGCCGTCGGAGAGGTACTGGGACCCGGCGACGTCCGACTTGGCGACGACGTAGTCCTTCTTCTGCCACAGCGGCAGCAGCGGGACGTCCTCGCCCACCAGGCGCTGCATCTCCTTGAAGTCGTTGGAGGTGCGGCCGCGGTCGCTGAACTGCTGCGTGGACGTGATCAGCTTGTCCATCTTCTTGCTGGAGTAGCCGCTGTGCAGGACGTTGCCGGTGCCGACGAGCGGCTGGCTGAAGGTGTCGGGGTCCGGGAAGTCGGGGAGCCAGCCGACGGTGTACATGTCGTACTCCCCGGCCGCGTACCCCTTCTGGTAGTCGGTCCACTCGACGGCCTTGACCGAGACCTTGAAGAGCCCGTCCTTCTCCAGCTGGCGCCGGAGCTCCTGGGTCTCCTTGGTGTACATGTCGCCTTCGCGGTGGGCGAACTTGATGGCGAGCGGCGTCTGGACGCCGGCCTCCTGGAGGAGCTTCTCGGCGCGCTTGGGGTCCGGCGCGGGGTAGAGGTCGAAGAAGGGGGTGCTGTGCCCGATGTAGCCCGTGGGGATCAGCGAGTACAGCGGCTCGACCGTGCTCCGGTAGACCTTGCTGACCAGCGGCCCGCGGTCGACGGTCGCGGCGACGGCCTGACGGACCTTCTTGCTCGCGAACGGCGAGTCGTCCCGCACGTTGAAGATGATGTTGCGGATCTCGGCGCTGTCGGCCTCGGTGACGCGCAGGTGCGGGTCACCGGCGTTCAGCTCCGCGAGCCTGGCGGGCGGCAGCTGGCGGTGGCTGACGTCCACATCCCCCTTGTCCCAGGCGGACAGCAGGTCCTCGGAGTCCTTGAAGTAGCGGATGGTGACCGCGTCGCCGAGCTTCTTGAGCGCGCCCTTGTACTTCAGGTTCGGCACCAGTTCGGCGCGGGAGCCCGAATCGTACGACTTGAGGACGTACGGGCCGGAGCCGTCGACCTGGTTGCCCGTACGGAGCTTGTCCGCCGGGTACTTCGTCGCGTCGACGATCGCCCCGGCGCCGGTCGCGAGCTTCTGCGGGAAGGTCGCGTCCTTGCCGGACAGGTTGAACGTGATCGTGCGGCCCTCGGTCACCACGGAGTCGAGCGTCGGGAACAGACCCGCCGGGCCGACGTCCGCGTTGATCTTCAGCATCCGGTCGAAGGAGTGCTTGACGTCGTCGGCGGTGATCTTCCGGCCGTTGGAGAAGCTCAGGTCGTCGCGGAGCTTGCACTGGTACGTCTGGAGCTTCTGCCCGATGAACGCGCAGCTCTCGGCCGCGTCCGGCTCCGGCACGATGGCCCCGGACTTGAAGGTCATCAGCGACTGGTAGAGGTTGCTGTAGAGCGCCCAGGAACCCGCGTCGTACGCACCGGCCGGGTCGAGAGAGGTCACCGAGTCCGATGTCCCGACCGTGACCGCGTCGGTCTTCGCCTCCCCCGACGGAAGGAGTTGCCAGGCACCCACGCCTGCGATGACCAAAACCGCGAGAATCGCGAGAATCCGTACCCGGACCGACCGCATTGCCGTGCTCTCCCTTACCAGCCCCACCACGACCGTTGCGCTCAGACACGCACGTCGCCGCATGTTCGCGCTTACCCAATCACACGATTTTCACATCTGGAAGAGTAAATAGGGCGCTCACAGCCTTTTGTTGGACACGTTCGACGCAGCGTGTCCGAAAAGGCCGTTTCCCGCCTCCCACCTGCGGTTTTCCGTAGCTGAGGGTGACGTTACGGTGCGGTTCTGTCGAAGGTCGCATGATCGCAACCGCAACGTCCGGAAAGCGCCCCAGGGGGTGCTCCCAGGGCTTCCCAGGAGTGGCCCCGGAGGGTGTCCGGCAGTCGCCTACGCCTGGCGCGAGGCGAGTTCGACGACCGTGATGTCGGCCGGGGCCCCGACCCGTACCGGCGGCCCCCAGGCGCCCGCCCCGCGCGAGACGAACAGCTGCGTGTCGCCGTACCGTTCGAGCCCGGCGACGGTCGGGTTGGCCAGCTCGGCGAGGTAGTTCCCGGGCCAGAGCTGGCCGCCGTGGGTGTGGCCGGAGAGCTGGAGGTCGACGCCGTGCTCGACGGCGTCGTGGATGACGACGGGCTGGTGGGCGAGGAGGACGGCGGCCCGGGCGCGGTCCCGGTCGCCGAGCGCGCGGACGAAGTCCGGGCCCTGCCCCTCGGTCTCCCCCGCCACGTCGTTGACCCCGGCGAGGTCGAAGCCGTCCATCTCCACCCGGGCGTTCTCCAGCGGGATCAGCCCCAGCTCGCGGACGTGGTTCACCCACTGCTCCGCGCCGGAGAAGTACTCGTGGTTGCCGGTGACGAAGAAGCTGCCGTGCGGGGCCCGCAGCCCGGCCAGCGGTTCGGCGGCGGAGCCGAGGTCGGCCACCGAGCCGTCGACGAGGTCACCGACGACGGCGACCAGGTCGGGCGAGGTGGAGTTGATCGTGTCGACGATGCGCCGGGTGTGGGCGCGGCCGAGGATCGGGCCGATGTGGATGTCGCTGACCACGGCGATCCGGAAGCCGTGGGCGGCGCGGGGCAGTTTGGCGAGCGGCACGGTGATGCGCTTGACGCTCGGCCCGCGCAGCACGTTGGCGGTCCCGTACCCGACGGTGGCGAGCCCGGCGGCGGCAGCGGCGCCGCCGACGACCCGGGAGACGAAGAGCCGCCGGGAGGGGGTGGTGAGGGCTGTGGCGGGGGCTGCGGTGGCGGCCTGCTGCTGTGCGCCGGGGGCTTCCGGGTCCTGCGGGGATTCCGGTTCCTGCGGTGCCACCGGTTCCGTTTCCCGTATCGCTTCCGGAGCCGGGTCGGCGGTCGGTACGGTCGCCGGGGCCGGGTCGGTCGAGGTGGAGGTGCAGGTCTGGCCCGCCGGGACGAGTTCTTCCGTACGGGGTCGGGTTCCGCTCGCCGTCCCGGCCACGGTTCCGTCCGCCGCCGTAACGGAGGTTCCGGTTCCGGCCACTGCCCGGGCGGCGGCCCTCGTGTCGCGCCGGGCGAGCGCGCGGGTCAGGAGCGGGCGGACGACCTCGCCCACCAGCAGAGCCAGCGTCAGGTACAGCAGCGCGGCCAGCCAGAGGAAGCCGGGCCAGGCCAGCACCTGCTGGAGCCAGAAGGGGAAGCCCGCCCGGCCGGAGACCATGGCGCCGACGCTCAGCAGGGGCAGCACGAAGACGGCGACCGTGCCCACCTTGCGCATCGTGCTGCCCGGTGCCGTCGTGTCGCCGACGAACCGCCGCCACACATAGCGGTGCACGCTCCCGAGCAGCGCCAGCACCACGAGCGCCACCAGGACGAAGATCACTGCTGTCATCCGCGCTTCCCTACGTTCCTGTCGTCATGCGCGCTCGTCGCGCAAAGCCCGGACGCCACGCAACCCGATCGCGCCGACCACCGTCCCCAGAAGAAAGGACGTGATGGCGAGCAGCAGGTGCACCCAGAAGTACCCGGTCGGCTCCCCCGCGTCGTCGAACGCGAGTCCGCTGCCGTCCTGCCACAGGTTCTTGACGAAAGAGATCCAGATGAACCAGCTCCACACCCCGAAGACGAGCAGGAACCAGGAGACGGGGCGGCTGAGCTTCATGGGTCCAGTATCGCCGCCACCCGCCGGGCCCCTCGCCCGGGGTGGCGTCCGAAAGGGGCAGTCCCGGCCGTTCTTCCGGCGGGTCAGCCGGTCCGGGTCCTCATCCACATGCTCGCCCTGTACGTTTTCGACCGTGCCTGCTCTGAAAAAGATCGCTCTGACGGTCACCTCCGCTGCCGTGTTGTCCAGTCTTGTCCTCTCCCCCGCCTCGGCAGCCGAGAAGGACAAGGAGAAGGAGAAGGACAAGCAGCCCGTGCCGAACCACATCATGTCGAGCGTCGGAGGCGAGCAGCTCTCCATGAACGGCACCCAGGTCAACCTCGGCCCGGGGGCACCCGTGCTGCCGAAGGGGCTGACCAGCCGCTCGTGGATCGTCGCGGACGCGGAGAGCGGCCAGGTGCTGGCAGCGCACAACTCCCACTGGCGGCTGCCGCCCGCCTCCACCCTGAAGATGCTCTTCGCGGACACGGTCCTGCCCGCGCTCCAGCCCACCTCCCTGACCTACAAGGTCAAGGACAGCGATCTGACGGGGGTCGGCGAGGGCAGCAGCCTGGTGGGCGTCAAGGAGGACCACACGTACACGGTCCACGACCTGTGGCTCGGGGTCTTCCTCCGGTCGGGCAACGACGCGGTGCACGTGCTCTCGGAGATGTACGGGGGTGTCCCCCAGACCGTGGCGGCCATGCAGAAGCACGCCGAGGAGCTCCAGGCGCTGGACACGACGGTGGTCTCGCCGGACGGGTACGACGCTCCGGGCCAGGTCTCCAGCGCCTACGACCTGACGCTGATCGCCCGCAGCGGCATGCAGAAGAAGGACTTCCGCGAGTACGCGGCGACGGCATCCGCCGACTTCCCCGGTGAGAAGAAGAAGGGGAAGAAGCGCGAGTCCTTCGAGATCCAGAACACCAACCGGCTGATCACCGGGGACACCGGCGTCGACCCGTACAAGGGCATCGCGGGCGTCAAGAACGGCTACACCACCCACGCGGGCAACACCTTCACCGGAGTCGCCGAGCGCAACGGCCGGGTGCTCCTCGTCACCGTCATGAACCCGTCGGCGGACGAGAGCCACGCGGTCTACAAGGAGGCCGCCCACCTGCTCGACTGGGGCTTCGCCGCGAGCGGCAAGGTGCGGCCGGTCGGTGAGCTGGTGCCGCCGAAGTCCGTGGACACCGGGGCCGGGACGGTCTCCGGCGGCAAGGGCGCGCAGCCGGCCGCCGGGGCCGACCAGGGCTCCGGGGGCCAGGCGAAGGCCGCGCACGCGGCGGCGGCCGGGCAGGGCTCCAGCGGAGTCGGGGTCGCCCTGGCGATCGTCGGCGGCCTGCTGGTGGCGCTGGCGGCCGGGGTGTTCCTGGTCAACCGCCGCTGGCCGCTGCCGGGGCTGAGCCGCCGCACCCCGCAGGACTGAGCGAAAAACCCTAGCGGGAGCCCGTCACCTGGGTGGAACCGCCGGTCCCGGCGGCATCCGCCGCCTCCCCGTCCTTGGAGCGGGTCGCGGTCCAGGCGGCGCAGAACAGCAGCAGCTTGGCGGAGAAGTTGATCCACAGGAGCAGCGCGATCGGCACGCCGAACGCCCCGTACATGCTCTTGCCCGCGACGCCCTTCATATAGCTGCCGAGCAGCAGCTTGAGCAGTTCGAAGCCGACCGCGCCGATCAGGGCCGCGACCACCAGGCGGCGCCGGGGCGGCTCCACCCCGGGCAGCAGCGACAGCAGATAGAGCATCAGCAGGAAGTCGGCGAGGACCGCCACCACCAGGGCCGCCACCCGCAGCAGGATGCCGCCCGCGCCGCCGTGGGAGATGCCGATCTGATCGGCGGTCCAGCCGACGGCCGTCGTCCCGACGGTGGAGACCGCCAGGGTGGCGAGCGCCGCGCCGCCCAGCCCGACCAGGAGCACGGCGTCCTTGACCTTGGCGACGACCGGGTTGGCCTCCTGGACCTCGTCCAGCTCCCAGACCGCGCGCAGGCACTCCCGCATCGAGCCGATCCAGCCGACACCCGTGAAGAGCAGCAGCGCACCGGCCACCAGACCGACCGTGCCCGCGTTGGCCACCAGTCCGTCGATGCCGAGCTGGTCGGAGATGCCCGGCACCTGGTCGGCGAGCTTCTCCTTGATCGTGTCGAGCTGCTTGTCGCTCAGCAGCGCGGCCGCGATCGCCGCCCCGACCGCGATCAGCGGGAAGAGCGCCAGGAAGCTGATGAAGGTGATCGCGGCGGCGAGCCTGGCCCAGTGGACCCGGTCCAGGCGCTCGTAGGAGCGCCAGGCGTGCGTCTCCATCAGCCGGGAGACGAGCGGCCCGACGACGGGGAGTTTCTTGAGCCAGTCCATGAACGTACGCGTACCCTCCTGGGCCCGGAAAACCAGCGGCCCGCACCGGCAACTCTTCCGGACGCGTCCGGAAGGCCTACCCCCCGTCCCGGTGACACGCGCTCCATCACCCATTCCGGTGAGCGGTGTAACAAAGGGGACGAATAGGTTTTCCCGGACGATACGACCGGGGCTACGGTCACGGGCATGTCCGTCGACACGGTGTCCTTGACCGGCTGGGGCCGCACCGCCCCGACCACCGCCGTACGGTTTCGCCCCCGTACGTACGAGGAAGCGGCTGCCGTGGTCCGGGGCCGCGGGCCCCGGGGCGTCATCGCCCGGGGGCTCGGCCGGGCGCCCGGCGACGCGGCGCAGAACGCGGGCGGCTCGGTGCTCGACCTGACGGGCCTGGACCGCGTCCGTGCCCTGGACGAGGGGGCGGGGACGGTCCACTGCGACGCGGGGGTGCCCCTGGACCGGCTGCTGCGCGTCCTGCTGCCGCGCGGTCTGTTCCTGCCGGTCGTGCCCGGGACGGGCCGGATCACCGTGGGCGGGGCGATCGGCTCCGACGTGCACGGCCGCGACCACCCGGGCGCCGGTTCGCTCGCCCGGTACGTCAACGCGCTGGACCTCCTCACCGCCGACGGCGAGGTGCGTACGGTGACCCCCGGCACCGCCCTCTTCGACGCGACCACCGGCGGCCTGGGGCTGACCGGGGTGATCCTCGGCGCCACCCTCCGCCTGAAGCGGGTGGCCTCCCCGCTGGTCTCCGTCTCCACCGAGCGGGCCACCGACCTGGACGACCTGCTGGCCCGCTTCACGGCCGGGGGCGGCCGGGGCGGCGACCGGCACGGCGCCCCGATGCCGTACGCCTCCGCCTGGGTCGACCTGCTGGCCCGGGGCCGGGCGACCGGGCGCGGGGTCCTCACCCGAGGGGAGCACGCGCCCCCGTCCGTGCTACCGGCGCACGCCCAGCGCACAATGCGCGCCCCGCGCACGGTCCGGCCGGACGGCCGGTCCGCCGGGACGCTCCTCCCCGGCGGGCTGCTGGGCCGGACCTCCGCCGCCCTCTTCAACGAGCTCCGCTACCGGAGTGCGCCCCGCTCCCGGACCGGCGAGCTCCGCACCACCGACGCCTTCTTCCACCCCCTGGACGCCCTCGCCGCCCTCCCCGAGATGAACCGGCTGCACGGCCGCGCCGGGCTCGTGCGTTACCGGTTCACGGTCGGGTACGGGCAGGAGGAGGCCCTGCACCGTGTGGTGCGGCGGATCTCGGCGCGCCGCTGCCCGGCGTTCCGGGCCGAGCTCCAGCGGTTCGGCGCCCCTTCACCGGGATGGCTGTCGTTCCCCGCGCCCGGCTGGACGCTCACCCTCGACCTGCCCGCCGCCCTGCCCGGCCTCGGCCGCTTCCTGGACGGGCTCGACGAGGAGGTGGCGGCGGCCGGGGGCCGGATCTGCCTGGCCCAGGACTCCCGGACGCGCCCGGAGACGGCGGCCGCGATGTACCCCCGGCTCGCGGAGTTCCGGGCGCTGCGGGCGGAGCTGGACCCGACGGGAGCGTTCCGCTCGGATTTGGCCCGTCGGCTCGGCCTGTGACGTACCGGACCTGGCCCGTCGGCTCGGGCTGTGACGTACCGGACCTGGCCCGCCGGCTCGTCCTGTCCACGTATGACCGGGCTCTGTCCACGTATGTACGTATGCACGTCTCCCCTGAACAGGAGTGTTCCGTGAAGGACGCCTTCGGTGCCCCGCAGTCCCTGCTCGTCCTCGGCGGCACCTCCGAGATCGCCCTCGCCACCGCGCGCCGCCTGATCGCCCTGCGCACCCGCCGGGTCTGGCTGGCGGGCCGCCCCTCCCCCGCCCTGGACGCGGCCGCCGTCGAGCTGCGCGACCGGGGCGCCGACGTCCGTACGGTCGCCTTCGACGCGCTGGACACCGACACCCACGAGGAAGTGCTCGGGAAGGTCTTCGCGGAGGGGGACATCGACGTGGTGCTGATGGCGTTCGGGATCGCCGGGGACCAGGCGCGGGACGAGGAGGAGCCGACGGCCGCCGTCCGGGTCGCCCAGACCAACTACACCGGGGCGGTCTCCGCGGGGCTGGTGTGCGCCGGCGCACTCCAGGCGCAGGGGCACGGATCGCTGGTGGTGCTGTCCTCGGTGGCCGGGGAGCGCGCCCGGCGCGCGGACTTCATCTACGGCTCCAGCAAGGCCGGGCTCGACGCGTTCGCCCAGGGGCTGGGGGACGCGCTTCAGGGGACCGGCGTACAGGTGATGGTCGTGCGCCCCGGCACCGTACGCACACGGGCCACGGCCGGGCAGCCGGAGCAGCCGTTCGCCACCACCCCGGAGGCGGTCGCCGGGGCGATCGTGACGGGGCTGCGGCGGCGCTCGGAGACGGTGTGGGTGCCCGGTTCGCTCCGGGTGGTGATGTCGGCGCTGCGGCATGTGCCGCGCCCGCTGTTCCGGCGGCTGCCGGTGTGATCACCGGCCCCCGGGGCAGCGGACCGGCGGATCGGCAGACCGGCCGACTGTCGGATCGGCAGACCGGCGGACCGGCGGATCAGGACCGCAGCGAGGGCGCGTCGACCGAGTAGCCGCCCTGGGCCGGGACGGCGGGGGTGCCTCCGCCGGTCTCGAACGGGAAGTCCCGGATCTTGCGCCAGACCGCGTCTGCGCCCTGTTCGTACAGGGAGAAGGAACCGCAGGTCCAGGCCGCCTCGTACTCGGCGAGCTCCGCGTACGCCCGGTCCATCGCCTCTTCGGAGATGCCGTGCGCCACGGTGACGTGCGGGTGGTACGGGAACTGGAGCTCGCGCACCAGCGGCCCGGAAGCGTCCCGGACCCGCTTCTGGAGCCAGGAGCAGGCCGAGGCACCCTCCACCACCTGGACGAAGACCACCGGGGAGAGTGGCCGGAACGTGCCGGTGCCGGAGAGCCGCATCGGGAAGGGGCGGCCGGCCGAGGCGATCCGGTCGAGGTGCGCCTCGATCGCCGGGAGGTCGGCCGCCTCCGCCTCGGTCGGCGGCATAAGAGTGACGTGGGTGGGAATGCCGTACGCGGCAGGGTCCCCGAAGCTCGCGCGCCGCTCCTGGAGCAGGCTGCCGTAGGGCTCCGGGACCGCGATCGAAACGCCGAGCGTTACGGTCCCCACGTCGTTCTCCTCAATCGTTGATGGTCGGTTTCCGGCCTTGCGCCGCGACCCGCCGCCGCAAGTGTGACCCCTCGGGCCGTGATCTCGCCAGGGCCCTTGGACTCAGTGCTTCGCGGGCAGGAAGCCCATCCGGTCGTACGTCTGCGCCAGGGTCTCGGCGGCGACGGCCCGGGCCTTCTCCGCTCCCTTGGCCAGGATGGAGTCCAGCGTCTCCGGGTCGTCCAGATATTCCTGGGTGCGGGCCCGGAAGGGGGTGACGAATTCCACCATGGCCTCGGCCAGGTCGGTCTTCAGCGCCCCGTACCCCTTGCCCTCGTACGCCCGCTCCAGATCCTCGACCGGGCTGCCGGAGAGGGTGGAGAGGATCGTGAGCAGATTGCTGACGCCCGGCTTCTTCTCCTCGTCGTAGCGGATCACCGTGTCGGTGTCGGTGACCGCGCTCTTCACCTTCTTGGCCGTGGCCTTCGGGTCGTCGAGGAGGTTGATGAGGCCCTTCGGCGTGGAGGCCGACTTGCTCATCTTGACCGCCGGGTCCTGGAGGTCGAGGATCTTCGCCGTCTCCTTGAGGATGTACGGCGCCGGGATGGTGAACGTCTGCCCGTACCGGCCGTTGAACCGCTCGGCGAGGTCGCGGGTCAGCTCGATGTGCTGGCGCTGGTCACCGCCGACCGGGACCTGGTCGGCCTGGTAGAGCAGGATGTCGGCGACCTGGAGGACGGGGTAGGTGAAGAGGCCGACGGTGGCGCGGTCGGCGCCCTGCTTGGCGGACTTGTCCTTGAACTGCGTCATCCGGGAGGCCTCGCCGAAGCCGGTGAGGCAGTTCATCACCCAGCCGAGCTGGGCGTGCTCGGGCACATGGCTCTGGACGAAGAGCGTGCACCGCTCCGGGTCCAGTCCGGCCGCGAGCAGCTGCGCCACGGCGAGCCGGGTGTTGGCCCGCAGCTCGGCGGGGTCCTGCGGGACCGTGATCGCGTGCAGGTCCACGACCATGTAGAAGGCGTCGTGGGTCTCCTGCAGCGCCACCCACTGGCGCACCGCGCCCAGGTAGTTGCCGAGGTGGAACGAGCCTGCGGTGGGCTGGATACCGGAGAGCACACGCGGACGGGCGGGCACGCCGGTGCGGCCCGTCTGCGGCTGGTCGGTGGAGAGCGCGGGGCGATCAGAGGCCATGGGCCCATTGTCTCAGGTGCGGGGGCGATCTCCGGCAGCCGGTGCGGGGCGCAGCGGGGGCGCACCCGCTCGGCTGCGGGGCCCGAGGACGCCCCGGGAGCGCGCACCTGAGACGAAGTGCACATTCCGGCCGCCGGAGCGCGCGGGCCGACGCAGAGGTGGGCACGGGGGCGGCGCGCACAGGTGGGCGGGCGCAGAGGTGAGCACGGGGAGGCGCGCGTGGACGGGCGGGCGCAGAGGTGAGCACGGGGCGGCGCGCGCGGGCGGGCAGGCGCAGAGGTGGACACCGGGAGGCGCGCGGGCGGGCCGGGACACAGATGGACACCGGGAGGCGCGCGGCGGCGGGCGCGCCGGAGAGTGAAGGTTTCCCTGCGCCGGATGCGACCGACGATACAAAGTGGGCACCACCCCCGCCCGCCCCGCACGACGAACGGAGACCCCGTGTCGACCACGGAAACCGCCATCGCCTCCGCCGAGGCGCACAGCGCACACAACTACCACCCGTTGCCGGTCGTCGTGGCCTCGGCCGAGGGCGCCTGGATGACGGATGTCGAGGGCCGCCGCTACCTCGATCTGCTCGCCGGGTACTCGGCGCTCAACTTCGGCCACGGCAACCGCCGCCTGATCGACGCGGCCAGGGCCCAGCTGGAGCGGGTGACGCTGACCTCCCGGGCCTTCCACCACGACCGGTTCGCCGATTTCTGTACGAGGCTGGCCGAGCTGTGCGGCATGGAGATGGTCCTCCCGATGAACACCGGGGCGGAGGCCGTGGAGACGGCCGTGAAGACCGCCCGGAAGTGGGGCTACCGGATCAAGGGCGTGCCGGACGGCATGGCGAAGATCATCGTGGCCTCGGACAACTTCCACGGCCGTACGACGACGATCGTCAGCTTCTCCACGGACCCGGAGGCGCGGGCCGACTACGGCCCGTACACCCCGGGGTTCGAGATCGTGCCGTACGGAGACCTCACCGCGCTCCGGGAGGCGATGACGGAGAACACCGTGGCGGTGCTGATCGAGCCGATCCAGGGCGAGGCGGGCGTTCTGGTGCCGCCCGCCGGCTATCTGCCCGGGGTGCGGGAGCTGACGCGCGAGCGGAACGTGCTCTTCATCGCGGACGAGATCCAGTCGGGTCTGGGGCGTACCGGGAAGACGTTCGCGTGCGAGCACGAGGGCGTGGTGCCGGACATGTACGTGCTGGGCAAGGCGCTCGGCGGCGGGGTGGTGCCGGTGTCGGCGGTCGTCTCCTCGGCAGACATCCTCGGGGTGTTCAGGCCGGGCGAGCACGGCTCCACCTTCGGCGGGAACCCGCTGGCCTGCGCGGTGGCGCTGGAGGTCATCGCGATGCTGCGGACCGGCGAGTACCAGGAGCGGGCCGCCGAGCTGGGCGACCATCTGCACCGGGAGCTGGGGCTGCTGGTGGGCGGCGGCGCGGTGGAGACCGTACGCGGCCGGGGGCTGTGGGCGGGCGTCGACATCGCGCCCGCCCTCGGCACCGGCCGGGAGATCTCGGAACGGCTGATGGAGGAGCGGGTGCTCGTGAAGGACACCCATGGCTCGACGATCCGGATCGCGCCGCCGCTGGTGATCAGCAAGGAGGACCTGGACTGGGGGCTCGACCGGCTGCGGACGGTGCTCAGCGTGTAGGGCGCGTCCGGTGGGGGTGGGTTCAGGTGCTGAGCGCCTGAACCCACACCCCGTACAAGGCCCTGAACCCACCCCCGTACAAGGCTCAGAGGATGACGTGGGGCAGGAAGCGGGCGTACTCGTCCGTGACCGGCCCCGCCGATTCCCTGATGCCGAGCCCCGCCGCCTCGTCCGCCACCACCCAGGCCCCGAGCACCACCCGGTTGCCGTCGATGTCGGGGAGCGGGGCCAGCTCCTGGTAGCAGCAGGGCTCCTCGCGCGGGACGGCCGGGGAGCCGGGCCCGTACAGATCGACCCCGGCGCCCTCGCGGCCGAGCAGCGGCTTGGAGACGTACCCCGCCCCGCCGGGCCCGGCCAGCTCGCGCGGCCCGTCGAGATAGGCGGGCAGCAGGTTGGGGTGGCCCGGATACAGCTCCCACAGGATGGCCAGCAGCGCCTTGTTGGAGAGCAGCATCTTCCAGGCGGGCTCGATCCAGCAGGTGGTGCCGGTGGAGCCGCCGTTGTCGAGGGTCTCCAGCACCTGCGGCCCGAAGCGGTCCGTGGTCAGCCACTCCCACGGGTAGAGCTTGAAGCAGCTGCGGATGAAGCGGAGCCGGTCGTCCACGAACCGCCCGCTCAGCCGGTCCCAGCCGATCTCCTCCACGCTGAGCGCCTCGGTGTCGAGCCCGGCCTGCTGGGCGGTCTCGCGCAGGTACGCGACCGTCATCAGGTCCTCGCCCGCCTCGTCGCCCTCCGAGTGCGCGAAGTGCACCGGGCCGGGCGGCAACAGGGACGCCTGCCGCCTCCAGGCGTCGACCAGCCGCTCGTGCAGCGAGTTCCACTGGTCGGCGCCGGGGAACCGCTCCTCCATCCAGAACCACTGCGGGCTGGCCGCCTCCACCAGCGAGGTCGGCGTGTCGGCGTTGTACTCCAGCATCTTCGCCGGGCCGCCGCCGTCGTAGCGCAGGTCGAACCGCCCGTAGAGGGAAGGCAGTTCGGTGCGGCGGTGCCAGGACTCGGCGACCAGGGCGGCCAGTCGCGGGTCGGTGATCCCCAGGTCGGCGAAGCGGTCCCGCTCCACGATGTGCGCGGCGGCGGCCAGGCACATCGTGTGCAGCTCCCCGACGGTCTCCTCCAGCGCCTCGACCTCGGGCAGCGAGAAGACGTAGTAGGCGCTCTCGTCCCAGTACGGGCGCAGCGACCCGTCCGGGTAGCGGGTGAGCGGGTAGACGAGCCCCTGGGACTCGACGGTCCCCTGCCAGCCGGGGCGCGGCTCGATCGTGCGGCGCTCCACCGGGCTCAGCCTCCGCCGGACCGGGTGCTACAGCCGAAGCCGCCCCGGTCGACCGCCGACTTGTCGAAGCTGCCGCCCTGGACCTTGCCGTCGTAGCTGCTGGTGCTGCCGCCGTAGTAGTACGAGCCCCGGCCTCCGCTTCCGCCGGAGCCACCGCTGCCGCCCGTGCCGCCGCTGGAGCCCCGGCACTCGTAACTGGGCAGGGTCTCGCGGGTCGTCCGGTCGGCGCACCGCCGGTCCGGTTCCGATCCGCAGGATGTGATCGTCAGGGCGAGCAGCCCCATGCCGCCGAGCACGACCGTGCTCGACCTCAGCCTCCGCTTGGCCATCTCTTCAGTTCTCCCCCGTGCGTCGTACGTGGTGCGCGTCCGGCACTTCTCGTCACCGGACCTCTTGTCAGACTAGTTGCGGGGCGCGCCGGTTCGGAAGCGAGAGGGCGACGGGGCCACCCGGGGACTACCGGGCACCCCTTACGGCAACGCCCGGCACAGCGCGTCCAGCGCACCCGCCCACGCGCTCTCCGACGGCGAGCCGTAGCCGATCACCAGTGCGTCGCGCCCGGCCGGGGCGTCGGGGTGGCGGTAGCGCGAGAGGCCTTCCAGCGCCAGGCCCTGGAAGGCGGCCGCCTGGATCACCGAACGCTCGGTGCCCGCGGGGAGTTCGAGGACCGCGTGCAGCCCGGCCGCGATACCGCTGACCTCGATGTCGGGCGCGTGGTCGGCGAGCGCCGCGACGAGCTGGTCGCGGCGGCGCCGGTAGCGCAGCCGCATGGAACGTACGTGCCGGTCGTACGCCCCCGAGGCGATGAACTCCGCGAGCGTCAGCTGCTCGACGGTGCCGGTCATCCAGTCGGACGCGCCCTTCACCGCCACGACCTCCTCCACCAGACCCCGGGGCAGCACCATCCAGCCGAGGCGCAGCCCGGGGGCGAGCGACTTGGAGGCGGTGCCGAGGTACACCACCCGCTCGGGGTCCAGCCCTTGCAGAACCCCCACGGGCTGCCGGTCGTAGCGGAACTCCCCGTCGTAGTCGTCCTCCAGGATCAGGCCCCCGGTGGCGCGGGCCCAGTCGACGGCGGCGGCCCGCCGGTCCGGGTGGAGCGGTACGCCGGTGGGGAACTGGTGGGCCGGGGTCAGCAGGACGGCCCCCGTACCGCGCATCGCGGCCAGCTCCCCGGTGCGGGCGCCGAGGTGGTCCACCGCCAGGCGGGGGGTGCGCAGCCCGGTGCCGGTGAGGAGGTCGCGGTGCAGGTCGAGGCCGTACGACTCGACGGCGAGGTCCCGCACCCGGCGGCGGCGCAGGACCGCGCCCAGCAGCGTCAGCCCGTGGACGAAGCCGGAACAGATCACGATGCGTTCCGGGTCGGCGTGGACCCCGCGCGAGCGGGCCAGGTACTCGGCCAGCACCGTACGCAGTTCGGGCCGCCCGCGCGCGTCGCCGTAGCCGAACGCCTCGTCGGGCGCGGCGGTGAGCGCCTTGCGGGCCGCCCGGAGCCAGGCGGTGCGGGGAAAGGAGGAGACGTCCGGGGAGCCCGCTTTGAGGTTGTGGCCGGTACGGGGACGGGCGGGCCGGGTACGGGCGGCCACCGGCTCGGCCCGCCGCGGCGCCGACCGCTGGGCCACCCGGGTCCCCGAGCCCTGCCGGGCGGTGAGCCACCCCTCGGCAACGAGTTCGGCGTAGGCGTCGGCGACGGTGTTACGGGCGATGCCCAGGTCGGCGGCGAGCGCCCGGGAGGACGGCAACCGGGTGCCAGGCGCCAGCCGCCCCGTGCGCACGGCCTCCCGCAGGGCCTCCATCAGCCCGCTGCGCAGCCCCGTACCGAGTGGTTCCAGATGCAGGTCGGCGCCGAAAGTGGCCCAGGAATCCGTCATGGGAATGGACCATAGCCGTGTGCCACCGGGGCCGTGGCAAGCTGCCCGGCCTACGCCCCGTCCCTGCCTCCCTGACTCGGTGTGTGACGAGCCTTCATCACGCGTGGGGGGCGGCAGGACTCAAGCGGCCTGCAGCGTCCGCGCCCGTTCGGTGAAGTCGGCGACCAGCGGGTGCCTGCCGAAGGGGATCATTCGACGCTGTACGTCCTTCACGGCCTCCACGCTCCGGGACGAGCGAACCTGTCGTGCCAGCTCCACCGTACGGATACCGGTCGCGTGGGCCTTTTCGAGGTCCCGCCGCTGAAGGTGGGACACGGCGAGTGCCGCGTGGGACATGGCCCCACGGCGGGCCCGGTTCTGTTTCCTCGCGTACTCGATCGACGTGCGCGCGTGCTCCGCGCTGTGGTCGGGTTGGTCCACGTCTCGGAAGGTGTTGGCGTGTTCCCCGTGCAGGTAGGCGCCGTCGATGAACTTGGCCCACTCGGGCCTTTCGTCCGTGACGCGCGCGAAAGCGGCCTCGGACTTGATCACTGCCCGGGCAGTGCCTCGCTTGTCCCCGAGCACCGCGAGGGCCCGCGCCTCCAGTGCCCACAGGTCGGCGAGGCAGGCCGGCGACTCGACGTTCCGCAGACCGTGTCGTCCGGCCTGGGCAAGCCGACGTCCCTCGGTGGGGTCTCCGAGCAGCGTTGCCTGGTCCGCCATGCCCGCGAGCACGTGTGCGCCGAGCGGCACGTCTCCGGACTCCTCGGCAAGCCTCAGCGCCTGGATCAGGTACCGCTGGGCCGTCCCGTGCTCGCCGTTGTCGAAGGCCATCCAGCCGAGCAGGTACGTCTGTTCCGCGGCCGCGCTGCACAGGGCTCGGCGGACTTCCTCTGTGTACGTGCGGCGGAGCAGGGGGTAGACGTGCTCGTTCATGTACGCCGTGAGAACCAGGCGACCGGAGCCGCCCCCCTGCATCACGTCCATTTCCTGGAAGTGACCGAACATGTTCTTCACATTGGTCACGTCCCCCAGCCGGACGCGAGGACCAGATTCAGGCTCCTGGTCAAGGACATTGAGCAACCAGTCACGCGACGGCCCCACGCCTGCCGCTGCCACGAACGGCGACGCGGCGAGAAACTTCCTGCGGTCCATGTCCGCTCTCCCTAGCTCGGTCACTGACTCGACCGTCTCTTGAAAAGATGGGCTGTAGGTCAACGGCCGGTCAAGGTCGGGCGACTCGCCGAAACCGAGGTCGTACGTCGTCACCCGGTAGCCGCAGACGTCCGAGAACACATCGGCGATGACCCTCTGGAGCATCGGGTCGCGCGGGGTGGTCCCCTGTAACCACCTGCGTACAGCGGTCGCATCAGGGCTGATGTGCCCAAGTCCATGGCGACGAGCCTTGGTTGCGATCTTCCGGGCCAGCTCCCCCTGGGAGAAGCCCGTACGCTCGAACATGTCTGACAGATGCTGATTACCGCGCATCGCCCCAGCATCGCCCATCCTCGCGCCCCCTTCCCGTGCCTGAACCGAGTGCCAGGGTTTGCCACCCTTCCTGACGCTACCCGCATGCCCGCCCTGGCGGTCCTCTTGGAGAGAACCCGCACCAGGAAGGGGCCCCGATGGCCGACTCCACCTCGAGCATCCGAGACCTGCTGTACGACTCCGAGGCCGAGGCAGTTGGCGAGTTCCGGGGGATTGCCGGCCCGTACTGGTCGCTACGGCCTGTCTGCGGCGGGCAGGAGTGGGAAGCCGCACCCGAGAACGTACGCCTCGCGGACACCACGGAACGGCTGCACGCCGCAATCACCCGCGCGAACGCCCGAAGCCGGGGTGAGGTGCTGTGAATCCGGCACGCTTACGGGCACAGCTCGCCCTCGCCGTGGGAGCCGTGGAAGTCCGGTTGCGGCTCGGCTTCCCCCGCCTCATGTGGGCGCTCACCCTCCGCCCGCCCGAGCGTGACCAGCCGTTTGCCGAGCTGGTCCGCATCGAGTCGGGCTCCGCCTACCGGGCCCTGTTCTTCGCCGAGTTGGGCGCGAAGCACAAGACGGCGGTGGACGAGCCACACGCGGCGGCGGGCGTGCTCCGTTGCCTGGTCGGTCCGGCGCGTTACGCCGTGGATGTGACCGTGACGGACGGGCGGCGCGTGACTTCGCTCGGCGGTGGCACGTTGCCGAACCGACGGCTCGCCATACGGTGGCTCCGCAGGCAAGCGCTTCGGCTCGCGGACGGCCACGGGCACGACATGCCACCCGGCGCGCTACGCCTCCCGGCCAGAGACGTGGACCCGGTCGTCTTCCACGGCTCCGACGCACCGGAAAGGCTGCGGTCCTGGGCCGGTGACGACGAGTGCCAGAACGACGCGATACGTGCCCTGGAATCCGGGCTGCCCGCAGTCCTCACCGTTACCGACCCCGCTGTCGGGATGCACGTCACCCTCGCGGGGTGGCCCGTCCGGTCGACGCTGGCCGTGGGCGACACCCTGCCTGACGGATCGCCCCGAACTCCGCTGTCTCCCGGGTGACTTGCTCTGCGGCAGGAAGCACGCGGCGCTACCCCGATCGGCTGCTGACGACAGCAGTCGGCCAGCCCTCACCACACCCCGCCACGCAGGAGGTACACCCGCATGACGACGCTCATGGAATGGCCCACCCGCGAACCGCTCGCCGGTATCCAGTCCCTTGAACTGGAGATCACCGGAAAGTGCCAGCTCAGTTGCACGCACTGCCTTTCCGAATCAAGCCCGCAGGCATCACACGGTGAGATGGCGGCGGCTGACTGGCTGTCGGTCATCATCGACGCCGCGTCGCTCGGCATCCGTAAGATCCAGCTCATCGGGGGCGAGCCGACCGCTCACCCGAACTGGCGGCAGTTCACCGAAGCGGCGCTGTCGCTCGGCCAGAACGTCGAGGTGTTCTCCAACCTGTTCCACGTACGGAACGAGTGGTGGGAGGTGTTCGCCCGTACCGGTGTCACGCTCGGGACGAGCTACTACAGTGACGGCCCTGACGAGCACGACAGGATTACGGGGCGCGCGGGCAGCTACGTCCGTACACGCAAGCACATCCAGGAAGCCCTCGACCGGGGGATCACCCTCCGGGCGGGGATCGTGGGAATCCTGCCGGAGCAGCGGGTCCAGGAAGCGCGGTCCGAGCTGATCTCCATGGGAGTGGCCCCGGGCCTGATCAGGATGGACCGGGCCCGCGCGGTCGGGCGCGCCCTGCTGCCGGGGCAGCGCCCGGCGCTGGATGAGATGTGCGGACAGTGCACCCGTGGCCGCGCCTCGGTCCTGCCGAACGGGGACCTCGCCGGTTGCGTACTCTCCCGCGACTTTCCGGCGGGCAACGTGAGGGAGGCCCGACTCGCCGAGCTGCTGGGCGGGAAGGGATGGAAAGACCTCACGGCGCGTATCCCCGCCCCCGTCCGGAACGCCTGCACCCCCAACGACTCCAGCGACTGCAACCCGGCCTCGACCACCGCGTGCAGCCCCAAGTACTGAGAGGCCGACCATGGATTGGGAGAAGGAAGCGGGGCGACTCGCCGACCGGGTGGCGGACCCGGGTTCCCGATGGCTCGCTCCCGTGGCGACCGTCCCCCGTCACGAACTGGTCCCACGATGGTGGGAGGCGGACGACGCGGGCACGTGGGTGCTCCGGAACGGCACGGACGACCCGGCAGCATGGGCCCGAGCTGCGTACAGCGACCGGTCGCTGGTCACTCGGGTGGGCCCCCTGCACGCCGACCGGGCCGGGCCCGGCGACCGCCCCGAGGGGCTGCCCACCTCCTCCGCCACGCTGCCGAGCCTGGTCGTACGGATGCTGCGGCACGGGCGGCTCGGCGACGGCCTGTCGCTGCTCGACCTGGGCACGGGGGCCGGCGGGCTCACCGCGTACGCCTCCCGCCGCATCGGCGACCGCCAGGTGACCAGCCTGGATGTGGACCCGTACCTGACCGAGGCGGCGGGTGGGCGGCTCGCCGCCATGGGGCTGCACCCCACGTTCGTGACGGCTGACGCGACCACGAGGGTTCCGGGGACCTACGAACGGATCGTGTCCACCGTCGGGCTGCCCGCCGGTCCCGGGCTCCGTCCGGTCCTCGCGGCCCTGGTGCCGGGTGGGCGCATCGCGACGACCATCGGGCGGACGTCCCTGATCGTGACCGGGTGGAAGCACAACGACGGGAACGTGGTGGGCGTGGTCGAGCGGGACACCGCCGGTTTCATGCTCACCCGGTCCGGTGACGACTACCCGCCCGGCCTCACCGAACTGTTCGCCCTCGCCCGGACGAGCGAAGGGGACTCCACCGGCACCGGACGCTATCCCGTGGTGGACGTGGCCGAAGCGTGGGAACTCCGGTCCATGCTGGAAGTCACCACCCCGGGAGTGGAATCCGCATGCGAGACCGACGGCGAGACCCTCACCGCCTACCTGGTGCACCCGGACGGTTCATGGGCCCGAGCGACCGGGCAGTGGACCGATCCGCCGGAAGTGCACCAGGGCGGACCGCAACGGCTCTGGGGAGCGTTGGAGCGCATCCGGAACCGGCTGAACACCGAAGGGTCGTTGCCCTTGCTGGGAGCGCGGGTGCGCATCACGCCTGATGGCGTGGTGCACCTGTCCCGTGGCGGTTGGCACGGCTCTCTGGGCGGCCGATAGGACCGGCCCGGCTGCTTCGAACCGGAAGCAGGTGAGTGGAGGCGGCCGTACCTGTGCGCTCCCGCTGTCGGCGGTAGCCGGACGGGGTTCAGCCGACGGCTCTGCCTCAGCGTGTCCCGCTGTGACTGAGAGAGGTACGTCAATCACTGCGGGTTCGCAGCTCACGTGCCCGCCGCCCCAGCGAAAGGTCATCCCGTGAAACAACTCGTCGCACGTCTGTGGCGTTTGCTCCGTGGTCCCCTGCAATGGCGGATCCTGTGGTTCGCGCACGCCAAGTTCATGGTCGGCGTAACAGGGGTCGTCCGCAACGACGCAGGCCAAGTCCTGCTGCTCAAACACCGTATGTGGCCTGCGGAACGCCCCTGGGGGCTGCCCACCGGCTATGCGGTCAAGGGTGAGGAATTCCCGCTGACCATCGTCCGGGAGGTGAAGAAGGAGGAGACCGGACTCGATGTGAAGCCCGGTCGCCTGGTGAACGTCGCAAGCGGCTACAGAACCCGTCGTCGGTCCGAAGTGCTGCACGCGCTTGGTGCGTTGCGGGCCAACGCGTCCGATCTCACGGCGAGACACCCGGACCACACCATCAGAGGAGTACGACCGTGAGTGAACCGCACATCCTGCTGAGCGGCGGAACGCTCGCCCTCGCGATGCCCCGGGCGGACATGCTGCCCACGTACCACGCGTGGGAGAACGACGCGGCAACCGTTCTCGGGTACGGGAACCAGTGGCCGCAGGCGTGGGAGGTTCGCGCCGCCGGGTACGAGCGTCAGCGGGGCAACGACCGCTTCCAGCAATTCGAGGTGGTCCGGCTGGACGACAGCACGCCCGTGGGCATGACGGTTCTGGAGGTCAACCCGTTCGTGCGCACGGCCGAGTTCGTCATGGTCCTCGCCCCCGAGCAGCGCGGGAAGGGCCACGCGAGCGAGGCAACGCGGCTGACGCTGGACTGGGCGTTCCACCTTGCCCACCTGCGGGCGGTGTGGCTCAAGGTGCTGGAGCCGAACAAGGCCGGAGCCCGCGCGTACGAGCGGGCAGGGTTCCGCCTCGCCGGGCGGCTCCGCCGTTCGGGGTTCTGGCTCGGCGAACCCGTTGACGAACTGATCATGGATGCCGTCCCCGAGGACTTCCCCGGAAAGTCCGCTGTAGCTGCCGCGCTCGGTAGCTGACCCTCGGCCCACTCATGCACGAGCCCCGTCCATGGGCTGCCCCATGGCGCATGGACGGGGCTTCGCACTGTCCCGACACCCACGAAAGTGATCGAACGCACCGTGCTGCAATGCACCGCCGTCACCGGAACACCGATCGTTGAAGCGCTCGTTGCCCTTGCCGACATGGAAGAGGGCCCCGACGATCCGCGGGAAGCCCTCGCCCGGGACTTCCTGTTGTGCGAACTCGGCGAGCATGACGAGTCCACGGAGCACGCCGCACACCTGTGTGCGGCCGAAGGCCGGTACGACCGGGACCTGTGGTTCATGTGGGCCGGAAGCGAAACTCACCGGGTCTACCGGTTCGCCGCCCTGTCCCTGTGCCCGGCGACCCTCCACGATTTCGACCGGGGCTCCATCAGGCAGTGCCTGCTCTTCTTCGGCCACCGTCCCCGTACCCATTCCTTCCATGTGACGGACCCGCTCGGCGCCCTGATCACCGAAGACACCGACGAATCATGACGGTCCAGGAGGCCACCCGAACCATGAACAAGTGCACGTCCGTTGTGTTCCTGGCATCTCCCGACCACGTCGTTTCCCTGTTCGCTCCCGTGCACCGTCTGGAATCCCGATATGTTCTCTGCGAACTCGGCGAGGACCACGACGACGACCACGCGGGCATGGTGTGGGATGAGGGCGGACGGCCCGGCAGCGCCGTTTGGGCCCGGTGGAACAGACAGGACGTAAAGCTCGCGTCGCTGTTCTGGTGCCCCGCGCTCACCGCCGAGGAGAACGCTTGCGGGCTGTTCGCCGACCACTCGTCCGCACACGCATGGGACGTGACGGACCCCACCTTGGAAGCGCTCAAACAGGAGTTGGCGAAGGGACGTCCGCACCTGTTTTCCGAGTTCACCGAGGAAGGCGGGGATTAGATGATCAATTCCAAGGGATCGTCCGCCCCCGCAGTCGAAGCCGACGTCACCACAGGCTCCAGCGACCGTGTTACGGGAGGGGATGCCCAGGGCCGCGACAAGGACCCGGAAGGACGGCAAGTGGCCCAGGAATCCGTCATGGGAATGGACCATAGCCGTGTGCCACCGGGGCCGTAGCGTCGTTCCCATGACGACACACACGCACGGCACCCACACCCACGGCACCCCCGCGTACGCCCCCGAGCATCCCGCCCGGCTGGCCTGGGCCGAGCTGGCTCCCGAGGTCTTCAAGGCGATGGTCCGCCTCGACGCGGCCGCCCGGAAGGGGCTCGACCCGTTGCTGCTGGAGCTGGTGAAGGTCCGGGCCTCGCAGCTCAACAAGTGCGCGTTCTGCCTGGACATGCACTCCAAGGACGCCCTCGCCGCCGGGGAGAGCGTCGAGCGGATCGTCCAGTTGAGCGCCTGGGACGAGTCGCGGCACTTCTACACGGAGAAGGAGATCGCGGCGATCGAGCTGACGGAGGCGATCACCGTCCTGACCGACGGGTTCGTCCCGGACGAGGTGTACGCGCGGGCCGCAGCCCACTTCGAGGCGGCCGAACTGGCCCAGCTCATCGCCGCGATCACGGTCATCAACGCCTGGAACCGCTTCGGGGTCACCACCCGGCAGGTCCCCGGCCACTACACGCCCGGCGACTTCAAGTAGCCGCACCGCAAGAACTGACGGCCGCACCCTTGAGGAGAGCCCCATGACCGAACCGGTCTCCGTCTTCCGCGCCCTGCACCACGGCCGCGCCCCCGACGATCCGCTGGTGCTGCCCGGGCCGTGGGACGCGGCGAGCGCGCGGGCCCTGGAGGAGGCGGGGTTCCCGGCGCTGGCCGTCCCGAGCGCGGGGGTCGCGGCCGCGCTCGGCCACGAGGACGGGCACACCCCGGCCGATGAGATGTTCGCCGCCGTGGCGAGGATCGTCCGCGCGGTCTCCGTACCGGTGTCGGCGGACATCGAGGCCGGGTACGGGCTGGAGCCCGAGGAGCTGGTGGAGCGGCTGCTGGCGGCGGGGGCCGTCGGCTGCAACCTGGAGGACTCGGTGGACGGGGTCCTGGTGGACCCGGCCCACCAGGCCGACCTGCTGGCCCGCTTCCGCGAGGCGGCGGGCGGGCGGCTCTTCCTGAACGCCCGGGTTGATGTCTATCTGCGTGTGGCGCCCGCCGGTACGGACCGGGAGGCATCCGCCGGTACGGCCCCGGAGGCCGGCACCGGTTCGGACCGGGAGGCGTCCGCCCGTACGGACCGGGACGCGGACGCCGTCGACCGGGGCCGGCGTTACGCGGCGGCGGGTGCCGACTGCGTGTACCCGATCGGCGCGCCGCCCGAGGCGCTGCCCCGGCTGGCCGCCGCCGTTCCCGTACCGCTGAACGCCCTCGGTACGCCGGACTCCCCGGCCGCCGTGCGCCGCCTGGGCGAACTGGGCGCGGCCCGGGTCACGTTCGGTCCCGCCCTCCAGCGGCTGGCGGTGGCGGCGGCGCGGGAGGCGGCGGAGGGGGTGCGGTAGGACCTGCGGACGGACAGCGAAGTGCCCCGGCGGCGGCCTGCGCGGGCTGCTGCCGGGGCACTCTTCGTGCGGTGCGTACGGGTCGGTCAGATCAGGCCGAGCTCGCGGACCGCGTCGCGCTCCTCGGTGAGCTCCTGGACGGAGGCGTCGATGCGCTTGCGGGAGAACTCGTTGATGTCCAGGCCCTGGACGATCTCGTACTTGCCGTCCTTCGTGGTGACCGGGAAGGACGAGATGATGCCCTCGGGGACGCCGTAGGAGCCGTCCGACGGGATGCCCATCGAGGTCCAGTCGCCGTCCGCCGTGCCGTTGACCCACGTGTGGATGTGGTCGATCGCGGCGTTGGCGGCCGAGGCGGCCGAGGACGCGCCACGGGCCTCGATGATCGCGGCGCCGCGCTTGGCGACGGTCGGGATGAAGGTGTCGGCGAGCCACACCTCGTCGTTGACGACCTCGGCGGCGTTCTTGCCGGCGATCTCCGCGTGGAAGATGTCCGGGTACTGGGTGGCCGAGTGGTTGCCCCAGATCGTCAGCTTTTTGATGTCGGAGACGGCGGCACCGGTCTTGGCGGCCAGCTGCGAGATCGCGCGGTTGTGGTCCAGGCGGGTCATCGCGGTGAAGCGCTCGGCCGGTACGTCCGGGGCGGCGGCCTGCGCGATGAGCGCGTTGGTGTTGGCCGGGTTGCCGACGACGAGGACCTTGATGTCGTCCGCCGCGTTGTCGTTGATCGCCTTGCCCTGCGGCTTGAAGATGCCACCGTTGGCGGCGAGCAGGTCGCCGCGCTCCATGCCCTTGGTACGGGGGCGGGCGCCGACGAGCAGGGCAACGTTCGCACCGGCGAAGCCGACGTTCGGGTCGTCGGTGATCTCGATGCCCCGCAGCAGCGGGAAGGCACAGTCGTCGAGCTCCATCGCGGTGCCCTCGGCGGCCTTGAGGCCCTGCGGGATCTCCAGGAGGCGCAGGTTGACCGGCACGTCCGGGCCGAGCAGGTGGCCGGAGGCGATGCGGAAGAGCAGCGCGTAGCCGATCTGGCCGGCAGCGCCGGTCACGGTGACATTCACGGGAGTGCGGGTCATGGCGGTCTCCGTTAGACAGCTGGCGGTGGGGGTCCCGGCCCCTGGTGCCGGACCCTGGTGCGGGAGACCCCTTCGCGCCCCGACGCGTCTTCCGACGAATCTTGACGTGAAGAGATATCCGGCGGTCAGGCTATCGGACCCGGGCGGGCCTGCCCGCCCGGCCCCCTGTGGCGCCGCGCACAACCGGTCACCCACCGCGTGCGGGGCGCCCGCCCGGGCCTCAGGTGGTGCACCCCTTCGTGCCGGAGGTGAGCGTGGCGCAGGCCTTCGCGTCGGCGGCCTTCTTCACCGCGACCATCGGCGTGTACGCGTCCGTGTCGCCCATGACCGAGCTGTTCTGCCCGTCCGCCTCCACGCCCGCGGTGATCGTGATCTTGTCGCCGAGGCCCGCCTCGGTGAGCCGGGCCCAGGCGGCGGAGCAGACCTCGCTGTACCGGACCTCGACCTTGCTGCCGCCGACCACGGTGCTCGACACCGTACGGGCGTACTCACCGCCGCAGCCCATCGCCTCCGGGTCCTGCCCGGCGCACTCCTCGCCGTTGCACTCGACGCCGACGGGCAGCTCCGGGGCGGCCGTGGTGGGGGCCGCGGTCGGGGGCGCGGTGGCCTTGGCGGGGTCGTCGCCGCCCGGGGCGAGCAGCAGCGCACCGACCACGACGATCAGGGCTCCGGCCGCGCCGACGAGGAGCATGCCCACCTTGCGGCGGCCGCCGGGGGCCTTGCCTCCGCCGGGGGTCTTGCCTCCGGCGGGGCGGGCCGGCTGCGGGCCGCCCGGCTGCTCCGGGATGTGCGGGGCGGCGTTCGGGGCGGAGCCGCGCTGGGCCGGCACGGTGGGCGTACGGCCGTCGGCGGGGGCGTAGGTGTGGGGGCCGGGGGCGTTGGGGCCGTTGGGGCCGTTGGCTTCGGGGCCGTAGCCTCCGGGACCGTTCGCTTCGGGGCCGTAGCCGGTGGGTTCCTGGGTGCCCTGGCCCTGGCCGTCCGGGCCGTAGCCGCCCGATCCGGTGGCAGTGGGGACCCGCGCGGTCGAGCCCGCCGCGCTGTGGCGGCCGCCCGCGGACCGGCCGGGGCCGGACCTGCCGCCCGGCGCCGGGGACTTCGGGCCCGCCGGGCCCGTCGTGCCGAGCTCGCCGAGGGCCGCCCGCGCCTGGGTGATGCGGATGGCCTCCATCGTCATGTCGTGGCGCATCTCGGCCCGGCTCCAGGCCCGCTCGGCCAGCTCCCACATGGTCGTGAGGTGGTGCTGCGGGGTGTCCGTCACCTCGGCGAGGGCCACGACGGCCCCGCGCGGGGGGAGCAGCCGGCCGTTGAGATACCGCTCCCAGGACGTCTTGCTGTATCCCGTGCGGTCGGCCACCGCGTTGATGTGCAGCCCGCTGCGGTCCACGAGCCTGCGCAGCTGGCTCGCGAACTCCCGGATCTGCGGGTCGAGCTCTTCGGGCAGTGCCTTCCAACGAGGCATTGCGTTCCCCCCTAGTGTTCCCCCGGACGTGCTTGCTGTGCCCCGCCGCGGCCGGTCCCACCGGCCGGTGCGTCCCCCCGGACCACTCCGCTGTCCGTCCGTCGCTCCGTCGTTCCGTCGCGGACTACTCAGCTGGACTACCCAGGAGGATGCGCTGTGCCAGGGTGTCAGTTCCTGACGAGGGGGCGCACGGGAGCATCCGGACTATGAGCGCGCACCTTCGCGCGCCCCGGTCGCTGCTCAGCCTGTCTCCGTGCGCCGTGCCAGTCTGCCATCGTTGCGCGGCGTTCACACCGTGCCGGAATGGTCACTTCCGTGCCACAGGCCACACTGGCCCCTTGTCCCGCACTTCCCCGCCCCCGACGCTGGAGTCGGGACGGGGCAAGGCCGCTCATTCCGCCGTATACCGGGGCTCTTCGCCCCGAAGGCCCCGAACCGCACCGTCCGTCCCTCCTCGGGGGAGGGGACGGGCGCCCCCGGGTGGACACCCGTTGTCGTGAGGTGTCCGCCCGGGACGGTTCGTCGGCCCCCGGAGGACCGGAGACCCAGAGCCCCGGAGACCCGGAGACCCGGAGACCCGGAGACCCGCTAGCGGATCGTGAAGCGGACCGCGTCCTCCACGATCGGGACGTCCAGCCACGGCTTCGGCTGCGCGACCAGGGCGAGCAGCACGATCAACGTGCCCATCAGCCCGTACGTGACCAGGTCGGTGAAGCGGGACCGTACCGCGAGCATCCCGACCGACGGCACCACCCACCGCAGCACCGCCCCGGCGATCAGGGCCGCGCCGATCAGGATGGTTCCGATCCGGAACGCCTGGTCGAACGGGTCCAGGGCCACGATCAGCAGCCCGACGCCCGCCGTGCAGAGCACGGTGAGAAGCGGCCACTGCCGGGCCGGGGCGGGCGCGTCGCCCGAGGCGGCCCGGCCGCCGCCCTCGGGCCGGGCGGTGTCCCGCGTGAACAGCGGAAACCGCCGCGACCTGCGGGGCGCGGGCGCCGGGCCGGCCGCCTCGGAGACCGTACTCCCGGCAGACCCGGCGGACGTACTCCCGGCAGACCCGGCGGACGTACTCCCGGGCCGCTCGGAAACCGTGCTTCCGGCCGCCGGCTTGGCGCCCGCGCTTCCGGCCGCCGCGGCGCCGTTCCCCTCGACGGGGTCCGGCCCCTCGGCCTCCCGGTCCGCGGGCGCGGGACCCACCGGACTCGTACCAGCGCCCATGGCGTTCCCTCCGGATCCGGCCGTCAGCCCGCGGCGGCGGCGTCGGCGGCCTCGGCGGCGGTCCGCTCGGCCGCCTCCACCACGTTGACCAGGAGCTGGGCGCGGGTCATCGGGCCGACCCCGCCCGGGTTCGGCGCGACCCAGGCCGCCACCTCGCGGACGCCCGGGTGCACATCCCCGGCGATCTTGCCGTCCTCGTCCCGGCTGACGCCGACGTCGAGCACGGCCGCGCCCGGCTTGACGTCCTCGGGCTTGACCAGGTGCCGCACCCCGGCGGCGGCGACGATGATGTCGGCCTGGCGCAGGTGCGAGGAGAGGTCCTTGGTGCCGGTGTGGCACTGGGTCACCGTGGCGTTCTCGGACTTGCGGGTCAGCAGCAGCGGGATCGACCGGCCGATGGTGACACCGCGTCCGACGACCACGACGTGCGCCCCGTTGATCTCCACACCGTGCGCGCGCAGCAACTGGACGACGCCCTGCGGGGTGCAGGGCAGCGGGCCGGTCTCGTTGAGGACGAGCCGGCCGAGGCTCATCGGGTGCAGCCCGTCGGCGTCCTTGGCCGGGTCCATCAGCTCCAGGACGCGGTTGGTGTCGATGCCCTTGGGGAGCGGCAGCTGGACGATGTACCCCGTGCACTCCGGGTTGGCGTTCAGCTCCCGGACGACGTCCTCGATCTCCTCCTGGGTGGCGGTGTCGGGGAGTTCGCGCTGGATGGAGCCGATGCCGACCTGGGCGCAGTCGCGGTGCTTGCCGTTGACGTACCACCGGCTGCCCGGGTCGTCCCCGACGAGCAGAGTCCCCAGGCCGGGAGTGATTCCCTGCGCCTTGAGGGCCGCCACACGGACGGTCAGATCGGATTTGATCGCGGCAGCGGTGGCCTTGCCATCGAGAATCTGGGCAGTCATGGACCCATCCTCGCGGATGACCCCGCCCGCATACCAATTGCCTGAACAGCCGCTGTGGCCGAGATTGCACTTGCACAACGTCTGGGGTGCCGGGGTGGACAAACACAGGTGCCTCTTATAACGATGAGGGTCGCGGTTGTACGGGGGGTGGGCCGCTGATGTCGTCCTTCCTCCGTGTGGCCATCCGTCCCCACACGTCTGTTGAAGGAACACCCCTATGAGCTTCGGCGACCCCAACAACCCGTACGGGCAGCAGCCCGGCCAGCCTCCCCAGGGACAGCCGCAGGGACAGCCCGGTTACGGGTATCCCCAGCAGGCTCCCCAGGGCGTTCCGCAGCAGGGCTACGGCTACCCGCAGGCACCGCCCCTCCAGGGCGGCGGCTACGGCTACCCGGGCGGCCCGGTCGAGATGCCGGGCGGTGTGAAGGCAGCCCGGATCATGCTCTTCGTCCTGGGCGGTCTCCAGGCCATCGGCGCCCTCGTCATGGTCCTGGGCGGCGCCTGGCTGAGCGACGAGCTGTCGAAGTCCGGTGCGTACGGCGAATCCAGCCAGGACGCGGTCAACATCGGCATCGGCATCTTCGTGGTGTTCGGCATCCTGACGCTCGGCATCGCGCTCTGGGCGATCCTGACCGGCGCCAAGTTCTCCTCGGGCGGCAACGGCATCCGCATCTCGGCGATCGTCTACGGCTCGGTCGTGACGCTCTTCAGCGTGATCAGCCTCTTCTCGGCGAACATCTTCGCGCTCGTCAGCATCGCGATGGGCGTCCTGATCATCGTCTTCTGCGCCCGGCAGGACGGCGCCGCCTGGTTCCAGCGTCCCCGCCACTGACACACGGCCCGCACGGCCCCGGTCACCAGCACGGGGCCGTGACGCCAGGGACCGTAGCGCTGCGCAGCACAGCGCAGAAAGGCCGTAGCACCGACCTGCCCGCGGGCGAGCCGGTGCTACGGCCTTTCTGTCGTCACGGCCTTTCTGTCGTCACGGCCGTTCCGGCGGCTCCGACGGCTCCGGCGTCGTCCGCTCCATCACCACGAAGCTCCCGCCCCGGTGCTTGAGCCGGTAGCGCGCCTCGGGGTGGAGCTGCTGGGCGTACGCCACCGGGTCCTGGATCGGGCGGGCCCAGCCGAAGTCCAGGTTGATGGCGACGATGTCGGGCGCGGTGCCCGGGGCGCCCCCGATCCAGTAGACGGTACGGTCCGAGGTGAGGTGCGCCATGAGCGTGATGTCCGTCTCGACCCGCGCCCCGACCGGGATGGCCTTCAGCGCCGCCCTGGCCGCATCGCTGCGGGCGTCGCCGACGGCGCTGTAGGTGTCCGGGCGCAGCAGATCGCGCAACGGCAGGTGCTGGGTCATGGCGACGGCGATCGCCACGGCGACCGGGACGGCGACCCTCGCGTACGAGGCGAGCCAGGGCCGGTCCGACGCGCGGCTGCGGCGGACGCCGTCGGCCATCGCCAGGAAGAGCACCGGCATCAGGATCGCGCTGTAGTGCCAGACCATCCCCCAGTGGTTGCTGTCCTGCGAGAGCAGCCGCCAGCCGAGGGTGGGGACGATCAGCAGCGTCAGGGGCGAGCGCAGCGCCATGAAGGCGGTGATGCCGATCAGGAAGACCAGCATCTCGATCTTGACGGCGGAGTTCAGGACGCCGAGGACCGAGTCCAGCATCGAGACGTCCTGCTCGCCGTTCTTGTCGATCTTCTGCCAGTAGTCGTACGTGCCCGCGCTGCTGGCCGCCGGGATGAGGACGACGAGGGTGACCACGAAGGCGGCCACCCCGAAGGCGGCGAGCAGCGCGCCCTGGAGGCGGCGCCCGTACACGAAGAGCAGGAAGCCGACGACGGCGACGGTGGCACCCAGGTCCTCCTTGACCAGGACCAGTGGCAGCGACCAGAGGACGGCGGCCGTCCACCGCTTCAGGAGCAGCGCGCGGCAGACGAGGGCCAGCAGCGGGACGGCGAAGGCGATCTCGTGGAAGTCGGACTTCACCGCCTCCTGGATGCCCCAGGAGAGCCCGTACGCGACGGTGACGCAGAGCCCGGAGCGGCCGCCGAGGAGCTGTTGCGTGGTGCGGCCGACGATGACCGCGCCCAGCGCGAAGAACGCGGCCTGGGCGAAGAGGAGGGACTCGGCCGAGGGCCAGATCCAGTACAGCGGGGCCAGCAGCGCCACGATCGGGGAGAAGTGGTCGCCCAGGATCAGATAGCCGGGGCCCTTGATGTCGACGATCGGGGCCCTGAGGTCCGCGTACGCCCGTACCTCCTGCTCGAAGATCCCGAGGTCCCAGGAGGGCGAGCCGAACCGGGCGTACTGGAGGTAGGAGTAGAGGAAGTAGAGCCCGCACAGGATCGCGGCGACGATCAGATACGGCCGCAGGGGTACGCGTTCGGGGGCGGCGGCGCCCGTACCCGTGCCCGGAGAACCGTCCGCGGGGCGGGCGTCCGGCCCGGCTCCCTGGGCGGGCAGCCGTCCCGGCTCCGACCGGTCCGTTCCACTCTTGTTCAGCTCAAGCACGGTGACTGCCCCCGCTAGGGATTCCTGCTCTTCTTCGGATACGGCCGGGCCGCTCATCGGACACGGCCGTTCATTAGAACAGAGCGGCGAGGCGATTCCGTAGGACGGACACGATGGACACGGCGAACACGGCTCAGGCCGCACCCGGGTCGTGCCGGATGCGGCCTGAGCCGTACAGCTGCCGGTCAGTGGAAGAAGTGGCGCGTCCCGGTGAAGTACATCGTGACGCCCGCCTTCTTCGCGGCCTCGATCACCAGCTCGTCGCGGACGGAGCCGCCGGGCTGGGCGACCGCCTTGATCCCGGCGGCGGTGAGGATCTCCAGCCCGTCGGGGAACGGGAAGAACGCGTCGGAGGCGGCGTACGAACCGGCCGCCCGCTCCTCGCCCGCCCGCTCCACGGCGAGCTTCGCGGAGTCGACCCGGTTGACCTGGCCCATGCCGACACCGACCGAGGCGCCGTCCTTGGCGAGCAGGATCGCGTTGGACTTGACCGCGCGGCTCGCCTTCCAGGCGAAGGCCAGCTCCTTCAGCTCGGCCTCGGAGAGGGCCTCACCGGTGGCGAGCGTCCAGTTGGCCGGGTCGTCGCCCTCGGCCTGGAGACGGTCGGTGACCTGGAGCAGCGCACCGCCGTCGATGGCCTTGACCTCGGTCTCGGCGGCCGGGGCCTCGGGAGCACGCAGCACGCGGATGTTCTTCTTGCGGGCCAGCACCTCGACCGCGCCGTCCTCGTAGGCCGGGGCGACGATGACCTCGGTGAAGATCTCCGCGACCTGCTCGGCCAGCTCGACCGTCACCGGGCGGTTGACGGCGATGACGCCGCCGAAGGCCGAGAGCGGGTCGCAGGCGTGGGCCTTGCGGTGCGCCTCGGCGACGTCGTCACCGATCGCGATGCCGCACGGGTTGGCGTGCTTGATGATCGCCACACAGGGGTCGGCGTGGTCGTACGCGGCCCGGCGCGCGGCGTCGGTGTCCGTGTAGTTGTTGTACGACATCTCCTTGCCGTGCAGCTGCTCCGCCTCGGCCAGACCGCCGGAGCCCGAGGTGTAGAGGGCGGCGGGCTGGTGCGGGTTCTCGCCGTAGCGCAGGACGTTCTTGCGCGTGAAGGCGTCGCCCAGGAACTCGGGGAGGCCCGAGTCGTCGGCGGCCGCGTAGCCGTCGGCGAACCAGGAGGCCACGGCCACGTCGTAGGCGGCGGTGTGCTGGAACGCCTCGGCGGCCAGCCGCTTGCGGGCGGTGAGGTCGAAGCCGCCCGCCTTGACGGCGGCGAGGACGTCCCCGTACCGCTCGGGGCTGGTCACCACGGCCACCGACGGGTGGTTCTTGGCGGCGGCGCGGACCATGGAGGGGCCGCCGATGTCGATCTGCTCCACGCACTCGTCGTCGGACGCGCCGGAGGCGACGGTCTCCTTGAACGGGTAGAGGTTCACGACCACCAGGTCGAAGGGCTCGACGCCCAGCTCGGCCAGCTGCTCGCGGTGGGCGTCCAGGCGCAGGTCGGCGAGGATGCCGGCGTGGACGCGGGGGTGCAGCGTCTTGACGCGGCCGTCCAGGCACTCGGGGAAGCCGGTCAGCTCCTCGACCTTGGTGACCGGCACTCCGGCGGCGGCGATCCGCCCGGCGGTGGAGCCGGTGGAGACGAGCTCCACGCCCGCCTCGTGCAGACCGCGGGCGAGGTCTTCGAGCCCCGTCTTGTCGTAGACACTGACCAGGGCGCGGCGGATGGGCTTATTCACCGACATGACCGAGATGAACCTTTCGTCCCTCAATGCGATGACCGTCACGGGCGATCCGCCCCACGGCCTCGACGAGCAGCGAGCGCTCGACTTCCTTGATGCGTTCATGGAGGGCGGCTTCGCCCTCCGGGGTGTCCTCCTCGGTCACCTCGACCACGCCCTGCGCGATGATCGGACCGGTGTCGACACCGTCGTCGACGAAGTGGACGGTGCAGCCCGTGACCTTGACGCCGTACGCGAGCGCGTCACGCACTCCGTGGGCGCCGGGGAAGCTGGGCAGCAGGGCAGGATGGGTGTTGACGAACCGGCCACCGAAGGCGGCGAGGAACGCGGGGCCCACGATCTTCATGAAACCGGCGGAGACGACGAGGTCGGGGCGGTGCTCGGCCACGGCGGCGGTGAGCGCCTCGTCCCACTCCGCGCGGGTGGCGTGCTCCTTGAGCTTGCACACGAACGTGGGGATTCCGGCCCGCTCGGCGCGCTCCAGACCACCGGTCCCGTCGCGGTCGGCGCCGACCGCGACGATCCGCGCCCCGTACGCCGCCGGGTCGTCGCCGATGGCGTCGAGCAGGGCCTGGAGGTTCGTGCCGGAGCCGGAGACCAGCACGACCAGCCGGGCGGGAGCGGCGGAGGGGGGCGGGGAGGCCACGTCGGGGCCCTTTCTCACGTGATGACCGCGGGGTGACGCGAGTGCGGCAAGCTTTTTGTAGGGTCGTACGAAAGAATCGCTTCGCCCGATACGGGGAACCCTACGAACGGGCCGACCGTCAGCAACGATACCGGCACACCCGGCGGCCCCCACGGGACGGGGGCCGGGCCGACAGGTAGCGTCAGGGGACAGCGAGCCGTCCACCGGGCGGACGAACCGTCCTTCGGACGGACATGACGAGATGGGGAAGACGTTCACCACATGCCGGACCGACGCCGTCGCACCGCCTTCCGCCTCCCGTTGCCCGCGCGGGCCGCTCTGCTGACGCGGGAGCGCCAGTCCTCTTCGCCGGACTCCTCCCCGGGTTCCTCGCCCGCGCCCGGCTCCCCCGATTCCTCCGCGCCCTCCTCCTCACCGGATGCCCCCGCGAAGGCGGCCGACGACAATCCGTTCGCCGCGCCGCCCGCCGACCGGCCCGACCAGCCGTGGCAGCCGCGCCACCCCTCAAACTCGGACCCGGACTCCGGTTCGGGTTCCGGTTCTTCCGGTTCTTCCGGTTCTTCCGGTGAGGGTTCCGGCGGCCGCTCCTCCTGGGGCAGCCAGTGGAGCAACAAGCAGCCGGGCCGGGGCAACGGCGGCTTCGGCGGCCGCTCCGGTTCCAACGGTCCGGGCGGCAAGGGCGGCCCCGACGGCGGTCCGGCCGGTCCGCGCTGGGACCCCACCGACCCCTCGCAGCGGCGCGCCCGCTACGCACTGCTCGGCGGTATGTGGTCCGTCTTCTTCGCCCTCTTCGAGTTCTCGGAGATCGCCCTGCTGCTGGGCTCGCTCTCGGTGTACTGGGCCATCAGCGCGCTGCGCGCCGAGCCCAGGAGCCCGTCGGGGACGGACCGTACGGCGGTCGGCGGTACGGCCACGGGTTCGGGCGGCGCCTCGCCCGTGACCGCGGGCTCGGGCTCGGGCTCGGCCGCGCAGAACGGCAGCCGGCCCCAGACGACGGCGGCGATCAGCGGTCTGGTGACCGCCCTGCTCGCCCTGATCATCGTGATCACGACGTTCACCGTGCAGCTCGTCTACCGCGACTACTACACCTGCGTGAACGACGCCCTGACCAAGGTCGGGACAGTGGCCTGCAACGAGGAGCTGCCGAAGCCGCTGCAGCCGTTCTTCGGCGTCAAGGAGTAGCGCCCGGGCGGTCCGTGCCGTCGGTGCGGTCCGCGAGGTCCGTACGGTCCGCGCCTTCGGTACGGGCCGCGCGGCCGGTGCGCAGGGCGGTCGGGACACGGGCGGGGAAGTCGGCCATCAGCCCGCCGGAGCCCTGCTTGAGGGAGGCCCACCGGGCCTCCCTCGCCTCTTTCTCGTGCCAGGGGTCGGTCGGCAGGAAGTCGTACGGTTCGATGCCCGCGTCCTCGGCGGGCGTACCGTCCTCGGGGTCCGTACCGTCGACAGTCCCCTCGGCCTCGGCCGACGCGGCCGGGCTCTTCCGGACGGCCTCGTCGCCCGGGCCCGGGTGACGCTTGCGCCACGGTGCCCACCGGCGGCGAGGCTCGGCGTCGGCGTCGGCCTCCTTCTCGGGCTCGCGGAACGGCTCAGGACCCGGCTCGGGGCTCGGCTCGGGGCCCGGTTCACGGACCGGCTCGCGGCTGCCTGCGGGCTTCGGCATCTGTTCGGCGGGCGCCGACTGCCCCTCAGCTCCTTCCCGTACGCCCCGGGTTCCTTCCAGCCCTTCCGGTACGTCCCTGCGCCAGGCCCAGCCCGGTTCGCGCAGCCGCCACACCCGTAGGAGCAGGGCTACCGGTACGCCGATGGCCGCCGTCCACGCCAGCGCCGCCGGGCCCGTCAGCCACCACACGGGCCCGAACGCGGTGAGCGCCCCCGTCCCCAGCGGGCCGCCCGCCGCCGCCGTGAGCAGGGCGGTGGCGCCGCCGCACCCCAGGGCGGCGAGGGCCGTGACCAGCGCCGTCTCGCGCGGGCTCCAGGCCGAGGCGCGCGGAGCGTCGGCGGGGGCCGCCCGGCGTACGGTGCACCAGGCGACCGCCAGCGCGGCCACGACCGGTACCGCGAGCACCGCCCAGTTCGCCGGGGTCCCCGGGCCCTCGGCCGGTACCGCCGCGAGCAGCGGGAAGTGGGGCACGGCGGGGTCCCCGGCGAGGCCCAGCGGGGTGGCCGTGGCCCCCGTACCGAGCGCGAAGCCGGGCCCGAGCCCGTAAGCGGCGCCCCACAGCGCGGCGTTCGGGACAAGCGACACGGCGAGGAGGAGCACGGCGAACCGCCCCGACCAGTCGCCCGCGAGGGCCAGGAAGGAGTCCTGCGCCGCCTCCGCGTTCCGGCCCAGGGCCACCGCGACCAGCAGCGCACCGCCCCCGAGCAGCACCATCACCCCCACCGCCGCCGCCCGGCACGCGGCTTCGGCCCGGTTGCGGAAGAGGGTCCGGGCGACGGCCTCCTGAAGGACCAGGGGCGACCAGGACGGCAGCGGCCCGAACGGGCGCCCGGCCGCCGTCCACACCCCGGCCGCCGCCGCACCGGCCACCACCAGCGCCACCGGGAACGCCAGCGTGTCCGGGACCACGCGCAGCGGCCCGCCCCGCGCATAGGCCGCCGCCCCCGCCGCGACCAGCAGGTATCCCGCCGTCACCGCACAGAACGCCCCGGCCTGCGAGGGCCTCGGCCGCCCCTCCTCCGGCTCCGCCGCATCGCGCGCCGCCCGGTGCGCCAGCCAGACGGGGCCCGCCACGAGGAGCAGCGGCACCACGCCGACCGGAGCCGGAACCCCGCTGAGGGTGTCGGGCCGGACGAGTCCGGCGCCGTGCGCGAGCAGCCAGACCCCGGCCGCCGCGCGCAGCGCGCCCCCGGGACCGCTGTCGGGATGGGGCGAGCTGATCCACAACACCGTCACCAGCACGGTCAGCGCCCCGAGACCGAGCCCGGCGGCCACTCCGCCCCGTACGAAGGCGGAGGCCAGGGCCAGGGTCCGGGTCCGCTCGACCGGCAACATCGGGCCGCGTTCGGTCATTTGGGTCACGCGGCCCATGCTCCCAACGACACGCGCTTAATCCGCGTAACGCGCGAAGAGCCGCCGTGTCGCTCAATATACGTTTATGTACTTTTTCTACCGGTGCAGTGCTGCCGGGGGTCGTCCATGACCCGGAGCACCACCGATGAGGCCGCCGCGCCACCGCTGCCCTCCCCCAAGGAGCGCCGCAGACTGCGTGAGGCGAAGTCGTTGAGCGAGGAGCAGGTGGCGGCGGCCGTCGGGGTCACGCGCGCCACCGTGCGCTCCTGGGAGACGGGGCGCACGAGCCCGCGCGGACGCAAGCGCACGCTGTACGCCAAGCTCATCGCACCCGATCCGGAACCGGCCCCCGCCGCACGGCCCGAGGCCGTAGAGCGGACGGAGCGGAAGGAGCGGAAGGAACCGCCGCCTGAGGCCGTACGGGCGACAGAACAGAAGGAACCGTCGCCCGAGGCCCTACCGGCGACAGAACAGAAGGAACCGTCGCCCGAACCCGCGCTCCCGAGTGCGCCCGCTTCCACACGCCCCGCCCAGGAGAGCCCGCCCCCGGCCCCCGAAGCGGAACCGGAACTGGAACCGGAACCCGGCGAACCCGGCCTCTCCCCCGCCGAGGCGTTCGACGCGCTGTACGCCCACGCCGCCCCCGGCCTCGTACGGCAGACCTACCTCCTGACCGGCCGCCGCAGCCTGGCCCGTGAGTCCGTCGAGCGGGCCTTCCAACTGGCCTGGCACCGCTGGCCCGAGGTGGCCGTGGACCGTGACCCGGTCGGCTGGGTGCGCGCGGCGGCGTACGAGTACGCCATGTCCCCCTGGCACCGGCTGCGCCGCGTCCACCGGCACCCCGACGCCCCGCCCACCGAACCGGCCCGGCAGGCCCTGTTCGAGGCGCTGCTCGACCTGCCCCCGGCCTACCGGCGCACCCTGCTCCTCTACGACGGGGTCGGCCTGGACCTGCCGGAGACCGCGGCCGAGACGGAGGCGTCCACCCCGGCGGCGGCGGGGCGGCTGGAGGTGGCCCGGGCCGCCGTCGCCGCGCGGCTGCCCGAGCTGGCGGCCGCCGCGACGCCCGCCGAACAGTCCGAGCTGCTGCACGACCGGCTCGGCGGACTCGCCCGCGCCGAGCACGTCCCCGCCCCGGCGCCCGCACGGGCCGTACGCACCGGCAGCGAGAACAAGGCGCGGCTCTGGACCAGGGCCGCCATCGCCTTCGCCGCCCTGCTCATCGGCGCGACCGCGCTCACCCTGCACACCGCGCCCACGCACTACGAGCCGCCGATCTCGCCCCCCGAACGGGTCGGGGGCGTACCGCCGCGCGGTGGTCCGCAGAAGCTCACCCCGCAGGACCTGAAGCTCCAGAAGGCGCTGAAGGAGCAGTTGGCGCACGGCCCGGAACGGCTGGTGCCGCGCATTCCGTGAGCATCCCCTCGGCATTCCGTGAACCCGGCCGGTCCGGGTACGGAAACGGCGCGGGGGCGCCCCCCGCGGGGGGGGGGGGGGGCCCCGGCGGT
>NZ_JBHYVE010000049.1:0-36173 GCF_042750035.1 Streptomyces sp. NPDC059452
GGCCCGCACCCCTGTTCGAGGGTGCGGGCCCGCGCCGTTCACGCGTGGCCCGGCTGCCTGGTTCAGGCGCCGAGGATCTCGCGCGCCAGCTTGGCGGTCTCGGTCGGCGTCTTGCCGACCTTCACGCCGGCGGCCTCAAGGGCCTCCTTCTTCGCCTGGGCGGTGCCGGAGGAGCCGGAGACGATGGCGCCCGCGTGGCCCATGGTCTTGCCCTCGGGGGCGGTGAAGCCCGCGACGTAACCGACGACCGGCTTCGTGACGTTCTTCGCGATGAAGTCGGCGGCACGCTCCTCGGCGTCGCCGCCGATCTCGCCGATCATCACGATGAGGTCGGTGTCGGGGTCGGCCTCGAACGCCGCGAGGGCGTCGATGTGCGTCGTACCGATGACCGGGTCGCCACCGATGCCGACGGCGGAGGAGAAGCCGATGTCACGGAGCTCGTACATCATCTGGTAGGTCAGCGTGCCGGACTTGGACACGAGACCGATGCGGCCGGGCTTGGTGATGTCGCCCGGGATGATGCCGGCGTTGGACTGGCCGGGGGTGATGAGACCCGGGCAGTTCGGGCCGATGATCCGGGTCTTGTTGCCCTTCTCGCTCGCGTACGCCCAGAAGGCGGCGGAGTCGTGAACGGCGATGCCCTCGGTGATGACGACCGCGAGCGGGATCTCGGCGTCGATCGCCTCGACGACGGCGGCCTTGGAGAACGCCGGCGGCACGAAGAGGACGGACACGTTCGCGCCGGTCTTCTCCATCGCCTCGGCGACGGAGCCGAAGACCGGGACCTCGGTGCCGTCGAAGTCGACGGACGTTCCGGCCTTGCGCGGGTTCACGCCACCGACGATGTTGGTGCCGTCGGCCAGCATGAGCTTGGTGTGCTTCATGCCCGTGGCGCCGGTCATCCCCTGGACGATGACCTTGCTGTCCTTGGTGAGGAAGATAGCCATGGTGTTGGAGTCCCTCGTCCTTACTTCGCAGCCGCGGCGAGCTCGGCGGCCTTGTCGGCCGCGCCGTCCATGGTGTCCACGCGCTGCACGAGCGGGTGGTTGGCGTCGGAGAGGATCTTGCGACCCAGCTCCGCGTTGTTGCCGTCGAGACGCACGACCAGCGGCTTCTCGACCTTCTCGCCCTTGGACTCGAGCAGCGCGAGCGCCTGCACGATGCCGTTGGCGACCTCGTCACAGGCGGTGATGCCACCGAAGACGTTGACGAAGACGGACTTGACGTCCGGGTCGCCGAGGATGATCTCCAGGCCGTTCGCCATGACCTCGGCGGAGGCGCCGCCACCGATGTCGAGGAAGTTGGCGGGCTTCACGTTGCCGTGGTTCTCACCGGCGTACGCGACGACGTCCAGGGTCGACATGACCAGACCGGCACCGTTACCGATGATGCCGACCTCGCCGTCGAGCTTGACGTAGTTGAGGTTCTTGGCCTTGGCAGCAGCCTCAAGCGGGTTGGCCGCGGCCTTGTCCTCAAGAGCCTCGTGGCCCGGCTGGCGGAAGTCGGCGTTCTCGTCGAGCGAGACCTTGCCGTCCAGGGCCAGGATGCGGCCGTCCTGGGTCTTCACCAGCGGGTTGACCTCGACGAGGAGCGCGTCCTCGGCGACGAAGGTGTCCCACAGCGTCACCAGGACCTCGGCGACCTTCTCGGCCACCTCGGCCGGGAACTTCGCCTGGGCCACGATCTCGCGGGCCTTGGCGATGTCCACGCCGGAGTTGGAGTCGACCGGGACCTTGGCGAGGGCCTCGGGGGTCTTCTCCGCGACCTCCTCGATGTCCATGCCGCCCTGCACCGAGGCCATGGCCAGGAAGGTGCGGTTGGTGCGGTCGAGGAGGTACGAGACGTAGTACTCCGCCTCGATCTCCGGGGACAGCTCGGCGATCATCACCTTGTGGACCGTGTGGCCCTTGATGTCCATGCCGAGAATGTCGGTCGCCCGGGCGACCGCCTCGTCGGCGTCGGCGGCCAGCTTGACGCCACCGGCCTTGCCGCGGCCGCCGACCTTCACCTGCGCCTTGACGACAGACTTGCCGCCCAGCTTCTCGGTCGCCTCGCGGGCCGCCTCAGGCGTGTCGATGACTTCACCGGCCAGCACCGGTACACCGTGCTTGGCGAAGAGGTCCCTCGCCTGGTACTCGAACAGGTCCACGCGCGTCCGTCCCTTTTAAGTGGTATCGCGGTTCGTTCTTCTGCGTGGGCGTGCCGCGAAGGGCAACGTGACTGCGCTGTCACTAGGAAGGCGTACACGGTGTCCGAGTACGCGGCATGTCCATCCGGCAGGTTATCCCCGCGCTCCGTGTGACCCTAAATCGCAGATCACACCTGAGCGGTGATAACAGTCACAGAGGGTGCCGGACGGCGTGTCTCATGGCGTGTCCCGTGGCGCGTCCCATGGCGTGTCCTGTGGCGTATTCGGGGCTGGGTCTTCCTGTCTCTACGGCTGGGTCTCCTTGTCCGGTATGGGCAGGGGCCGCTTCTCGATCGCGGCGGCCATGATGTCCGGGAAGAGGTCCGGCGTACAGGCGAACGCGGGGGCGCCCAGCGCGCCGAGTGCTGCCGCGTGCTCGTGGTCGTAGGCGGGCGCCCCCTCGTCGGAGAGGGCGAGCAGGGTGACGAACTGCACCCCGGACGCCTTCATCGCCGCGACCCGCTTCAGCATCTCGTCGCGGATGCCGCCCTCGTAGAGATCGCTGATGAGGACGACGACGGTGTCCGCGGGCCGGGTGATCTTCGACTGGCAGTAGGCGAGCGCCCGGTTGATGTCGGTGCCGCCGCCGAGCTGGGTGCCGAAGAGGACGTCGACCGGGTCGTCGAGCTGGTCGGTGAGGTCGACGACCGCCGTGTCGAAGACGACGAGCCGGGTGGCGAGGGTGCGCATGGAGGCGAGCACCGCGCCGAAGACCGAGGCGTAGACGACGGAGGCGGCCATCGAGCCGGACTGGTCGATGCAGAGGATGACGTCCTTCTTCACCGACTGTGACGCACGGCCGTAGCCGATGAGGCGCTCCGGCACGACCGTGCCCGTGTCCGGGGCGCCGTCCGTTCCGGGGATGGTCAGGTAGTTCTTCAGGTTGGCCCGGATCGTGCGGTCCCAGTCGATGTCCCGGTGGCGCGGCCGGCTGATCCGCGCGGAGCGGTCCAGGGCGCCGGTGAGGGTGGCCCGGGTGCGGCTCTCCAGCCGCTTCTCCAGATCGTCGACGACCTTGCGGACGACGGCCCGCGCGGTCTCCTTGGTCGTCTCGGGCATGGCCTTGTTGAGGGAGAGCAGGGTGCCGACGAGGTGGACGTCCGCCTCGACGGCCTCCAGCATCTCCGGCTCCAGGAGCAGCGCGGAGAGGCCGAGCCGGTCGATCGCGTCGCGCTGCATGACCTGGACGACGGAGCTGGGGAAGTACGTGCGGATGTCGCCGAGCCAGCGGGCGACGGAGGGGGCCGACGCGCCGAGGCCCGCCGAACGCCCGCCGCCCCGGCCGCCGGGCTTCTTCCCGCCGCCCCCTCCGTAGAGGGCGGTGAGCGCCCCGTCCATCGCGGCGTCCTGGCCGGTCAGGGTGCATCCGGTGCTCTCCGCGCTGTCCGCGCCGAGCACCATGCGCCAGCGCCGCAGCCGCTCGCCGTCGGCGGGACGCGCCCTCTCTGTCGGTGTCTCCACCGTCTCCCCCGTTCGGTCGTTGTCCTGAGTCGTGTCCGTGGTCATGCGGTCGCCTCCACCGGCTCGGGCGGGCCGCCGAGGAGCAGGTGCACCACCGGCTCCACGGCGTCGGCCCGGTCCGTGTCGAGGCCCGGTCCGAAGCCGGGGTACGGGTGGTCCGCCCCCTCGCTCCCGGCGCTCTCGGGGACGGGGCCGCGCCGGACCAGCTCGCCGAGGGTGCGGCGTACGCCCGGTTCGTAGGCGGAGAACGTACGGCGCAGGAGCGGCAGTACGTCGGTGAAGGTGTCGGCGGGTACGCCGGTGAGCCAGGCGTCGACCAGGGAGAGCAGCCGCTCGTCGTGGACCAGCAGCATGCCGCCGCCGGACGCCCCGCCGACGAACCCCTCGATCCAGGCCGCCGCGTCGGTGGGCGGGGTGCCGGGCGAGAGGGCCAGGCCCATCAGCCGGGCGGCCTCGTCCTCGGACAGCCGCCCCTCGTCGAGCAGCAGCCGGGCGGCCCGGCCCCGGATGATCCCGGCGACCGTGTCGCGCCCGGCCAGCTTGCGCAGGACGGCATCCCAGCGGTCCCGCAGCCCCTCGGCGGAGGCCGCTCCGGCGGTGAGCAGTCCGATCGCGGCGTGCACCCCGTCCACTTGTCGGCGGAGCGCCTCGGCCCCGTCCGCGTCGAGACCGGTGCAGGCCGGGGGCAGGCCGACGCAGATCCGCTCGGCCAGCCCGGCGGCGACCCCGGCGAGCGCGGCGGTGTCCGTGGAGCGCACGTCCCCATAGCGCAGGGAGCGGGCGAGGGCGGGGAGGGCGTCGGCGAGGTGGCCCACGTCGGCGTCGAGTGCGGCGCGGTCGGCGAGGGCCTTCATCACGACGGGCAGTGCCTCGGGCAGCCCGGCCAGGAGGCAGTGCTCGGCGAGCGCGGTGACCTCGGAGAGCGCGGTCGCCGCCTGGGCCTGGGACTCGGCCTTCGCGGTGGCGGCGGTCCCGACCGTGGTCCCCCACACCCCGGCCTCGGCGACCCGGACGTGCAGCTCGGGCTCCCAGCGCAGCCGCCAGCTCTCCCGGAACGTGCCGGTGCTCCCCCGGCCCTCGGCCGGTTCGCCCCAGCCGATGGAGAGGAGGCGCAGCCGGTGCAGGAGCCGGCTCTTGGCGGCGTCGGTCTCCTTGCGCAGGTCGAGGTCGAGCTCCTTCTCCAGCGCTTCCGGCTTGAGCCTCAGGGAGCGCTGGCTGCGGGTCAGGTCGCGTTGGAGCGGTACGGCGGGGGCGCTGTCCGGCACCTCGCCGAGGGTCTCGCCGACGACCAGGCGGTCCTGGATGAGGGCGAGCGGTACGTCGGAGCCCTCGCACATCACGGCCCGTACGGCATCGGTGGTCTCGGTCAGGCCCGCCAGCGGGCGGCCCCGCATCGCCGCGAGCGTCTCGGCGAGCCGGACGGCCTCGATGACATGGGCGGTGGAGACGAACCGGTCCTCCTCGCGCAGCAGTCCGGCGACCTTCGTCATCCACCGCTCGACCGGCCGGTCGGCGGCGGCGAAGAGGTGCCCGTACCAGCCGGGTGAGTCGATCCCGGCCCCGTAACCGCTGTGCCGGGCGAGCCTGCGGTGGGTCCACGGCACCCATGTCATCTCCGCCTTGACCTTCGGGAGCCCCTTCAGGAGGGCCCGGTCGGCGGCGAGGGTGGTGCGCGCGGCGAGCGCGGGGACGTGCCAGGCGCCGCAGACGACGGCGACGGCGTCCCCGAACTCCTTCCGCGCGCCGCGCACCTGGATGCGCATGTACGCCTCGCGCACGGCGTCCCGGGGGTGCCCGCCGTCCCCGTACGCCTCACGCAGGGCCGTCATGGCCTCGGCGAGCGCGGCGAAGGGGGCCAGGGGGTCGGCGGCGGCCCCGGTGGTGGTGCCGGTTGTCGTATCGGTGGCGGCCCCGGTGGTGGTGTCTGTGGCGGTCCCGGTGGTGCCGGTGCCGGTGCCGGTGCCGGTGCCGGTGCCGGTGCCGGTGCCGGGTGAACGATCGGCTTCCGGTGAGCGGTGCTCGACGACGTCCTCCCACCAGCGCTCGGGGTCGTCGTATCCGGCGGTCTCGGCGAGCACCCGGATCGGGTCGACGACGGGGGTGACCTCCTCGTCCTCGGGGGCGGGTGCGGCCTCCTCCCCGGGCTGTTCGCCGTGGGGCTCCTTCAGAGCGAGCGAGTGGGTGGCGGGGAGGTCGATGAAGCGCACCGGGACGCCGTGGGCGAGGGCCCAGCGGATCGCCACCCACTCCGGCGAGAACTCGGCCAGCGGCCAGAAGGCCGCCCGCCCCGGGTCGTCCACGGCATGGGCGAGCAGGGCGACGGGCGGGCGCATCTGCGGGTCGGCGGCGAGCGGCAGCAGCGCGTCACCCTCGGGCGGCCCCTCGATGAGGACGGCGGCGGGCCGGGCGGCGTCGAGCGCGGCGCGGACCGCACGCGCCGAACCGGGACCGTGGTGCCGCACCCCCAGCAACAGCGGCCCGGCGCCGGACGCGGTGGTCAGGGGGCCGGTGGAAGTGACCGGGCCGGTGGAGGGCAGGCCGCTCATACGGAGACCTCGCGGCAGGCGCGGTAGAAGTCCTTCCAGCCGTCCCGCTCGCGCACCACGGTCTCCAGATACTCCTGCCAGACCACCCGGTCGGCGGCCGGGTCACGGACGACCGCGCCGAGGATGCCCGCCGCGACATCGCCCGGGCGCAGGATGCCGTCGCCGAAGTGGGCCGCGAGGGCGAGGCCGTTGGTGACGACGGAGATCGCCTCGGCCGTGGAGAGCGTGCCCGAGGGCGACTTGAGCTTGGTGCGCCCGTCGGTGGTGACGCCGTCGCGCAGCTCCCGGAAGACCGTCACCACGCGCCGGATCTCGGAGAGCCCCTCCGGTGCGGCGGGCAGGTCCAGCGAGCGGCCGATCTGGTCGACGCGCCGGGAGACGATGTCGACCTCGGCGTCGGGGGTCGCGGGCAGCGGCAGCACGACCGTGTTGAACCGGCGGCGCAACGCGCTGGAGAGCTCGTTGACGCCCCGGTCGCGGTCGTTGGCCGTGGCGATGAGGTTGAAGCCGCGGACGGCCTGGACCTCCTGTCCCAGCTCGGGGACGGGCAGGGTCTTCTCCGACAGGATCGTGATGAGCGAGTCCTGCACATCGGCGGGGATGCGGGTCAGCTCCTCGACCCGGGCGGTCATGCCCTCCGACATGGCCCGCATCAGCGGGCTGGGCACCAGCGCGTCGCGGCTGGGGCCGTGGGCGAGCAGCTGGGCGTAGTTCCACCCGTAGCGGACGGCTTCCTCCGGGGTGCCCGCGGTGCCCTGCACGAGCAGGGTGGAGTCACCGCTGACAGCGGCGGCGAGGTGTTCGGACACCCATGTCTTGGCGGTCCCGGGGACGCCGAGCAGGAGCAGCGCGCGGTCGGTGGCCAGGGTGGTCACGGCCACTTCGATCAGGCGGCGCGGGCCCACGTACTTGGGCGTGATCACCGTACCGTCGGGCAGTGTTCCGCCCTGGAGATAGGTGGCGACGGCCCAGGGCGAGAGGCGCCAACGGGCGGGCCTGGGGCGGTCGTCGGCGGCGGCGAGCGCCTTCAGCTCGTCGGCGAACGCGTCCTCGGCGTGCGGGCGCAGGGCCTCGGCGCCGGACGCCTCGCCGACGGCGGCCGCGGTGGTCGCGGTGGTCGCGGCGACCGCGGTGGTTTCGGTGGTTTCGGTGGTTTCGGGCACGGTCATGGATCCCCCTCCAGATCGTCGACAGATCGTCGACCTGATGTGGTTCCACCGTGCACCATGCCACTGACAACGGGCCCTGATCGCAGGTCAGGGCCCGTGCGGCGACTCCGCGGGCGTCAGTCTCCGGGGGGCGGATCAGCCCACGATCGGCGAGATGGCGACGCAGCCGCCGGCCGAGAGCATGCTGTCGCCCTTCGCCTCCTTGATGACCTTGCCCTTGTACGTGATGGTGCAGGTGACATCGGCGCCGCCCTCGTCCAGCGCCATCGGCATGACGGCGGGCGGCATGATGCCGCGCAGCGTCACCGTCTTCTTCCACGGCAGGGTGGGCGATTCGACGGTCTCCAGCTCGGGCTCCATGGCGTCGCCGCCGCCCCCGTGGTACGTGATCTCGTCGACGCTCTCGCCGGTCACCTCGTACGTGACCTCGTACGTCTGGTCCACGTTCTTGTCGACCACCTCGGCGACCGACTCGGCCGAACAGCCGCCGAGCCCGAGCACGAGGCCGGTGACCGCAAGAGCACAGACGGCCTTGCGTACGGGACTGCTGGTGCGGGTGGTGCGCAGGGTGCGCTGCATCTGGTTTCCCCCTGGATTGTTCCGCTGGATCTCTTCCGTGTGCGGAGATCGCAGGGAAACGCAAAGGGACGGCAAAGTCAAATGGTTACGGAGACCGAACGCGCAGGTCGGGGTGGACTGTCAGTGGTGCCGCCTACCGTCGTTCCCATGCTGCTATCTCACGGGGGAGAACCCTTGCCCGCCACGGAAACGGTGGCGCGCTGGACGGTGGAGCAGGTGCTGGCCCTGGCTCCTGACGACGCATCACGCAAGGCGGGGAACAAGCTGGCCTCGGCCGGACACTGGGCGGGGACCGGCTTCGACGGATCGGGGGCGGTGTGGGGGCTGTGCAAGGGGAGCGGGAGCAAGCCGTACCAGACCGTGGTCGACATCACGGGGCCCGCGTACAAGTGCAGCTGCCCGAGCCGTAAGTTCCCCTGCAAGCACGCGCTGGGGCTGCTGCTGCTCCGGGCGTCCGGGGACGGGGCGCTCCAGCGGGGCGAGCCGGCCGACTGGGCCGCGCAGTGGCTGGAGACCCGCCGAGGGCGGGCGGAGGCCAAGCAGGCCAGGCAACAGGCCGTCGCGAGCGGGGAGCCCGCGCCCGGTCCGGCCGACGGTGCCGCGGCCAGGAAGCGGGCGGAGCGCCGGGCGGAGCGCGTCACCGGAGGGGCGCAGGAGCTGGAGCAGCGTCTGACCGACCTGCTGCGGGGCGGGCTCGCCACCGCCGACCGCACGGGGTACGCCCTCTGGGAGGAGACCGCCGCCCGCATGGTCGACGCCCAGGCGCCGGGGCTGGCGGGCCGGGTCCGGGAGCTGGGGTCCATCCCCGGTTCCGGGCCGGGCTGGCCGGTGCGGCTGCTGGAGGAGTGCAGCCTGCTCCACCTGCTGGACACGGCCTGGCTGGGCCGGGAGCGGCTGCCGGACCCGCTGGCCGCGACGGTGCGGACGAGGGTGGGGCTGCCCATGTCCGCCGAGGGCCCGCCGGTCCGGGACCACTGGCTGGTCCTCGCGCAGTACGACACCCCGGACGGCCGGCTCGTCACCCGGCGGATCTGGCTGTACGGGAGGGAGTCGGGCCGCACGGCCCTGCTGCTCTCCTTCGGCGCGGTGGGCCGCGCCCCGGAGCTCGCGCTGCCGGTGGGCGTGACGATCGACGCCGAGCTCACGCCGTATCCGGGCGGCGGCCTGCGAGCTGATGTGGGCCGGCAGTTCGCCGTGGCGACGCCGGAGGGGCGTGGCGTGGGGGTGCGTGGCTGGGAGGCGCGTGGCCCGGAAACGCCCGGGCTGGGGGCGCACGGTCCGAAGGCGCCCGCCCCGGTGCCGGGCACACCGCCGCCGGGAGGCTCCACGGCCGCCGCTCTCGACGCGTACGGGGCCGCGCTGCGGGGCGATCCATGGCTGGACGCCTGGCCGGTCACCCTGCGCGATGTCATACCCGTGCCGTCCGAGGGCGGCTGGCAACTGGCCGACGCGGAGGCCGAATCCGCACTGCCCCTCGCCCCGGCGGCGCTGTCCCGCCCGGGGCTGTGGAAGCTCGTCGCGCTCTCCGGCGGCGGCCCGGTCACGGTCTTCGGCGAGCTGGGCCACCGAGGCTTCGACCCGTTCGCGGCCTGGGACCCGGGGGCGGAGGGCCGGGCCGGGGCCGAGTCCGGTGACGCCTCGGACGGGATCGTGCGGCTCGTCTGACGCCCGGGGGCCCCACCCGCACCCGCCACTCGTCCACCGACCGCCACCGATCACCGCTCAACGCCTCTGAAAGGGACCCGATGCCTCGCGCCACCACCCATCCGACCGGGCCCGCAACGGGCTCCGCAGCGCCCGCGCACCCCCTGGCGGCCCTCCCCTGGGAGGAGCTGGTCACCTCGGCGCTGCTGGGCACCGACCGCCGCCCGCCTGCCCCACGCGGCGGCCCCGCACCGGCCGACGGCCCGGGGGCCCTGCTCGACGCCGCCGCCCTGCACACCCTGCGGCGGCGGGCCGGGCTGCGGCCCGCCGTGCCGGGGGCCAGGCCCGGGCCCGCGCCCCATGACCCGCGCCCGCCGCTCCCCGAGGCCGCCCGGCAGCGGCTCGCCCAACTGCTCGCCGACCGGGCCGCGCCGACCGCCTCCGGACGGCGCGGGGCCGCGCCCGACCTCACCGAGCTCATCCCGCAGTGGCTGGCCACCGCCAACCGGCAGGGGTTCCGGGCCCCGGCCGCCCTGTTGCCGCCGCTGCTCGACGCCGCACGGGCCCGCACCGATCTGCGCCCCCAGGCGCTCGCGTTCGCCGGGCCGCGCGGGCTGTGGCTGGCCGCGCTGAACCCCGAATGGAAGTTCGCCCTACGCGGTTCGGCGGGCGGCGTGCTCGTCCCCGACACCGGCGACCCGGAAGCGGTGCGCCGGCTGTGGGAGGAGGGGCTGTTCGCGGAGCGGATCGCGCTGCTCGACGCCGTACGGGTGCAGGATCCCGCCGCCGCGCTCGCCCTGCTCACCACCACCTGGTCCACCGAACGGGCCGAGGACCGGCTGATGTTCCTGGACTCCCTGCGTACGGGGCTCGGCGCCCGCGACGAGGAGTTCCTGGAGCAGGCGCTCTCCGACCGCAGCCGCAATGTCCGCGCCACGGCCGCCGAGCTGCTCTCCGCCCTGCCCTCGTCGGCCTTCGCGGGGCGGATGGCGGCCCGCGCGGCCTCCTGCGTCAACCCCGACCGTACGGGGGCCGGCGCCTCCATCGCCGTGGAGGCACCGCACGAGTGCGACGCCGGGATGCAGCGCGACGGGGTGGTGCCCGTTCCGCCGACGGGCCGGGGCGAGCGGTCCTGGTGGCTCGGGCAGCTGGTGGAGGCCACCCCGCTCGGGGTCTGGCAGGAGCGGTTCGGCGGGCGCCCGGCGGCGGAGATCGTGGCGCTGCCGGTCGCCGACGACTGGGCGGGCGAGCTGCACGCCGCCTGGTGCCGGGCGGCGGTGCGCCAACGCGACCCGCAGTGGGCGCGGGCGCTGCTCGGGGTGGCGTCGGCGCCCCCGGCCGGTGCCCCCGGACCCGCGTCCATCGCCGAGCGGTCGAAGCTCCTGGCGGTGCTGCCCGAGGCCGAACGCGCCGACTGGGTGGCCGCGTTCATAGCCGCGCACGGGCTGTCCGAGGCGTTCCAGCTGCTCGGGGTCTGCACGGTGCCCTGGACCGGCCCGCTGGGGCGGGCGGTGGTCGACGCGCTCGACATCGCGCGGGACGGCGGCAGCTACCCGTGGAGCTTCAGCGGGGTGATGGGGCTGGCCGAGCGCTGCCTGGACCCGGCCGAGGCCGACCGGCTGGAGGTCCTCACGGCCGCCCCGGACGAGCGGGAGGGGGCGTCACCGGGGGCGGGCGGGTACTGGTCGGAGGCGTTCCAGCGCCTGGTCTCCACCCTGCGCCTGCGCGCCGCGATGGAGGCGGAGCTGACCTGACCCCTGCCTCCTGTCCCCTCCCCCTCCGTCTCGCCGGGCAGGCATGTGCGGCCCGCGCGTCAGGCCTGGGCGGCCTGACGGACGTTGGCGTTCACCCAGGAGACGATCTCGGTCGTCGTCGCGCCCGGTGTGAAGAGCTCCGCCACGCCCAGCTCCTTCAGCGGGGCGATGTCGTCCTCCGGGATGATCCCGCCGCCGAAGACCTTGATGTCCTCCGCCTCCCGCTCCTTGAGGAGCTCGATCACCTTCGCGAACAGCGTGTTGTGCGCCCCGGAGAGGATCGAGAGGCCGATCGCGTCGGCGTCCTCCTGGATCGCCGTGTCGACGATCTGCTCGGGTGTCTGGTGGAGCCCCGTATAGATGACTTCCATACCGGCGTCCCGCAGCGCCCGCGCGATCACCTTGGCCCCGCGGTCATGGCCGTCGAGTCCCGGCTTGGCCACCACCACACGGATCGGACCGGTCACACCCATCACTGCCTCCACATGGTCTCCCGCGCCTGAAGGGCCGGGGATGTGAACGAACGTTATCCACAGCATCCCGCAAGCCACAGTTTCGCGGCAGGCGGGGAGGGGGAAATCACACGTGGGACATGTTCGCCAGGCGTCGTCCCCCGTATGACGCGGCCGTCCGGCCGCGCGGGACACCCGCCTGGGGAGCCGCTACGAGGTCGCCGTACCACCGCGCCGCCAGCCGCACGGCACGGTGGTACGGCCCGTCGCCGCCTCCCCGTGCGCCAGTGGCAGGAGGTCGGCGTGAAGGCCCTCCCTTTCCTCTCCCTACTGCCCCGCCTCCCGGGCCTGCCGGGCCCCCGGCTCTCGACCGCGCTGCTCGGCGCCACCCTGCTGGAGCTCGTCGTCCTCACCGGCCATCTGGTCGCCTACCCCTTCGGCCTCACCCAGGAGCGCCCCACCCCGGGCCCGCAGCCGGACCTCCGGCCGGAGGCGGCCCCCAGCCCCCTGCCCGGCCCCCCGGCCGCCGACCGGCCCGTGGTCCTGCTGCACGGGTTCATCGACAACCGCTCCGTCTTCGTCCTGCTGCGCCGCTCCCTGGCCCGGCACGGCCGCCGCCACCTGGCCTCCCTCAACTACTCGCCGCTCACCCGCGACCTGCGCACCGCCGCCGAGCTGCTCGGCCGGCACGTGGAGGAGATCTGCGCCCGCACCGGACAGCGCGAGGTCGACATCGTGGGGCACAGCCTCGGCGGCCTGATCGCCCGCTACTACGTGCAACGGCTGGGCGGCGACCACCGGGTGCGCACCCTCGTCACGCTCGGCACGCCGCACGGCGGCACCGCCGTCGCCCCCGGAGCCGGTATTCACCCCATCGTGCGGCAGATGCGCGGCGGCTCCACGCTGATCGAGGAGCTGCGCCGCCCCGCCCCCGGCTGCCGGACCCGGTTCGTCAGCTTCTGGAGTGAGCTGGACCAGGTGATGGTCCCGGTGGAGACGGCCTGCGTCGACCATCCCGACCTCGACGCGGTGAACGTACGCGTCACCGGGATCGGCCATCTCGCACTGCCGGTGCACCCGACGGTCGCCGCCGCGGTCCGTGAGGCCCTGGAGTCACAGGAAGCACGGGAAGCACAGGAGACGCAGGAGGCGCAGAAAGCGCGGGAGGCCACAGCGCCCTCAAGCGGAACGGCTTCCGTGGCCTGAAATAGAACAGCTATCGAACGTAGAGCCAAGCCTCTGCCTGCCGTCCACCGAAAGACGGCCGATTGCCCGTTTCCTGAGGACGCAAAACCTGCCGAAGATTGTCGTCCTCACATACTGCCGGGTACAGTCGCGGCCACTGCTTCCCCCTGGGATCCCCCTCACCGGGAGCCAGAACAGTCCTGCTGCCGAGGCGAGAGAGACGTTGGTGAACGACCAGCACCCCCACGCCGGGCCCGTCGGGTACGACACCCGATCCACCGGCAGCTTCGACACCGACCCGCTCTTCGGTTCCCTCCCCGGCGGTCCTGATACCCGCGACACCACGGAGTACGCGGCCTCGGGATACGACGGCTCCTACGGCGACCAGAGCAGCCACAACGCGCACAGCACGCACAGCGGCCAGTACGACTCCTCTGCCTGGGACACGGGCGCGCAGCAGACCGTCACGTACGACGCGTACACCGCCCGGACGCAGCCCGCCGACGCCCACCAGCAGGGCGCCCAGCAGTGGGACACCGGGGCGACGCCCACCTGGCAGCAGACCCCCGACCAGGACCTGACCGGCCAGTGGGCGACCACCGACACGGGCGCGTTCCCCACGGCCGCCGCCGGGTTCACCGCCGCCGCGTACGGCTCCGCCCCGTACGAGACGGGCACGTACGACACCGGGGCCTACGACACGGGCGCGTACGCCACCCCCACGTACGGGACGGGCACCGCCTACGTGACCGACGGCTCCTACGGGACGGACGGCCACGAGACCGGTACGTACAGCACCACCGGCTCGTACGACAGCGGCTCGTACGAAACCGGTACGTACGACACGAGCGCCTACGACACCGGCGCGTACGGGACGGTCGGCGCCGACGGGACCGGTACGTACGCCTCCACCGCCTTCACGACCGGCGTGTACGACACCGGCACGTACGGGACGGGGACGTACGACACCGGCGCCTACGACGCGACCGCCTGGAACTCCGGCGCCACGCCCGGGGACGCCGCGTACGAGCCCGAACAGACGTCGCATCAGCTGTACGAACAGCAGACGCCCGATGCGGACGGCCCCGGGACGGCCGAGCGGACCGGAGCGGACCGTACGGCCGAGGAGCCGGAGGCCGTGTCCACCACCGCCGAGTTCGCCGTCCTCGACGCCGTCCACGAGACGGCCCACGACTCCGTTCACGGAACAGCACACGAAGCAGGGCACGAAGCAGCCGACGGAACGTCCCGCGGGACAGCCCGCGAAGCCGTCCACGAACCGGACGCCGCCCCTTCCCCCGACGACGGCGACACGCCCGCCGAAGCTCCGCTCTCCGTCGACCGCACGGTGATCCACACCCCCGCCCCGCGCAGCCGGGCCCGCCGCCGCAGCCCCGCCAAGCGGTCCGCCCTCCTGACCGTCGCGGTCCCCTCCGCCTGCGTGATGAGCGTCGCGGGCATCGCGGCCGCCTCCGTCAGCGGGATCGGCGGCGAGGAGAAGCCGGAGGAGACCACCTCCCTGGCCGTCGCCGACCCGAGCACGGTCAAGGCCGTGGCCGCCGCCAACAAGAGGCTCGACAGCCAGCTGGAGCAGCTCTCCGAGGGCAGCGACGACTTCCGCCAGCGCGCGAGCCGCACCCAGGAGCGCATCGACCTGAAGGAGCGGCAGGCGGCGGAGAAGAAGAAGCGCGAGGAGGAGGCGATCCGCCGCGAGGCGCTGCGCCCCAAGTTCGTCCTGCCGGTCCGGCAGCACGGGCTCAGCGCCTACTACGGCCAGGCGGGCGTCAACTGGATGTCCGTGCACACCGGCATCGACTTCCCCGTGGGGTACGGCTCTCCGGTGATGGCCGCGACCGACGGCACGGTGCGCACCCAGTACAACCGGGCCTACGGCAACATGGCGATCGTGACCATGGCCGACGGCACGGAGACCTGGTACTGCCACCTGAGCAGCACCAAGATCCGCTCGGGCCCGGTGAAGGCCGGTGACGTCATCGCGTACGCGGGCAGCTCCGGCAACTCCACCGGCCCGCACCTGCACTTCGAGGTCCGGCCCGGCGGCGGCGCGTCGATCGACCCGCTGGCATGGCTGCGCAGCCACGGCGTCGACCCGACCTGAGCCGTACGAACACACACAGACGCACACACGAAGGGGGCGGGACGGCTTCAACAGCCGCCCCGCCCCCTTCCCGTGACTCGCCCTACAGCTTCTCGACCGGCGCGTACCGCAGGAGCAGCTTCTTCGGGCGCTCGTCGCCGAAGTCCACCGTCGCCTTGGCCTGGTCGCCGACGCCCTCGACGGCCGTCACCGTGCCCAGCCCGAACTGGTCGTGCGTGACCCGGTCCCCGACCACCAGCGTGACCGTGGGCTTCTCCGCGCCTGCGCGCCGGGTCGCGAAGCCGGAGGGGCCGGAGCGGGCGCGCGAGGAGGAGAGCGAGGACGTGATGCCCGAGGTGGGTCCGGCCGGGGCGGCCATCGGGCCCTTGCGCTTCCACTCCAGGTGCGCCTCCGGGATCTCCTCCAGGAACCGCGAGGGCGGGTTGTACGAGGGCTGGCCCCAGGCGCTGCGCATGGCGGCCCGGGTCAGATAGAGGCGTTCACGGGCGCGGGTGATGCCGACGTACGCGAGGCGCCGCTCCTCCTCCAGCTCCTTGGTCTGGCCGAGGGCCCGCATGTGCGGGAAGACGCCGTCCTCCAGACCGGTGAGGAAGACGACCGGGAACTCCAGCCCCTTCGCCGTGTGCAGGGTCATCAGCGTGATGACGCCGGAGCCGTCCTCGTCCTCGTCGGGGATCTGGTCCGAGTCGGCGACCAGCGCGACCTTCTCCAGGAACTCCGCGAGCGTGCCCGCGCCCTCCTCCTCGCCGCGCTCCTGCTCGAATTCGAGGGCGACGGCGGCGAGCTCCTGAAGGTTCTCGATACGGGTCTCGTCCTGCGGGTCCGTGGACGCCTGGAGCTCGGCGAGATAGCCCGTACGCTCCAGCACCGCTTCCAGCACGACGGCGGGGCCTGCACCGGACTCGACGATCGTGCGGAGCTCCTCCATCAGCGTGTTGAAGCGCTTGACGGCGTTGGAGGAGCGGGCCGCCATGCCGTACGCCTCGTCGACGCGGCGCAGCGCCTGCGGGAAGGAGATCTTCTCGCGCATCGACAGGGCGTCGATCATGGCCTCGGCCCGGTCGCCGATACCGCGCTTGGGCACATTGAGGATGCGGCGCAGCGGGACGGTGTCCTCGGGGTTGGCGAGGACCCGGAGGTAGGCCAGGACGTCCCGGACCTCCTTGCGCTCGTAGAAGCGCACACCGCCGACGACCTTGTAGGGCAGGCCGACGCGGATGAAGATCTCTTCGAAGACGCGGGACTGGGCGTTGGTCCGGTAGAAGACGGCGACATCGCCCGCCTTGGCGTCGCCCTTGTCGGTGAGCCGGTCGATCTCGTCGGCGACGAACTGGGCCTCGTCGTGCTCGGTGTCGGCCACATAGCCGGTGATGCGGGCGCCGCTGCCGGCGTTGGTCCACAGGTTCTTGGGGCGGCGGCTCTCGTTGCGCTCGATGACCGCGTTGGCGGCGGAGAGGATCGTCTGCGTGGAGCGGTAGTTCTGCTCCAGGAGGATCGTCTTCGCGTCCGGGTAGTCCTCCTCGAACTGGAGGATGTTGCGGATGGTCGCGCCCCGGAAGGCGTAGATGGACTGGTCCGCGTCACCGACGACACACAGCTCGGCGGGGGCGTCGGCGGCCTCTCCGGAGGGACCGACCAGCTCCCGTACCAGCGTGTACTGGGCGTGGTTGGTGTCCTGGTACTCGTCGACCAGGACATGGCGGAAGCGGCGGCGGTAGTGCTCGGCGACATCCGGGAAGGCCTGGAGGAGGTGGACCGTCGTCATGATGATGTCGTCGAAGTCCAGCGCGTTGGCCTCGCGCAGACGGGCCTGGTAGAGCGCGTACGCCTGGGCCAGGGTCTTCTCGAAGCCGTCGGCCGCCTGTCCGGCGAAGGTCTCCTCGTCGATGAGCTCGTTCTTGAGGTTGGAGACCTTGGCGGTGAAGGACTTCGGCGGATAGCGCTTGGGGTCCAGGTCGAGATCGCGGCAGACCAGGGCCATCAGGCGCTTGGAGTCGGCGGCGTCGTAGATCGAGAACGACGAGGTGAAGCCGAGCTTCTTCGACTCGCGGCGCAGGATGCGGACGCACGCGCTGTGGAAGGTCATGACCCACATGGCGTTGGCGCGCGGGCCCACCAGCTGCTCCACGCGCTCCTTCATCTCGCCCGCGGCCTTGTTGGTGAAGGTGATCGCGAGGATCTGCCCCGGGTGCACCCCGCGCTCGGCCAGCAGGTGGGCGATGCGGTGGGTCAGCACCCGGGTCTTGCCGGAGCCTGCCCCGGCGACGATGAGCAGCGGGGACCCGGCGTGCACGACGGCGGCGCGCTGCTCGGTGTTCAGCCCGTCGAGCAGCGCGGCGGAGTCGATGACCGGGCGCGGGTGGCCGTCCCGGTAATACCCGTCCCGGGGCGGCGGGGGCGCGTCGAAGACGCCCTCGAAGAGACCCTCCGGCACCGCTTCGGGTGCGTGGTCCTCGGGGGGCGGCGGCGGGCCGTCCTCCGCGGACTGGAGGCCGGTCAGGAAACTGTCGTCAAAGAGGCTGCTCATCGCCATCCGAGTCTAGGGGGCGGGACTGACAACGTTCGGCCGAAGTCCGGAAGGCGATGTCCACACCCGTACGCACGGAGAGCGGACGTCCACGTTCCGTGAAGAAGGGCCCGGTCGGAGGGGGTGCCGGGGGGCCCGATCCGAAAAGGTCACGAAAATGTATCGGGCATATCGCTCATCCTCCTTCCCAGCGGCGGGGCCGGTTGGCTAGCGTGCTCGATCAGGTGATCCGTAGCTCCCTGGGGCGAACCGCGCCTCACGGTCACCTCTGCCGAATCCGCGCTGCCCTCCCGGCAGTTCGGAACCGGGGACCCACACGCGTAAACCGGGGTGAATCGGTCCGTACCCTCCCATCCGGACCGTAGGACAGCCTTCCGTTCCGTCCGAACCCGACAGCTAACCCGGTAGGCGGTCCACGGAAGGAGATGCCGGTCTTGGCATCGCATCGCAAGCCACGCACGAAGGTGCGCACCACCACCCCCGCCGTCGGGTTCACGACGGCCGCGCTGGCCTCGGTGACGCTGCTCTCCACGCAGAGCGCGACCGCCGCCCCCGCGGAGCCGAAGCCCGCCGTGGAGGACGTACAGAAGAAGGTCGACGAGCTCTACCGGCAGGCGGGCAGCGCCACCCAGCGGTACAACCGGGCGAAGGCCGCCTCCACGGCCCAGCGCACCAAGGTCGACACGCTGCTCTCCGACGTGGCGAAGCGGACCGAGAAGATCAACGAGGCGCGCCGGGCGCTGGGGTCCTACGCGGCCGCGCAGTACCGCACCGGCGGCATCGCGCCCACCGCGACCTTCTTCCTGGCGGACGACCCCCAGTCGTACTTCGACCAGAACCAGGTGATGAGCCGGGCGACGGAACGGCAGCAGAAGGCGGTCGACGACTTCCGTACGCAGCAGGCGGCGGCGTCGAAGAAGCGTGCGGAGGCCGTGCGGAGCCTGGAGGCGCTCACCGAGACGCAGGCCACGCTCCGCTCCAGCAAGCGGAGCGTGCAGACCAAGCTCACCGAGGCCCGGACCCTGCTCTCGAAGCTGACCGCCGAGGAGAAGGCGCGGCTGGCGGAGCTGGAGCGCAAGAAGGAGGCCGAGGCCAGGAAGAAGGCGGAGAAGCTGGCCCTCCGGCAGGCAGCCGAGAAGAAGGAGCGCGAGGAGGCGGAGAAGAAGGCCCGCGAGGAGGCCGCGAAGGAGTCCGGCGGGGACAACGACTCCGGTTCCGGTTCCGGCAGCGGTACGGGGACGAGCCCGGGTGCCGGTACGGGAACGGGTACGGGTGCCGGGGCGGGCAGCGGCTACGCGGCCAAGGCCGAGCAGGTGCTGGCCTTCGCCCGCGCCCAGATCGGCAAGCCGTACGTGTGGGGGGCCTCGGGCCCGTCCTCGTACGACTGCTCGGGGCTGACCCAGGCGGCGTGGCGGGAGGCGGGGGTGACACTGCCCCGGACCACCTGGGACCAGGTGAAGGTGGGCACCCGGGTCGCGACCTCGGACCTTCAGCCCGGGGACCTGGTCTTCTTCTACGACGACATCAGCCACGTCGGCATCTACAAGGGCGACGGGATGATGATCCACGCCCCGAAGCCGGGGACGAACGTGCGCGAGGAGTCGATCTACTCCATGCCGATCTACGGGAGCGTGCGCCCGGCGTAGGGCAGTGCGGGGTGGTGTAGGGACTCAATAGATCTGTCGGATTCTCAACGTTCTGTCGTCAACTTGTCGTTTCCGACACGCTGTTGAGAATTGCTCTGCCGAGTGATTGTAGGGCCCTGGAGCATCTCCAGGGCCCGTTCACGCATGGTACGCCGCAGCCGTTGGGCATCCTCGCCCGAGATCACGATCAGTGGTCACTTGATTGCGTACAGCGGGGGTGGCGGTGGCAGATCATTTGTCTCGTGCGGTGATTCCGGGTGCCGACGTGGTCCAGGTGCGGTACCGGCAGGCGGACGGAGAGTTCACGGAGACGACGTTGGACCGGCTCATGGCCACGGAGGTAGTAGCCGGACTGCCAGTGCGAGATTTCCGCTGGTACAAGGGGCGTCGGCACTACTCCGGCTGGTATCACTCAGTGACGGGCGATCGGCTGGTGGCCTATGAGAGCCGCCTGGAGCTCGCGAGGATCTTGCTGGCGGACTTCGCCCGAGACGTGGTGGGGATTGCTGCTCAGCCCTTCCTGGTGACCGGGGATGACGGCGTCCGCCGACGCCGCCATGTCCCTGATCTTCTCCTGGTACACGCCGATGGGCTGGTGACCGTGGTGGATGTCAAGGCTCCGCAGCGCATCAAGGACCCGGATGTCGTCACCCAGTTCGCGTGGATGAAAGGGCTCTGTTCGTTGCGAGGCTGGGTTTTCGAGGCCTGGACGGGCACCAAGCCGGTCGTCATGGAGAACGTCCGGTTCCTGGCCGGCTATCGGCGGCGGCAGGTCGTCGAGTCGCGGCTGTTCCCCGAAGTGCTGGAGGCCGCACGGGTGCAGGGCACCATCGGCGGCATCGAGAAGGCTCTGTCCCGTCGGCACCTCGCGGATGCGGTCCGCCCGGCTCTGCTTCATCTGGTGTGGACGGGTGCTCTGTCAGCTGACCTTTCGGATCCCCTGAGTTCGCAGACTTCGGTTCGCCTCGCTGGTGAGGGAGGCAACGGCTGATGGGTGGACACGCGGTCACCGTATTTCCCGGCTCGCAGCTGGCATTCTGCGGCGAGGTTGTCGAGGTCGTGGAGTTCAGCCATCGGGGCGTGACCATCCGCAACGTGCGAACCGGCGAATTCTCCACGGTTTCGGTGGGCCGCCTGGCTGCGGATGCCCAGATGCGGAACGAGGGTCTGCCCGGACCGGGCGACAGCGCCGGCCTGCTGCTGGCTTCGTTGTCCCGGCAGCAGCGAGACGCGCTCAGTGAGCGGGCCGGGCACATTCGTGAGGTTTTGACCGGCTACCGGGCGGGTTTCGCGGAAGGTGCTCTGCCGGGTGAGCCCCGGGAGGAGTTCACGGGCGACAGGTCGTTGCCGCAGAGGGTCGCGTCCAAGGCGACCGAGCTGCGGGTCGCGGTTCGGAGCGTGGAGCGCTGGACTGCCGCCTATCAGGGCGGCGGCGAGGCCGCGCTGGTGGATTCCCGGTTGCTCAAAAGGAGAGGGTCACGGGTCGATCCGCGTTGGGACGAAGCGGTCCGTGCGGTCCTGGCCGAGTACGTCACCGCATCGACACCAACCCGTTCCGCGGTGCTCAAGCGGGTCGAGGCCTGGCTGGAGGAGGTGCACGGGAGCCAGACGGTGCCGTTGCCGTCCCAGGCGACGGCTTACCGGCGGCTGGCGGTGCTGAGCAAGGGCACGAACGCGGTGTCGGGCAGCGCGAAGGCGAGGCGGTCGATCGCGGAGCGTCCGCAGGGCACCTACGGGCGGCTGCGGGCGACGCGGCCGGGTGAGTATGTCGTCCTGGACACCCAGGATCTCGATGTCTTCGCGATGGAGCCGGTGACCTGCCGGTGGGTGCGGGCTCAACTGACCGTGGCCCAGGACCTGTTCAGCCGTTGCATCGTTGGGTTGAGGGTGACGGCGGTGTCCACGAAGGCGGTGGATGTCGCCGGGGTGCTGTTCGAGGCGGTCGCGCCACCCGGTAACGACACGAGTACGGCGCTTGGCCCCTACCACGGGGTGCCTGAACAGGTGGTGCTCACCGAGGAGGAGCCGGTGCCGGGCCGAGGGCTGTGTCCGCCGGAGACGCTGGTCATCGACCATGGGAAGGCCTTTCTCTCCGCTCACGTGATCAGTGTGTGCGCCCGGCTGGGCATCTCGATCCAGCCCGCCCAGCCGAAGAAGCCCACCGACAAGCCGACCGTGGAAAGGTTCTTCCGGACCCTCCGCGAGGGGCTGATCCAGCATCTTCCCGCTTACAAGGGCCCGGACCTGCACAGTCGCGGGGAGAAGGTGGAGGATCAGGCGTTCTTCTACATCCACGAGCTGGAGGATGTGATCCGCGACTGGGTGGCCTCGACGTATCACCGCTCGCAGCACGACGGGCTGGTCATTCCGCAGTGGCCCGGGGTGGAACTGTCTCCGCTGGAGATGCTGGAGGCCGGGCTGGCGCGGGCGGGTCGGCTGCGGCTGCTGCCGTCCGCGGGCCTGGTCTTCGACTTCCTCCAGCTCAAGGCCCGTACGATCCAGCACTACGGCGTCGAGGTGGACGGGATGCGTTACAATGGCCCGGCGCTCGACGGCTATCGGGGAGAACCGAGCCCGTTCGGGGGACTGCTGGCGGGCCGGTGGCCGCTTCGGGTCAACCCCGATGACGTGCGGTTCGTCTACTTCCAGGATCCGGCTGACGACTCTTGGCATGCGCTGGAATGGGAACACGCGGCAGCTCTGCACACGCCGTTCTCGGCCGAGGCCGCAGCCCATGCCCGGCGCCTGTCGATGCGCCGGGGCAGGCACGTCGACTCCGCCGAGGCCCTGGATGCACTGCTGGCCCGCTGGGGTCAGGGCATGGTCACCGACCGGCGCGAACGCCGGATGGCTCTGCGGCTGTCCACCGAACGTGCCGCCTTGCCGCTGCCCCGGGTGCCCGAGGAGGAGGTGCTGGCCCCGGCCCGGTTGCATCTGGTGGCCGAACCGGTCATCGAGGGGGACGGTGACGACGACGAGGAGATCTTCGATGCCCCCGACGGGGACGACTTCTACGCGGACGCCTTCGAGGTGCTGGAGTGAGTACGCCCGGACTGTTCAGCCTGTCCCGCAAGGAAGGTTGGAACAGGTACGTCACCATGCCCGCCCGGCAGCGGCCCGACTCCCTCACCCGCACTCAGCTGGCCGCGCTGAGCACCCCGGCCCGCGAGGAGTACGACGACCAGCGCCACGACTGGCACGCGAACTCCGGGATCATCCAGACCCCGCAACTCGCCTCCATCCACGAGGAACTGGACCAGATCGTGGCCAGCAACCGGCAGGACGGCGACCGTATCCGTTCGGCTGCGGTCATCGACGCCCTGCCCGGACTGGGCAAGACCACCATCGCCAACCAGTACGGCCGCTCCTATGACCGGCAGCAGCGCCGCCGCCTCGGGCCGGTCACCGCCGATGGCAACGAGCGGGTTTCGGTCTTCCGGGTCGGCCTGACCTCGAACACCACCCTGCGCACGCTGAATCAGATGATCTGCGAGTTCTACGGGCACCCCGCTACCAGCCGGGCTACCGCACAGGCCCTGGCAAGTCACGCGCTGGACTGCGTGCTGAGCTGCGAGAGCCGTCTGGGGATCATCGACGACATCCATTTCATCGACCTCGACCGCAAGGACGGACTCGCGGTCAGCAATCACCTGAAGTGGCTGGCCAACGAGCTCCCGGTGACCTTCGTCTATGTCGGTGTCGGCCTGGCCGAACGCCGCTTCTTCGCCGACGGTCTGAGCGGGAAGAACACGGTCCTCGCGCAGACCGCCCGCCGCTGGACCCGGCTCGGCGTCGACCCGTTCCACCTCACCACCGACCAGGGGCGCCGGCACTGGCGGAGTCTGGTCAAGGCCTCCGAGCGCCAACTCGTGCTGGCCGAACACCGGCCCGGCGCCCTCCCCGGCCTTGCCGACTACCTTTTCGAACGCACCAGCGGGCACATCGGGTCGTACTTCACGCTGCTGACGCGCGGCTGCTACCGGGCGATCCGCACCGGGGCCGAAGCACTCGATCGCGGCCTGCTCGACCAGGTGCGTCTCGATGAGGCATCGGAACAGGCCCGCCAGCAACTGGCTGCCGCACTCACCCACGGCACGCTGTCCTCCGAGGCCGGGGCCGCCTCATGAGCACGAGCTCTCGCCGGGTCCTGCCGCTGCGAGTTCCCCTCGCCCCTGAGGAAGGGATCGACAGCTGGCTGGAGGCACTCGCCCGCCGCAACGGTGTCTCTCTGCGCAAACTGTTGTCACACCTCGACCTGCCCGAAAAGTCACTGACCCGCACCCTCCTGACCAGCATCACGCCGCCAATGCTCCGTGAGCTGGAACGCCGATGCCAGCTGCCCACCCACCACCTGGACCAGGCCGTCCCCCACCCGGCACTGCCCACCCACACCCGGCAGGCCCGCGGCTCCCGCTACTGCCCGCACTGCCTGGCCGAACGCGATGGCCGTTTCAAGCTCTCCTGGTGGCTCCCCTCCGCGTTCGCCTGCACCTCCCACCGCACCCTGCTCCTTGACACCTGTCCGGGCTGCGGCCGACTGCCACACCGGACACTTCCGGGCCGCACCCGGTTCCACCCGGCCGGGGTCTGCACCGCCTACCACCGGGACGGCCACCCCTGCGGAACAGACCTCCGCACCGCACCAACAATCCAACTTCCCTGTGACAGCACCCTGTTGGATGCGCAGCGATGGACCGATCAGCTCCTTGCCGAGAACGCCGTCGACAGCATCGCGGACCTGCACCATCTCTCCCGATGGCTCCTGCACGCCCTGCCCGACGAAGAGGTACGCCCGCTCGGGGCCCTGGCCGCAGCGGCATGGGCCGACCGTCCCAGCAAGGCCCCGCCCGACCGTCTCGCACCGTTGAACCCGATCCTCACAGCGATCGCCGCCCACCACTCCCGCCCCCTGCTGGGACCCTGTGATGACACAGCGGTCCGCCGCATCCGGCAACTGCGCACCACCCAGGGCTCCCTGGCCGGCCTCTATCCCGCCAGCATGGCCCTCTTGTCCTGGCGGGGCCTGTCACCACGACTGCGCGGCAGGTTCATCCACGCGGCCGACAGCGGCCTCACCCACCTTGACCGGATCCGGCTGTGCTCCAGCAGTCCAGCAGCCCGCGTCCCCGCACCGGACGAGACACCTCACGCCTCCCGACGGCAGCATGTCCCTCAACTGCTCTGGCCCGGCTGGACGCTGCGCTTCCTGCCGCCCATCGGGCTACGGGTCGACCTGTTCCGCGCTACCGCCGCCGCCCTACTCTTCCTGCCCGGATCTGGCAGCCGGGACAAGAAGGCCCTGCTCGAACCACTGCACACCCACGCACCCAACTACATCGCCCACACCCTGCAAACGATCAGCCAGAGCGGATACGACCAGGTCTTTCCCGCGATCTGCCGCCTCGCTGATCACCTCGACGAGCACGGCAGCGAGATCGACTACCAACGGCGGCGAGAGCTTGTTCCCGCCGACACCATCAGCGAGACCGCCTGGCGGGAACTGTGCTTCCGCACCAACACACACCCAGGTGAAACCAGCACACCAACCGCTCCGGGCCGCCTCCTGCATGCCCGGCGGCATCTGTTCCAGCTGCTGACCGGTGCCGACCTCGCCGACCCCCGGCACACGCTGGCCTGGAAGGACCCAGGCGACCGCAACCGCACCACCGCTTTCGATCTGTCGCTGTCCCTGGAACAGAGAACCGCCCTCCACCACCACGCCCAGGAATTGCTCGTCAAGCTCGGTATCGACGAACCCGTGACCTGGCAACCGCCCGAGGAATGCTGCTACGGGTTGAACCTTCCCGGCCCCCGGCTTAACGACATCGACCTCGACGCCCTGCGACGCCTCATGATCACCGAAAGGCGCACCCCCTCCGAAACCGCCCGCCAGCTCGAAACGAGCGTCACCCATGTGCGCCTCGCCCTCGAACGCATCGGCCAAGAACCGCGCCACGGAAACACCCGGAGCCCTACCTCAGCACGGAAAGTACGCGAGCACGCCCGAAGCGTGCTGACTCCTGCCTACTTCCAGCGCGAGTACACCGAGGGCGGCAAGACACTCACCCGCATCGCCGAAGACACCGGCATCTCCCGGCACGTGGTCGCCGAGCAGGCGAAAGCCATCGGCCTCCCCCTCTACTTCTCACGCCGCCCACTGCCCATCGACGAAGCATGGCTGCGCGAGCAATACCTCGATCGCAAACGCTCCACCGGCAACATCGCCTCAGAAATCGGCACCGAGGACGAAACCGTCCGCCGTCGGCTCCAGCACCTCGGCATTTCCCTGCGGCCGCCAGGCGTCCACAGCCGCACCGTCATGACAGCAAAACTCGACACCACCATCCCGCGCAACATCCGCACAGCCGTCGAGGGCACCCTGCATGGCTGGCTCCGGCTGCACCGCTTCCACATCGCCATGGCTTTCCCGAACCTGGAATCCGCAGCCGCCCACATCGGCATCTACCAGAGCACTCTCGTCACCCAGTTCCAGTGCCTGGAACACGACCTGGGACAAAAGCTGTTCCACCGCTCAGCCTTCGGCCGACCCCACCGCCCCACCAACAGCGGCAAAGCTCTGCTGCGATCACTGCACACCGACACCGTTCAGGCCCTGATGCACACGGAACTCCAGCCTTCGCAGATCATCGCCATGCCGGATGCGGACACCCTCGCCCAAGCCGCATCCCGCCTCACCACCCGCCGCGACCCCGGCCCGCTCAAGCCCTTCAACGACATCTCCGTCGCGCGGATCCGAATCACCGCCCCGACCCTCACACTGCTGCGAGACCTGCTCGACCACCAGGACGAAGAGTTCTACGGCGCCCAGATCCACGCGCGGACCGGACTCGACCACGGCACCGTCTATCCCCAGCTGAAGCGGCTGGAGCAAGCAGGCTGGCTCACCAGCCGTCCCGAAAGCCAGGGATCCTGGCACGGTCGGGCCCCTGTTGGCTGCGGCCCCGGTCGCCGCCGCACCTACTTCGCCCTCACCCCCGAAGGACTCCGCGCCGCAACCCTCGAAGTCCACCACCCCACCCCGCGCCGCAAGAAGCGGACACGTTAATGAGAAAGATCATGGACAAGTCGATGAGAATCCGCCCCGAAAACCCAGCTCACAGGTGCCCAGCCGGACAAGAAGGTTGAGAACCTACAGGTGGGACGGGGCGGTCGGCCACCGGCAGGGCTGCCCCGTCAGTGACCGCCCCGGTTCTTGACGCAGGGGCCCGTTCCGGGCTGGGGCTCGCTGTAGGAGCCGTGCACCCGGCTGGTCATCTCGTCCGCCGCAACGTTCCCGGAGACGCAGGCGACACCCGTGTGGACGCTGTAGAACCCCTGGCTGACGTAGACGCCGTGCTCGGGGCCGCAGCCGAGCTCCGCCAGCGCCTTGGTGATCCGCCTGTCGCTGAAGTCACCCTGCTGCATGACCACTTCCAGCTCGGCCCGGATGAGTTCGGCCGAGCCCTCGCCCTGCGCGGCCGCTTCCTCGCTCAGCTCGGCCGCCATGCGGTAGGCGTGGTTGTCACCGTAGTTGGGCGGCGCGTCCGGGCCGCTGTTGCCGCCACCGCTGCCGCCACTGCCCGAAGCATCCGGAGCAGAGGCGGAGGGCGGGGCGGGCGGCTCGGGGGGCGCGGAGTCCCCGTCCGGCTGTGCGCACAGGGGGCGCGGGCTGAAGGAGGGCTGGGGCGTCGCGGCCGAGGTGGCCGATGGGGCCGATGCCTGCACCGTGCCGCCGCGCTGGGAGCCGCACGCAGTGACCGTCGCGGTGAGGAGGGCGGCGCCGACGACGGCGATGACGGCGGAACGTCCGAGCCCGAGAGGTCCGGTCATCGCGCTCAGCTCCAGAGCGTGGCGATGAAGATGTTGGCGACCGTCAGCCCGCCGACCGCCGCGAACGCGCCCTTCTCGACCTTCTCCTCGTCCCGCTTGACGTAGACCAGGCCGAGGATGACGACGAGGAGCAGCAGCTTGACGCCGATCTTGATGTTGTTCACCGGCTGGCCGTCGGCCTGGTTGAGGCCGACCAGGGCGACTCCGGTGACCAGCATCGTCAGCGCGCCGTGCAGCATGGCGGGCACGAAGCGCGCGGTGCCCGCGCCCATGGCCTTCATCTGCGTCAGGAAGCCGCCCAGCAGGGAGGCGATGCCGACGATGTGCAGGGCGACGAAGACACCGATGAGTCCATTCATGGTTCCGGAGCCTAGCCATGGCCAGAGGATCGCCAGGCAGTGAGGCAAGCCTTCCTTGGGCCGTCGCCCGGAACTGTGCGCTCCGCGCCCGAACCTGCCGGAATGATCACTTCCGCCTCCGCATCGCCGATCACCTGACGGCGGAGAAACGTCACATCCGGGCAATAGCTGTCATGGCGACCCTTTTCCACGCGCCGCGCATAGCGTCCCTCGCGGGCCCACCGGTATCCCCCGGCGGGCAGCCGACAGGAAGGATTCCGCCCTCGTGGCCGCGCACCGGAAATCCGCTCACCGGAAACCCAAGCAGCGCCCGTTCACCGGCCCTGCTGCCCGCACCGCCGCCACCCTGGCGCTCGCCGGGGCCGCCACCGCCACCTCGGCCACCGGGGCCGGCGCCGCACCCGCCGAGCCCGCCCCCACCGCCGCCCAGGTCCGGGCGAAGGTCGACCGGCTCTACCACGACGCCGAGGTCGCCACCGAGAAGTACAACGGGGCGAAGGAGAAGGCGGCCGCCGCCGCGAAGGCCGTCGACGCTCTGGCCGACGAGGCCGCGCGCCGCACCGAACGCCTCAACACCGCCCGCCACGCGCTGGGTTCGCTGGCCACCGCCCAGTACCGCACGGGCGCCCTCGACCCCGCCGTACAGCTGGCCCTCTCCTCGGACCCCGACACCTACCTGGAGCGCTCCGCCTACCTGGACCGGGCGGGCGACCGACAGGCGGGGCTGCTCAGCGGTGTCCGGCGGCAGCTCTCCGGCCTCGCCCGGGTCAAGGCCCGCGCCGACCAGGAGACCGAGGCGCTCGCCGCCCGCCGGGCCGAACTGCACCGGCACCGCACCGCGATCCGGACCAAGCTGGCCGACGCCCGCAAGCTCCTGGCCACCCTCACCGCCGACGAACGCGCGACCTTCGAACGCTCGGCCGACGCCCGCCACGGCGGCGCCCCGGCCCACGCCGACCGCTCCGCCCCCCGCACCGCGACCACCGCCGCCACGCCCGCCCCCGCCTCCGGCACCCGCGCGGCCCGGGCCATCTCCTTCGCGCACGGGGCGATCGGCAAGCCCTACGTCTGGGGCGCCACCGGCCCCAACGCCTTCGACTGCTCGGGCCTGACCCAGGCGGCCTGGCGGGCGGCGGGCGTCAGCCTGCCCCGCACCACCTACACCCAGATCAACGCCGGCCAGCGGGTCCCCCGCTCCCAACTGGCCCCCGGCGACCTGGTGTTCTTCTACTCCGGCATCAGCCACGTCGGCCTCTACATCGGCAACGGCCAGATGATCCACGCCCCGCGCCCGGGAGCACCGGTCCGCATCGCACCCATCGACCAGATGCCCTTCGCGGGAGCCACCCGGGTGGCGTGAGGCCATGCGCCCCGGGGGACTCGGGCCCGGGCGTCCTCAGACCAGCCGTCGCGCCGTCGCCCAGCGGGTCAGCTCGTGCCGGTTGGAGAGCTGGAGCTTGCGCAGCACCGCCGAGACGTGGGACTCCACCGTCTTCACCGAGATGAACAGCTGCTTCGCGATCTCCTTGTACGCATACCCGCGCGCGATCAGCCGCAGCACCTCGCGCTCGCGCTGGGTGAGGCGGTCCATGTCCTCGTCGACCGGCGGGGCGTCCGTGGAGGCGAAGGCGTCCAGGACGAAGCCGGCCAGACGGGGGGAGAAGACCGCGTCGCCCTCCTGGACCCGGAAGACCGAGTCGACCAGGTCGGTGCCGGTGATCGTCTTGGTGACATAGCCCCGGGCGCCGCCCCGGATCACGCCGATGACGTCCTCCGCCGCGTCCGAGACGGAGAGCGCGAGGAAGCGGACCGGGTCGTCGGCCGCGCCCATCAGCGGGGCGCAGCGGCGCAGCACCTCGACGCCGCCGCCGCCGGGGAGGTGGACATCGAGGAGGACGACCTCGGGGCGGGTCGCCGTGATGACGGTGACCGCCTGGTCGACGTCGGCGGCCTCGCCGACCACCTCGACGCCGGTCTCCTCCGTGCGGCCGATCTCGGCCTGCACCCCGGTACGGAACATCCGGTGGTCGTCGACGAGCACGACCCGTACCCGTCGCTCCGGGCCCCCGGTGGCTTCGGTGTTCTCGGTCATTCGCTCGCCCTTTCCATCTCCAGCTCGACCTCGGTGCCCCCGCCGGGCACCGAACGCAGCCGGGCAGTGCCGCCGTTGCGCTGCATCCGGCCGATGATTGATTCTCGTACGCCCATCCGGTCGGCGGGAACCTCGTCCAGGTCGAATCCCGGACCCCGGTCCCGTACGGAGACGAAGACCGTGGCGCCCTCGACCTCCGCGAAAACCTGGACGGCACCGCCCTCGCCACCGTACTTGGCGGCGTTGACCATCGCTTCGCGCGCGGCCTGCATCTGGGCGCCCAGCTTGTCGTCGAGGGGGCAGTCACCGACGACCACGACCTCCAGGGGGACGCCGTGCTTGTCCTCCACCTCGGCGGCGGCCCGCTTCACCGCCTCGGCCAGGGTCTCCGGTTCCTCGTCCTCGTCCTTGCCGGTGCCCTCGGGGTTGTAGAGCCAGTTCCGCAGCTCGCGCTCCTGGGCGCGGGCCAGGCGTCTGACCTCGCCGCCGTCGTCCGCGTTGCGCTGGATCAGGGTGAGGGTGTGCAGGACGGAGTCGTGGACGTGGGCGGCGACCTCGGCCCGCTCCTGGGCCCGGATGCGCATCAGCCGCTCCTCGGAGAGGTCCTGGGTCATCCGGACCAGGTAGGGACCGGCGAGCAGGGCGATGCCGGTGAGGACGGCGATGGCGGCGGTCAGTACGTTGCCGAGCTGGGCGGCCGAGCCCCGCACCACCATGAAGACGGCGAGCCCGAGGCCCACGAGCGCGACCCCGGCCAGCGCCCGGGCCAGTTGCAGCAGCCGACGGCGGCGGCCGACCTCCATCCAGCGGGCGCGCCGCGCGTTGTCCGCCTGACGCCAGACGAGGACGGAGCCCGCGCCGATGAGGAGCATCGGCCAGATGTAGCGGTCGGCCCCGCTGCCCATGTCGACGCTGGAGACGAAGCCGACGGCCCCGATGAGCAGGGCGACGAGCGCGAAGACCTGGCCCGGGTCCGGCTTACGGAGTCTTCGCCGGCCGTCCGGAGCGGTCTCGAACACCGAGCGCGGGGCGTGGACGCCGCCCACACCGCCGACCCCGAGGGGGACGACGATCCAGAACACCGCGTACAGCAGGGCGCCCAGGCCGTCGCTGAGGAAGAGCCCGAGGAAGACGAACCGGACCCAGGCGACCGGCAGCCCGAGGTGTCCGGCGAGCCCGCGCGCGACACCGCCCAGCATCCGCCCGTCGGCGCTGCGGTACAGCTTGCGCAGCGGCGGCTCCTCCGGGTCGGAGGCGAGTGAGCTGTGCGCGGCTCGGGCGGTGGCGGCTGGCATACCCCGATCGTCACACGCGGCGAGGGCGGGAGGCATCAGGGTAGTCCCCCTGATCGACCCTGATGCCAGCCCCACCCTCTCCCTTCCGGCCGGGGTTCCTCGGCGGGGAGACACCTGCGGCTCCGCGGGGAGACACCTGCTGCTCGGCGGGGAGACACCTGCTGCTTGGCGGGGAGACACCTGTACCCGAACCTGTGCCTGAACCTGTGCCTGTGCCTGTGCCTGTGCCTGTCCCTGTCCCAGCCGCTCCGGGTTTCCTGCGGGTGGGTGCCTGTACGTGCCTCCGGCCGTTCCCCTGCGGGGACGGCCGCGCGAAATCAGGGACCGGCCAGGGTCGGTGCGGCTCCCCTCGGGCGGTGCGGGCCGTCACCATGGAGGCATGACCGCTCCTTCGGACGCCGACCTCGGCGTCGCGCCCCCCGACGCACCCGGACCGCAGCTGCGGCGCAGCCCGCGGCAGAAGGTGGTGGCCGGGGTCTGCGGCGGCCTCGGCCGGTACTGCGACGTGGACCCGGTGATCTTCCGGATCGTGCTCGGCGTCCTCTCGCTGACCGGCGGCATCGGCCTGATCTTCTACGGCTTCGCCTGGCTCCTGCTGCCCCTGGAGGGCGAGGAGGAGAACGAGGCGCGCCGACTGCTGTCGGGGCGGGTCGACGGGGCGTCCCTGGTGGCCCTGCTGCTAGCGCTGATCGGCTGCGGGCTCTTCCTGTCGATGCTGGGCAACCGGGGGATGCTGGCCTTCGCCGCGCTGCTGTCGGTGGCCGTCGTCGGCTGCTCGGTGTGGACGCAGTCCCGCCGGACGGCGGCCCCGGAGGACCCGGCGGCCCCCCCGGGCACCCCCGCCGCCGCCCCCGCCCACCCGCACACGGGCGGCCTCGGTACGGCCCCGCCCGAGGTGAAGGCCCCGCCGACGCCGGGCGGTCCGTCATGGTGGCGCGACCCCATCGTCAAGGACGGCACGACGGGGCCGGTCGGCGCAGGCTATCTGTGGGGCCCGCAGAGCATGGACCCGGACGCGGCGCAGGCGAAGCGGCGCCCCGGCCCGGTCGACCCGTTCCGGCCGCCGGTCCCGGCGCCCACCGCGCCGGAACCGCGGTCGATCGGCGGTCTCGTCTTCCTGACCGCGCTGGTCGCGGCGGGCCTGGGCACCGGGCTGAGCTGGGAGCAGCAGCCGCTGGGTACGGCGTTGCAGATCGGTCTGGCCGCCGCGCTCGCGGTGTTCGGGCTCGGCCTGCTGGTCTCCTCGGTGCTGGGGCGGACCGGTTTCGGCACGGTGCTGATGGCGATCCTCACGGCGGGGCTGCTCGCGGGCGCGACGATGCTGCCGAAGGACATCAGCACGGACTGGGCCCGGCACGAGTGGCGCCCGGCCTCGGTCGCCGCCGTCCAGCCGCAGTACCAGCTGGAGAGCGGCGACGCCCTGCTGGACCTGTCCGGGGTGACGGTCCCGCGCGGCGGGACCGTCAGCACCGCCGTGGAGGTCGGGGCGGGGCGGGCGTCCGTCGTCGTCCCGAAGGACGTGACTGTGGAGGTGCGGGCCGAGGTGGGGATCGGCGGCGTCCGGCTGGACCGGGGGCCGGACGAGCACACGGCGCTGGGCGCCGGTCTGGAGATCGACCGCACCCTGGACCCGCCCGAGGGGAGCAGTCCGGCCGGCACGGTCGAGCTGCGGCTGGAGATCGGTATCGGACAGGTGGAGGTCAGCCGTGCTGCGTCATGAGTTCCGGCCCGGCCGGACGATCCAGGGCGTGGCGATGCTGGCCCTGGCCGGGGGCTTCGCGGCCGACGCGGCCGGGGCGTGGGAGATCCCCTGGTCCTTCTTCCTCCCGGTGTTCTTCGGGGGCCTGTCGCTCTCGGCCGTGGCGACCTGGGGCGCCTACATGCTCCGGCGGCGCCGGGACGCGAGGAAGGCGTCGGCGGAGAACATCGGGGCGCCCGCGAGCACCAGTGGCAGCCACGCCATCAAGTAGGGGAGGTCGTTGCCGTAGTAGTACGGGGTCGACTGCCAGCTCACCGTCAGCCAGAGGCTCAGCGAGATCAGCGCACCGCCGAGCGCGGCGAGCCGGGCCCAGAGGCCGACGAGGGTGCCGAGGCCGACGAGGAGTTCGCCGATCGCGATGGCGTAACCGAACCCCTCGGGGCTCCTGAGCGCCAGGTCGACGAGGGCGGGGATCGCGGAGGAGTCGCGGACCGTGCTCATCAACTCGCCGATGGAGCCGGAGCCGGTGGCGGAGAGGAACCCGCTGTCCGTCAGCTTGTCGAGCCCCGCGTAGACGAAGGTGACGCCGAGGAAGATCCGCAGCGGCAGCAGGGCGTACTCCCGCGCCCGCTCGCGCAGCCCTCTCGGCTCGCCCAGACCGTACGCCCCGCCGCCGCCGTAACCGTTCATCACCGCTGCCCCGCTTCCCGAAGACCCGTCACCTGACCATACGTACGCCTGTCCGGCGGCGCTCACCAGGGCTGCGGGGCAATCAGCGGCCATCAGCAGCAATCAGCGGAAGAAAGCAGGGGAAAGCAGGAGGCCGGGGGGTCAGTCCGTCACATCGATGGAACAGCGGTTGGTCTCCACCCCGGCGGCCGTGATGACCTGGACGTCCACGGTCCCCGGTTCGACCTCGACCGGGACCGGCACGGTGAGCACGGTGTCGGTCGGGTTGGCGAAGCCTCCGGCGACCGGGATCAGCGGTACGTGGACGTGGACCGTGCCGATCCGTACGACGAGCCGGGCCAGCCGGTCGGGGCTGCCCGCGCCCGGCGGTACGAAGCCCGCGCCCCGGATCTCGATGTCATCGCCGGTCCGGATCGGGGCGTCCAGGTCCCCGGCCTCCCGGGCCCGTACGACGGACAGCACGACCGGACGGCCGCCCTCCGCGTACTTCCCGGCGAAGTAGGTCGCCGCCGAGACCGCCACCAGCAGGGCGAGCCCCCACGGCAGGTCCGGCAACTGCTCGGGGCGGCGGGCCAGCCGGACCCCGGCGAACAGTACGGCGACGGCGCTGACCAGCACGTACTGCACATCCGTGAACGAGCCGCGCCCCGAGTCGTCGGTGAGCAGATCGGCTGCGCGCGGCCGGTCCGCGCGCAGCTTCTGGAGCCGCTGGCCCAGCACCCGTACGGTCACGACGCGGCGCACCACGACCGCGACCGCGCACACCAGCGCCAGCACGGTCAGCACCCCGGCGGACCGCACCAGATCCAGCCCCTCGATCAGCGCATCGCGGTCGGCCGGGTCGGAGGCGCCCGCCAGCTGGAGAGCGAGCACCAGAACGGCGAAGACGGCGAGCAGGACCCACGCGGCGGCGACGGTCCTGGAGGTGGAGAGCCGGTTGTCCTCGCCGATCAGCGGGGCGAGGAGGCCACCCCGAGCGCGGTGGAAGCGGGCAGCGACGGTCAGCAGGGCAGCGGTCACGAGCGCGGCGGCCAGAGCGGCGGTGCGGGCGGTGGTCCAGCCGGGCCCGATCGCGGTGAGGCTGGCACCGACGAGCAGGGCGACGACCGCACCCCAGACCACGAGCAGGGTGCCCCGCCACACATGGTGCAGCCAGACGTCACCGGCCGCCCTGCCCCGTTCCGCGACGGTACGGGCGGACTCGGTCAGCTCGTCGGAGACCCACTGCCGGGAGGCGGAGGCGGACTGGGCGACCCCGGCGGGCAGGCCGTTCCCGGCGGCCAGTTCATCCCGTTTGGCCAGGAACGCGGCGACCGCGCGCCGGTGCCCCTCGCGTGCTCCGTGCGGGCAGTCGCCACACGTACACCCCCCGCCGTGTGTGCCGCCCACTCTCGCCTCGTCCAACGCCACGGAGATTTACACCCTTTCCCACCCCGGTACAGCCAACTCACCTGCGATACCAGCGAATTGTGCCGTACGGGACGGACAGCCTCCGCATCGGGGCGGCCCGGAGGCGGCCCTCGTCAGAACGTTCGACTGATCCGCTGCCACAGGGGCTGGTAGTTGATCCAGGCCACCAGGTCGCTGCCGAGCTGTTCACGGGTGGTGAGTGCGTCCCGGTGGCCGATCAGGACGGGCTTCCCGGCGGCCCGCGCCAGCAGCTGCACCTGGCAGGCGCGCTCCATGGTCAGGAACCACCAGGCCGCCGCGTCCACCGAGTCCCCCACGGTCAGCAGCCCGTGGTTGCGCAGGATGACCGCCTTGCGCTCCCCGAGCACGGCGGCGATCCGCCGCCCTTCCTCCTCGTCCACGACCACACCGGAGTACGCGTCGTACAGCGCGTGGTCCTCGTAGAACGCACAGGATTCCTGGGTGATCGGCTCGATCAGCTCCCCGAGCGCGGCCAGCGCCCGCCCGTACGTGGAGTGGGTGTGCGCGACGGCGACGGCCCCGGGGCGGGCCCGGTGCACGGCCGCGTGGACGGCGAAGGCGGCCTGGTTGACGTGGAAGCGGCCCTGGACCACCTGCCCGTCGCCGTTGACGAGGATCAGGTCCTGCGGGGCGATGTCGGCGAAGGGCGCGCCGAAGGGGTTGACCCAGTAGCAGTCGGCCAGCTCGGGATCGCGCACGGTGATGTGCCCGGAGACCCCGTCCTCGTACCCGTACTGCCCGAACAGCCGCAACGCCCCGGCGAGCCGCTGCCTGCGGTACGTCCGCTCCTCGTCCGGCGACGCGTGCACGGGCGGCATCGCGAAGTGCAGCTGCTCTACGGGGATGGGCGCGGGGGCGGGCACGGCGGGCGGCTCGGACATGGCGGCTCCTCACTTTCCCGGGGGCGTACGGAACCGGAAGTTACCGGCGGGTGGGCCCGCTGACCAGAGGCAGGACCCTGGGGGTCAGGTGCTGAGCACGAGATAGGCGAGCGTCAGATACGAGCGGTAGCCGCCGTAGTAGCCGGTGCGGCGGGCGTCGACCTCGGCCATCACCTCGGCGTGCAGCGGATGGCCCGGGTTCTCCAGCGCCCAGCGCTGCCCGCGCCCGATCGGCCCCTCGGACTCGAAGAGGTCCCACTCGCGCTCGTCGGCGACGGTGACCTGGAGCGCGCGCAGCCCGAGCGACTCCGCCAGCCGGATCAGCTCCAGCAGCGAGCCGAAGTCGCCGGGCGCGGCCCCGATCCCCTTCAGCGCGGCGGGCGTCGGCTCCTTCAGCCAGACCCCCTCGCCGAACAGGACCCGTCCTCCGGGCCGTACGGCTGGCCGACGAGCGGAGCAGGTGGCGTCGGGCCTTCTAGTGCGGGGCGTCGTGACCGGAGCCGGACGAGGGTGGGTGCCAGTGATTTCCGGGGGGCTAGGGCCTGTCGTCAAACTGCCGTCGTCGCCCGAAGGGCGGCCGCGCGGCGCATGGTGCGTGCGATCGCAAGGCGCCGGAATGGTCTCGT
>NZ_JBHYVE010000050.1:0-32709 GCF_042750035.1 Streptomyces sp. NPDC059452
GCTGCGCGTACGCCGCAGGAAGAGACGCTGTGTGCCCTGTTCGCCGAGGTCCTCGGCCTGGAGCGGGTCGGGATCGACGACAGCTTCTTCGACCTCGGCGGCCACTCCCTGCTCGCCACCCGCCTGGTCAGCCGCATCCGCAGCGAGCTGAAGGCGGAGGTCGCGATCGGCACGGTCTTCGAGGCCCCGACCGTCGCCGGACTCGCCGAGCGACTGGCAGCGGCGCCGCGGACCGATGCCAGAAAGCGGCCGGCACTGCGTCGCATGACGCGACCGACCAGCAAGCCCTGATGAATTCCCGGAAGCAGTACCGCTCTTCCCGGGTGAGAGGCGAAGCCACGCACGTCGGCGAAGCCACCGAAAGGAAATGAGGAACAGTCATGACAAACCCCTTCGAGAACCCCGACGGCACCTACCTCGTGGTCGTCAACGACGAGGGCCAGCACTCGCTGTGGCCCGAGTTCATCGAGGTGCCCAGCGGCTGGACCATCGCCAAGACCGCGGACACGCGCGACGCGTGCCTCGCGTACGTCGAGGAGAACTGGACGGACATGCGCCCGGCCAGCCTGGCCAAGGCCATGGCCGCCGCGGAGTCCTGAGGCGGCACAGCCGATAGCCGCACCCCGGTGGCGCTCTCAGCAGGAGAGCGCCACCGGCCACCACACTCTCTGGTAAGGGCACGGAAAGAATGGGCACACCGACAGTGGCCGGCAATTTACTCCCTGATTCCGGGATCGCTTCCGCCATCCCGCGATGGCGGACCGAGCCACGGCATGCCGACATGCCGACGACCGAGTACGAGTGCCGGGTCCCCGTCGAGACGGCCCAGGGGCTCACCGACCTCGCCGAGCGCCTGCGGGTGCCGACCGAGTCCGTCCTCCTGGCGGCACACGCCAAGGTCGTCGCGGCGCTCTCCGGCGAGCGCGACGTACTGACCGGATACGCCGCGCCCGGTGGTGGCGGCACGCCCGTGCCGTGCGGAGTGCCGGTGGCGGACGGCGACTGGCGGCAGCTGATCCTCACGGTCGACGAGGCGGCAGCGGCGGCCGCCTCGGAGGGGATGGCCGCCGCCTCGGAGGGAACGGAGCGCTCCGCGGCCGCCGCCCCTGAGTTCGCGGTGGTCCTCGACCTCTCCGCGTTCCCCGGGCCCGCCGCCCTCGCCGAGCGGGCGGCCGGCACCGCCCTGTCGGCCCCCCTCGCCCTGAGCGTCGCCTTCGTCCCGGACCGGGACGGGCCGCTCCTGCGCCTGTTCGGCCGCGACGACGTGGTGGACCTGCCGTACGCCCAGCGGATCGCCGGATATCTGGTCACGGCCCTGGAGCTGATGGCCGCCGACGCCACGGCCGAGCACCACCGTCAGAGCCTCCTGTCCGCGGCGGAACTCGCCCACCAGATCGATGGATTGGCCGGGCCGCAGCGCGCCCTCCCGGACCGCCGGGCGCACGAGCTGTTCGCGGAGCGTGTACGCGAGCACCCCGACCGCGTCGCCGCCGTGCACGACGGGACGGAGTGGACGTACGACGCCCTCAACCGCCGGGCCAACCGCATCGCCCACGCGCTCCTCGCCCGCGGGCTGCGACCCGAGGACGTGGTGGCCGTGGCCACCGAACGGAACCTCCACTGGATGGCCGCGGTCATCGGAGTCTTCAAGGCGGGCGGGGTGTACCTCCCTGTGGAGCCGCACTTCCCCGCGGCCCGCATCGCCGCCATGCTCGGCCGCGGCGACTGCCGCTTCGTCCTCACCGAGCCCGGCAGCACCGAGACCCTCGACCGGGCCCTGGCCGACCTCGAAGCGTCGGCGCCGCTGTTCATCGCCGATGTCCTGGCGGAGGACCGGGAGGACGCGGAGACGGACCCGGGCGTCCCCGTCGACGCCGGGCAGCTCGCCTACATCTACTTCACCTCCGGCTCGACGGGCGAGCCGAAGGGCGCGATGTGCGAGCACGGCGGCATGCTCAACCACCTCCTCGCCAAGATCGAGGACTTGGAGGTGAGCGCCGGGCAGGTGGTCGCCCAGACCGCGCCGCAGTGCTTCGACATCTCGCTGTGGCAGATGGTCAGCGGCCTGCTGGTGGGCGCCCGCACACTCATCGTCGGGCAGCGGGAGATCCTGGACATCGAACGGTACGTCGACACCCTCGTCGACGGCGGCGTCGAGGTGCTCCAGGTCGTCCCCTCCTATCTGGAGGTGATGCTCACCTACGTGGAGGAGAAGCGGCGCGGCCTCGGCCGCCTCCGCGTGGTCTCCGCCACCGGCGAGGCGCTGAAGCGGGAGCTGGTCCAGCGCTGGTTCGCGGCGTTCCCGGACATCAAGCTGGTGAACGCCTACGGGCTGACCGAGACCTCGGACGACACCAACCACGCGGTGATGGACCGGCCGCCGGACCACGACCGGGTGCCGCTTGGGCCCGCAGTCCGCAACGTCCGGGTCTACATCGTCGACGATCAGCTCGCCCCGGTCCCGCTCGGGGCACCGGGGGAGATCGTGTTCTCCGGCATCTGCGTGGGCCGCGGCTACATCAACGACCCGGAGCGCACCGCCGCCGCCTTCGGTACCGATCCGCACCGCCCGGGGGAGCGGCTCTACCGCTCGGGTGACATCGGCCGCTGGCTCCCCGAGGGCGCCCTGGAGTTCCTCGGCAGGCGCGACGCGCAGACCAAGATCAGGGGCTTCCGCATCGAGATCGGCGAGATCGAGAACCACCTGCTGCGCGTGCCGGGCGTACGGGACTCCGCCGTCGTCGTCGTGGAGGGAGCCGACCGGGAAAAGCACCTGGTCGCCTTCTACGCCGCGGACATCCCGCTGGACACCCCAGGCGTGCGCAAGGTCCTGGAGGACGCGCTCCCCGCGTACATGGTGCCGCGGACCTACCACCACCGGGACGTCCTGCCGCTCACCGGCAACGGCAAGATCGACAAGAAGGCCCTGGCCCGGGCGGCGGCCGAGGCCGCCGCCCCCACCGCGACGCCCTCCACGACGGAGCCCGCCGCCGCGGACGGCAGCGCCCCGTGGACGGCGACGGAGCAGCGCCTCGCGGAGCAGTGGGCGCGGGTGCTCGCCATTCCGGTCGCGGAGATCACCCGCCACCACCACTTCTTCGAATCCGGCGGCACCTCGCTGTCGGCGGTCCGTCTCGGGATCGCGATCGGCGGGGAGGCGTCGCTCGAAGACATCGTCAAGAACCCGGTCCTGGCCGATCTCGCCAGGGTCATGGACGACACAGCGCAGCAAGGGAAGGAAGAGAGCGCATGACGCAGCCGACCGCATCGACGACCGCCGCCGGGAAGGGGGCCGCCGATGACCTCGGCCTGGAACTGGCCCCCGGAAAGCCCCCGATCCTGCGGGTCGGAGCTCCCGTCGCGCTCGGCGCCCTCCAGGACTGGATCGGCGAGCGCCGGCAGGCACTGGAGGCCGCCCTGCTGCGCCACGGCGCCGTCCTGATCCGTGGCCTGGAGGTGCGTGACGCGACCGCGCTCGGCCGGATCAGCGAGCGGTTCCTGGGCCGGCACCTGCCCCAGACGGAGGCGTTCGCCCCCCGCCGTCCGCTGGGCGGGCCGGTGTTCTCGTCCCTGGAGTGGCCACCGGACCAGCCGATGTGCATGCACCACGAGTCGAGCTACGCCCTGGAGCTCCCGCGCCTGCTGGTCATCGGCTGCTTCACGCCGCCGGCCACCGGCGGCGTCACCGGGCTCGCCGACGCCGAGGCGGTCCTCGCCGCCCTGCCCGAGCCGGTCGTCAAGCGCTTCACCGAGGAAGGCTGGTCGCTGGTCCGCTCGTACAACGACATCATCGGGGTCCCCTGGCCGGAGGCGCTCGGCGCCCCCGACCGGGCCGCGGCGGAGAAGTACTGCCGGGCCAACGGCATCGACTTCACCTGGGGGGCGGACGGCGGGCTGCGGACCAGCCAGCGCCGCTCTGCGGTGATCCGACACCCGCTGACCGGGAACCGGGTCTGGTTCAACCAGATCGGGTTCCTCAACGAGTGGACGATGGACCCGGCCGTCCGGGAGTACCTGGTCTCCCAGTTCGGCGCCGACGGACTGCCGTTCAACAGCTGGTACGGCGACGGGTCGGCCATCGAGGCGGAGGTCGTCGACGTCATCAACGAGGTGTACGAGGCGGCGACGCTGCGCGAGCCGTGGCAGGCGGGAGACGTCCTGCTGGTCGACAACATCCGCATGGCGCACAGCCGCGAGCCGTTCACCGGGCCGCGCGAGGTGGGCATGGTCCTCGGCGCCCCGGTGCGTCTGGCCGACTGCTCGCCCACCCACCTGCCCGACACGGCCCCCTGAGCCACCGGCCGCACCCTGCTCATCCCTGATCCGAGAACGGAGTCGCGCTTCGCCATGAACGCCCAGATCCCCCCTTTCGCCGTCATCCCCGGCTCGCAGGTGCACCAGGTGCTCACCGGGCGGGAACGTCAGGTCATCGACCTCATCGAGGACGCCTACCGGGTCCACGGTGAGGGCGACACGGTGAACCCGCCGTCGTACTTCCTCCGCTTCCCCGACCGGCCGGCCTCGCGCATCATCGCCCTGCCGGCCTCCATCGGCGGCCGCACCCAGGTCGACGGGCTGAAGTGGATATCCAGCTTCCCGCAGAACATCGATGCCGGGATCCCCCGCGCCTCGGCTGTCGTCGTCCTCAACGACCAGGCGACCGGGTATCCGATCGCCTGCATGGAGAGCTCCATCATCAGTGCCGCGCGCACCGCCGCGTCCGCGGCCCTGGCCGCCGACTGGCTGACCAGGGAGCGCGGGCGTCCACGGCGCGTCGGCTTCTTCGGCGTCGGCTTCATCGCCCGCTACATCCACACGTACCTGAACGCCGCGGGCTGGTCGTTCGACGAGGTGGGCGTGCACGACCTCAGCCCCGAGCACGCGCAGGGCTTCCGCTCCTACCTGGAGAGGTCCGGCGGCGGGCGGATCACCGTGCACGACACGGCCGAAGAGCTGATCGGCTCCAGTGACCTCGTGGTGTTCGCGACGGTCGCGGGCACCCCTCACGTCAGCGACGTCTCGTGGTTCTCGCACAACCCCGTCGTGCTGCACGTCTCGCTGCGCGACCTGGCGCCGGAGATCGTGCTGAACTCCGCCAACGTCGTCGACGACATCGAGCACTGCCTGAAGGCCGACACTTCGCCCCACCTGGCCGAACAGGCCGTACAGCACCGGGATTTCATCGACGGGACGCTCTTCGACGTGATGACCGGGCGGGTGCGCCTGCCCGAGGACCGGCCGGTGGTCTTCTCGCCGTTCGGCCTCGGCGTGCTCGACCTCGCCGTGAGCAAGCACGTCTACGACACGGTGCGCGAGCGCGGCGAGCTGACCGTCATCGACGACTTCTTCCACGAGGTCAGCCGCTACGGGAACGACAAGGCGAGTGACGCGCGTGGGTAGGGCGGGGTGGCCACGGTGCCGGTGATCAGCTCTCCTCAGGACTTCAACACCGAAGACCTGTACATAGATCTGCGGCCGGTCCTGGGAAGCGCGCTCCACCTCAAGTGCGAGGGCTTCAACTTCGCGGGATCCATCAAGCTGAAGGCGGCCGCGGCGATGGTGGAGCGGGCCGAGGAGTCCGGCCTGCTCACCGAGAAGTCCGTGCTGGTGGAGTCCTCCTCGGGCAACCTGGGTGTGGCACTGAGCATGATCGCCGCCAACAAGGGTTACCGGTTCCTCTGCGTGACGGACACCCGGTGCAACCTGAGCACGCGGCGGCTGATGGAGGCCATGGGCGCCGAGGTGTACTCCGTCAACCAGCCGGACGGCGAGGGCGGTTACCTCGCCGCGCGACTGCGCCACGTCCAGGACCTCTGTGCCTCCGACCCGCGCTACGTCTGGCTGAACCAGTACACCAACCCCCAGAACTGGATCGCCCACCACCGGACCACGGCCCCGGCGATCGCCGAGCAGTTCCCCGACCTCGACGTGCTGTTCATCGGCGCCGGCACCACGGGCACACTGATGGGCTGCGCGCGCTACTTCCGCGAGTCCGGGCGCCCGGTGACCGTCGTGGCGGTCGACACCGTGGGATCGGTGACCTTCGGCGGCCCGCCCCGGCCACGGATGATCCCGGGGCTCGGCACAGGCGTCCGCCCTCAGCTCCTCGACCTGTCCTACGTCGACGACGTGGTGATGGTGGCGGAGCCGGATACGGTACGCGTCTGCCGCGAGCTGGCATCCGTGGGCTTTCTGTTCGGCGGGTCCACCGGAACGGTCGTCGCCGGCGCGCAGCGGTGGCTCGCCACCCACCGGCCGGGAGCCGAGGTGACCGCCGTGGCGATCTCACCGGACCTCGGCGAGCGCTATCTGGACACGGTCTACCACGACTCCTGGGTCCACGACGTGTACGGCGTCGCCGCGTTCGCCGAGGAGGACTCCGCGGCGCACGGTCAGCCGATGGCCGAGTTCCCCGTGCCGTGAACCGCCCGATCCCGTACGTCCGGCGGTGGACGCCGCATGCCGCCGGACGTACGGACAGCGGATCAGGAGGCGGCGGTCCGGGCGGCCAGCAGCCGCCGGTCGACCTTCCCGTTGGCGTTGCGGGGCAGGGTGCTCAGGTGGTGGACGGTGTCGACGATCGAGTGCCGCGGCAGATGCTGCGCACAGTGGCGCTTGAGCTCGATGAGGGAGGGCTCATGGGCCGGAACGGGCACGACGTACGCGACGATATGGGCGTCGATGCCGCTGCCCGCGACCACGGTGGCGGCCTCGGCGACCCCTTCGTGGCTCTGCAGGACCGCCTCGATCTCGCTCAGCTCGATGCGGTTGCCGCGTACCTTCACCATGGCGTCCCGGCGGCCGACGAACTGGAGGTTCCCGTCGTCCAGCACCAGGGCGATATCGCCGGTCGCATAGGTCCGGTCGGCCACCGGGGAACGGCCCCAGTATCCGAGCATCACACTCGGCCCGGTGACGACGATCTCACCCTCCTCACCGGCTTTGGCGGGGCTGCCGTCCGGGTGGACGGCGGTGACGGTATTTCCGCACACACCGGTGCCGACCGGCACGGGCAGAATGCGGTCCCCGGAGATTTCGTCGACCGTGTAACCGGTGCTGATGATGGTCTCGGCCGGCCCGTAGAGATTCATGAAATGAATATGGGGGAGATGTTCACGAAGTTGCCGGAGCGGACCGATCGGGAAGACTTCGCCGGCGAACAGAAGAAAGCGAAGCGACGGCACGGAGGTTTCCAGAAGGCCGCCATGCCTCATCATCAGCATGAGTGCCGCGGGAACCGAATACCAGACAGTGATCCGATGGTCCAGCAGGAACTGCACGAGACCCTTCGCCGAATACGCGGTCTCCTGCGGCACAAGGTGAACTGAGGCACCGACCGAGAACGGCACATAAATGTCGTTGACGGACAGGTCGAAGTGGAAAGGGGCGTGATTTGAATACCGGTCGTCGGCCTGCGCCCTCTGCGCCTCGGCGGCCCAGGAGACAAAGGCCCACGCGCTGTTGTGGCTGTGGCACACGCCCTTGGGCTCACCCGTGGAGCCGGAGGTGTAGAGGATGAAGGCGAGATCGTCGTCGATGCTGGTGGGCGAGGGGGCGACCCGGTCCCGTACGGGAGGCAGGGAGTCGGGAAGGCGCTGCCAGTGAGTGCCGTCGGGCCAGCCGCACAGCATCGTCGCGGCGGTGCCGAACTCCGCCAGCAGCTCCTTGTTCTCCGGTGGCGCCACCAGGACCTTCGGGGCGAAGTCGGCGACGAGTTTCGCTATGCGGCGCGGCGGTGCCTGCGGGTCGAGCGGAACGTAGGCGGCGCCCAGACGCAGCGTGGCCTGCATCACGGCGACGGCGGCCACGGATTTGTCGAGCCAAATGCCGACGCGGTCACCGCTGGATACACCGAGTCCCGCGAGTTCCAGCGCGAGCTCATCGGCCCAGGCATCCAAATACCCATAGGTCGCCTCGCCGTCCGGGCCGACCACGGCCACGGCATCGGGAGTACGCCGGGCTGCGTCCCGAACGAGTTGGTGGAGCATCATGGTCGGTCTCCATTGACAGGTATTCCGGCGGAACATTAGCATGTGTCAGTATGAAGGATAGTGAGGCGTTTGAGGCTGTCAAGAGTTTCATAGAAGAGGCCATTCTGAAAGGGCAGGGAGAAGTGGAATCCGATACTCCGCTGCTGGAATGGGGGATTCTGGACTCGCTCTCCGTCGCGCGCCTCGGGAATTTCATCGAGAAGCGCTTCGGTGTGGTCCTGCCCGGCAGCAGCGCCATCGGGGAGAGGTTCCACAGCCTCGACACCGTGTGCGAGTTCGTCGCCGAGCTCCGTGCGGCGCAGGCGGGCGCGGAGCCGTCCGCGCCGCGCGTCGCATCGTGAGGAAACCCCGCCCAGGGATTGCGAAAGGTTGACAGATGGCTGCGCGACTGGCGCTGTCCTCGGCCCAGACCGGCGTCTGGATGGCGCAGCAACTGGACCCGGATGACAGGGCCTTCAACATCGGGGAGTACTGCGACATCGCAGGACCGGTGGACCCCGTCCTCTTCGAGCAGGCGCTGCGCGAGGTCGTGGCGGCGACCCCGGCCCTGCGGGCGCGGTTCGACATCGGGGAGGAGGGGCTGTGCCAGTACATCGACGACACCGTCGATGTGCCGTTGCATCACATCGACGTCAGCGGCGAGCCGGATCCCCGGGCCGCCGCGGAGCGCTGGATGCGACAGGACCTGGCGAAGGAGTACGACATCGCCAAGGGGCCGCTCGTCACCTGGGCGCTGTTCACGGTGGGCGCCGAGCGCACCCTGTGGTACCGAGCCGCCCACCACATCGTCGTCGACGGCTTCGGGCTCGCCCTGATCGCCTCCCATGTCGCCGACGTCTACACGGCGTTGGTGACCGGCCGCCCCCGCAAGCCCCGCCCGCCGGGCACCCTGGAACAGGTCGTCGCGGCGGACGTCGCCTACCGGGAGTCCGAGCGGTACGCGCACGACCGCCAATTCTGGCTGGACCGGCTGGCCGGCCAGACCGAGACGGCCGGCCTCACCGACTGGCGGCCGACCCGCGGCCGCGCCTCCATCCGCGAGAGCGGCCACCTCTCACCCACGGACGTCGGCCTCCTGCGCGCCGCGGCCCGCCGGCTCGACGTGACCTGGCCGGAGATCGTCATCGCCGCGCTCGCCGTGCTGCTGCACCGTGCCACGGGCATCCGCGAACTGGTCCTCGGCCTGCCGGTCACCGCGCGCACGGAACCGATGCTGCGCAGGGTGCCGGGGATGGTGACCAACGTGGTGCCGCTGCGGCTCTCCCTGAGCCCGGAGACGGACTTCGCCGCCGTGGTGACCCAGACCTCGCAGCGCCTGGAGGAGGCCCTGCGGCACCAGCACTACCCGCAGGAGGACCTGGTGCGGGAGCTGCCCGGACTCCCCAACGGGCGACGGCAGTTCGGGCCCGACATCAACATCATGTCCTTCAACTACCAAGGGGACTACGCGGGCCGCTCCTCCGCCGTGCACACGCTGTGCTCCGGCCCCGTGGAGGACCTGACGGTCAATGTGTACGACCGGATGGACGGCCAGGGCCTCCAGATCGCCCTAGACGGCAACGCCGAGCTCTACACCCCTGCCCAACTGGCTGACCACATCCACCACTTCGTGTCCCTGCTGCGCTCGGTCCCCAGCCTCCTGGACGGCTGTGAGGTCTCATCGACGTAGCGGTAGCCGGGCCACTGCGGCCGGCGGTCCCGCGGATGTGTTGAAACGGTCCGAGAGGAGAGGCCGCGTCGACGAGCAGGGCCTCGAGTCAGGCCGGGGCAGCCTGCTTCGCCAGCGCGGCGAGCGGGGAACGCCGGTCCTCGCCCACCGCGCGCAGCTGCTCCCGGTCGATCTCGGAGCGGGCGGGGACGACCGCGTCGACGGAGGCGGTGGTGCAGCCGGACCTCGACGGCTCCGGCGCGGCTGGTGCCGAAGCGGACCTCGATCGACTGCGGGGAGCGGAGCCACCCGAGCCGGACCATGTGGTCGAAGTCGGCACGGCGGCCTGCTCAGGTCCGAGCGGGGGGCGACCAGCTCCGCCAGGTCCTGCCGGCGGCAGACCACTGCGACCTGGCCGGGGTGATGCAGCGTCCCGTCCGGGGTGGCGCCCAGGTCTGCCAGGAGGCCGCGGTCGACGAACCGGCTCACCATGCGCACTTGACCCCCGGGCAAGCCGTCCGCCGGCGGCACGGGCAAGCCCAAGGCGACCCTGGGCAACCCCGCGTGTTCCGCTGGCGGCTGGGAGCATCGACGCGGTGAGAGGCGGGCGAGGCTGTCGTACGTCAAGGGGGAAGGCCGGGTCGGGATCCCGTCCTCGGCCCTGCGGCAGCGCGTGCGTCGCCGTTGGCCGGCTTGGCGCGGATCGTCAAGGGTACGGCGCGGATCGCCAACCTGGCGGTGCCAGCAGCGTGTCAAGGTCGTGAGTGCCAAGTACGTGTCTGGTGAGCCGGACTGGGGCGGCGGCCGGGGCACGGCATTCCCGTGATGATCTTCGGGATGTCGAGCCGTATCCGCCTTCGTGTCCCCGCTCATTCAGACGTGTCCCCTCGCAGCGTCAGGAAGAGAGAACATGCGACTCAGCACCTGGAAGCGCACGGTTGTCAGTGGCGTCGCCGTCGCGGGAATCGCCGTCGGCACCCTGGCCGGCGCGAGCGCCGCCGCCGCGGCCCCGGTGAACACCGCGCCGGCAGTGACTGCCGAGATCGCCCCGCAAGCGGTGGAGAACCTCGGGCTGAGCGTCAGGCAGGCCAAGGGACTCCAGCACAGACTCCAGGTGGTGGGTCACAACCCTGGCGCCATCGACGGTTACCTGGGCACGAACAGCTGGAAGGCCCTCCAGCGCTCACTGCGCACTCACGGGTACACGGGTGCCATCGACGGGATCGTCGGGCCCAACACCATCAGGGCGTTGCAGCGTGCGCTGAAGGAGGACTTTGGCTACACCGGTGCGATTGACGGCATCGCCGGGTCCGGCACCCGGGCCGCCTTTGCGCGCTGCGGCAACCATTGGGCCAACCAGTACGGCTACTGACCCGCCTCCGGTACCCAAGCCTGATCCCCACCTTCTGAGCTGAAGGCGCCTCGCTGTCAGAACCCGACTCTCCGGGCCCCGGGACGGCTGCGGTGCCGGTGGTGGCTGGGAGGGTGGACGCCATGGACAGCGACGACGAGCAGCTGCCGCGGGACCGGGTCTATGGCACCGATCACGACGAGGACCCGGGGCCGCGGCCGGGCCGATCCTACGTCGAGTTGGTGGGCGGGCCGCTGGACGCGCTGCTGGACGTCACCGGGCCGGGCGTCGCAAGAGATCGCCACTGGCGTCGCCCTGCCGACGGAGCTGGGCCGGTTCGGCGCGGGCGGGCGCTGTACGAGCCGCGCCCCGGCGACCCGACCCGCCTCGACTGGTCCGCCGACACCCCCTGAACCGCCCCGCCGGGAGCGGGTCAGGGGGCAGCTACCGGCTGCCGAGGCGGCCGACCTGCCAGTGTCCCCGGCCCGTGACGTCCACGAACATCGCGTGCGCGCTCAGCACGTCCAGCACCGCCGCCATCCGCCCGGTGTGCGTGGTGCCGGGAACGGCCTCTCCCAGATGCTGCACGATCGCCGTGCGGGTCAGGGGCTTCCGGGAGCCGACCACGGTCCGGGCGACCTGGTGCAGCAGCGTGTCACCGGGCATCCCCAGCTCCGCCTGCCGCCACCGGTCCTCACCCCGGGTGTGCCGGGCCTCGTGTGCGGTCATCCGTCTCGATACGTACTCCAGCAGCACGGGCAGCACCGGCTTCCGCTGCGAGGGGACCGAAGGGCGCTTGCGCCCCCACAGGTACAGCCCTCCGACCGCCGCCGCACACACCGCCGCCGTGGCCACGATCTGCTTCGGCTCCCTCGGCAGCAGCGCCCGGCGGACCGCCGAACCCGTGAGGCTGAGCATGGCGCCGGCCTGCTGCTCCAGGTCGATCATCCGTCCCTCCGTCACTCCCACGTCCCCCAGCGCCGAGCGCAGCTCGGTCCACCTGCTGTCCGCGAGTCCGCTGTCGACCAGGTCCTTGTCGGTCCCGATGAGGACCGCCGGGGCGATCACCCCGGCCAGCAGGAGCATCGGCATGTCCGAGGCGTCCCGCTCGGCGAGAATCTTCGCCTCGGGCGTCATGGGCAGTCCGGTGGTGTCCACGACGTACAGGACGGGCGCGTACAGGGACTGCCACAGCTCCAGCGCCCGCTCCAGGTCGAACCGGCCGCCCTCACGGTGCCGGTCGGCCAGTACCCGTGGCACCTCCTCCCACACGTGGACCGGGATCAGGCACCGCACCGTCCCTGCTCGCGCCCCGGCGACGAACGACGACGGGGCCGACCGCCGGGTGGCCGCGATGACGTCTGTGGTCAGCACGGAGGTGTCCAGCAGTGCGCGGCGCAGTGGCCCGCGCAGGTACAGGGTGCGCCGTACGGTCGGCGCCAGCTCACTCATCCGCGCATCGTAGTGCGGGCGTTGACCGGCCGGTGCGGGATTACGGCGCCGTGCGCGGGCTGCGCCGACCGCTGTGAGTGGGCGGTGGGGTGGCAGCGGGTGGGCGTCAGCGGGATCGCGGTGTGGATGGCCTGGTAAGGGGTGTGGGGCGGGTTGTGGTCGCTGTCATGGGGTGACCAAGCGGATGTTGTGGTGTGGCTAGCAGGTTGGTTGCTGGCTGTCATGGCTTTCGCTGTTCCTATGTGAGGGGTTGGCGGGGTCGGGTGGGCTGGCCCGTATGACGGTTCAGGGGGTTTCGGCGGGTGGGGCCGGGGCGGGATCGGCTGCTGTTGTGCCGGCCGGGGGTGCGCCGTTGGCGCGGGGTGTGGTGGTGCGGCGGCTTCTTGCGGTGGATGGGGAGGGGACGCTGTCGCGGTTGCACGTGCGGATCGCGGCGGAGTTGGCGGGTGTGTCGGAGCGGACGGTGTGGCGGTGGCTGGCCGATGGGCGCCGGGGCCATGTCGAGGCGCGGCCGCGGCAGGACGGGTTTTCGCTGAGCGACGCCTTGTGGGAGGTCCTCGCGGAGGCGGGTGGGAACGTTGCGGAGTTGCGGCGCAGGATGCTCCGGGCCCAGGAAGAGGGGGCGTTGGAGGGGTGGGGTGCGCAGTGTGTGCCCTCGCTGCCGACGTTGCACCGCGTGATCAAGCGGGATCTGGGGGCGGGCCGGGTTCTTGAAGTAGCTCGTCCGGCTGGGGCCCGGGCTGGGCTGGAGCCGAGCCGGTATGACCGGGCACTGGCGGATTTGGGGCTCGTGGACGGGGCGGGTGGTCCGCTTGTTGTCGACGGGCCGCCCGCCGACGTGCCGGTGGCGCAGGGCGCCGCGGATGCGGGGGTGCGGGGCGGCGGTGTGCGGTTGTACGTGCCGGGGGCCCGGCTGGTGTCGACGCGGCAGGTGGCCGGTGTGGCGGAGGCTGTGGGACATACGGTCGCGGCCCGCGGAATGTGCTGTGTGTACGGGGATACGGGCCTGGGGAAGACGGTCGCCGTCGAGCAGGCTTTGCATCTTCTGCCCGGCCGGGTGCCGGTGTGGCGGGCGGTGGCCGGTGTGGCGCCCGGTCTGCCGCAGTTGCGGGCCTCGCTGTGTGAAGCGCTCGGGCTGCCGCCGGGGGCGCTGCCGCACCGGGCCGGGCCGGCCAGCCAGGCTCTGATGCGGGCCCTGGCCGAGCCGGGTGTGCTGTTCATCGATGACGTCCAGCGGCTGACGCCGCCATTGCTGGATTATCTGCGGCAGTTGTGGGACGCGCCGGGCTGTGCGGCGGCGCTGGTGCTGTGCGGGGCTGGAAGCGAGCGGGCCCTTGCCCGTGCTTCGGCGCTGCGCTCGCGAGTGCTGACCTGGCATCAGGTCGGCCGGCTTGAGCCGTCTCAAGTGCCGCAGACGCTGACTCTGTTCCATCCCGTGTGGGCGGAGGCGGACCCGGACGACCTTGTGCGGGCGGATGAGCAGACGGCGCGCGGCAATTTCCGCACGTGGGCGAAGATCACGTCGCATGTCTACGCGGCCCGCGAGCGCGGCCCCGTAAGGCGTGTGGATCGGGAGTTGATCGAGCAGGCCTGCGCGCGTCTTGGCCCCTACCCGTGACGGTCCGGGCTACTCGAAGGGCTCGTGTACGGGGCCTTCACCTGTTCCAACGGGGTGAAGGAAGGCGGTTCCACGGAAGCGGATGAGAACGAAGGAGCATGGGGTGGACGGACAGCCGCTGGCGCCGCCGCAGGATCCGGCTGGTGTTCTGGGGGAGGAGTCGTTGACGGCGTTGCGGGCGCCGGCGGTGCGTCGTCTGCTGGCGCTACGCGCCGAGCGGCGGCTGTCGCGGGAGCATGTGCGCTTGGCCGGGGAGTGCCTGGGCGTGTCGGAGCGGACAGTGTGGCGGTGGCTGGCTGAGGCCTCCCGGTCGCCCGGGGATGCGATCCGCCCTGGGGAACGCAGCGGTGAGCGGTTCGAGATCACCAGGGAGATCCGGGTGCTGCTGGCGTACTGGCATGGCAACGCCTCCGCGGTCCACCGCCAGCTGGTGGCCCGGGCCGAGACCGGCCCGGACGGCTGTGACGGTCAGCCGACGGCGTCTGAATCCGTGGCTTCCCCCGCGGGCGCCCCGCCTGCTGCGGTGCCGTTGCTGGACCCGGTGCCGTCGCTGTCGACGTTCCTGCGCGCGGTGCGTCGTGATCTCACGGTGGGGGAGCGGGCCGGTCTTGCCGCGGGACCGGACGCGGCACGCGCGCACGACGTCTTCGGCAAACGGGCGGCCTCCTGGCGCAATCACGTGTGGGAGGCCGATCACGTCCAGGCACCGCTGCTGGTCGATGCCGACGGCGACCTGGTGCGCCCGTGGGTGACGTGGTTCATCGACACCGCCACCAAAGTGATCACCGGCACTGCGATTACTCCTGGCGTTCCTTCCCGCGCCTCCGTGCTGGTCGCGCTGCGCGCCGCTGTTTTGCGTGAAGATCCCTACGGCCCTGCGGGAGGGACACCGGAGCAGGTGCGGGTGGACAGGGGCAAGGACTTCCTGTCGACCACCGTCACCGCGGCGTTCGGCACGATGGGCGTGACGGTGAAGGACCTTCCTGCCTACAGCCCCCACCTCAAGGGCACGGTGGAAAACCTCAACCGGGCCGTCGACCGGATGCTGTTCGCGGCCCTGCCCGGCTACACCCTCACCCCCGCCAAGCCCCGCTCCGGCCGGCGACGCAAAGACGCGGGCCGCAAGCCAGAGACGTCCGGTGCCATGTCGTTTCAGGACTTCACCGCGGAAGTGCTGGCCTGGACACACTGGTGGAACACCGAGCACCGGCCCCAGGCGCTGTCCGGCCGCACGCCGCTTGGGGCATGGCAGGCCGATCCGACTCCCGTCACGGACGTCCCCGCCCCCGACCTGTGGACCTTCACCCTCGAGGACGACGGCCGCCCGCGGAAGCTGACCAGCCACGGCGTGCGGTGGCGCGGGCGCACCTACATCGCCCCATGGATGACCGGCCAGGCCGGCCGTAGCGTCACAGTGCGCTATATGCCGCACCACGATCACGAGATCGACATCTGTGACGCGCGCGGCACGTATCTCGGGCCTGCCCACCTCGCGGACGCGGCCACCCCCGAACAACTCGGGGCCCTGCGCACAGCCCGTGCGGAGCGTGCCCGACGTCTGCGCGCGGAGGTGAAAGCCGCCGAGACGCTGCGCCGACAGCGCTTCGCCCCAGCCACCACGGCCGGGCCGGCCCAGCGGCTGGGAGCCCTCACCTCTGTTCAAGCCGGGCGTGAACTGGCCGCCGTTGAGCACACCGACGCCTCGAAGCTGGCGCTGCCGGACCTCATCCCGCCCGCCGCGCCCCCGGCCGACTGGCGCACCCCGCCTTCCCTTGCCACCCGGACCGCGTCCGGCCGGCCTGCTCCCCTCCCCGCCGAACCTGCCGCCGACGGCCCGCCCGGCCCGACCGCACCGACCGCTGAAGACGGAGACGCCTCGTGACCGCGGCCACCAACCAGTACGTCGACCTGCCCGATGCGTCCGTGGTCACCACCCGCGCCCTGCTCACTGCCCGGGAGAACATCGCCGACACGGTCGCTGCCCGCGCCATGATGTGCATCCACGGCGGCGCGGGCTTCGGCAAGACCCTCGCCGTCAACACCTGCCTGCGCGAACTCGAACCCGGCGAGGACGTCCGCAAGATCACCTTCCGGGCCCGTCCCACCGCCCGCGCGGTGCGCTACGAACTGTTCACCGCGCTCGACCTGGCCGGTGAACCACCGCGCCACCCCAGCGAGTTCGACCGCCTGCTGAAAACCGCCCTGGCCGAACGCCCCCGCACCTTCCTCGTCGACGAGGCGCAGTGGCTCAACGGGGAGGCGTTCGAATACTTCCGCTATCTGTGGGACGAACCCTCGACCCAGCTCGCGATCATCTTCGTCGGCGGGGAGGGATGCCACACCGTGCTGCGCCGCGAACCGATGCTGTCCTCCCGCATCTTCATCTGGCAGCACTTCACCCGTCTCACCCCCGCCGAGGTCCTGGAGGCCATCCCGCTGTTCCATCCAGTCTGGGCCGACGCCGATCCCGACGACATCGCCTTCGCCGACCAGCATGCCGCGCACGGCAACTTCCGCGCCTGGGCCCAGCTGACCGCCCACACCCGCACCGGCCTGGCCCGCACCGGCCGCCCCTGTGTGGATCAGGAGCTGCTGCGCTGGGCCTTCAGCCGTCTCGCCTGACCGCCACGCCGTCATGCCGTCGCCCGTCGCCGTGGTCATCGACCCGGGCGACGATGCGGTTCACACGCACACCGCCCTGGCCGCCCACCACGTGCCGTCCGGCCGGATCACCCTGCACCCCGGCCCGGGCACCACCAGCGAGACCGGTCTTGCCCACGACCTTCTCGCCGCCCTGGGTAAACCGCCCCTGCTCCCGGGCGGCTTTCCCGCCGGCCGTCAGCCCGCCTGGGAAGCCGCCACCGCATGGATCACGGCCCTGCCCGTCACCCGGCTGACCGTCCTGCGCGCACACCGCCTCACCGCCCGCCGCACGATGCGCCTCCTGCAACTGCGCACCCTCACCGGCATCCACCTGACCCTGGTCTGCCACCGCCCCCACCTGCCCGCCGCCCTGCACCAGGCCCTGCAGACGGCCGACTACTGCGTCACCGCCGACTTCCAGGCCGCTCGCCGCCACTACTACGGCACACTGGCCGCCGTGTCCCCGCTTGTTGACGAGCCCGCCCGGCCGGCCAACCGGTGGCTCACCCTGCCCGTGCTGGACCGCCTCGTCTCCTACGACAGCCCCGCCCCGTGTACCGCCCCGTGCACGCCGCCGCCGATTGTCTTCCGGCACCGCCCGCCACCCGCACCCCTCACCGGGCAGACAGCCCGGGAAGCTGCCCGGCGCCTGGCCGCCGTGACCGCTCATCCTCGCCTGGCCGCCGCTCTAGCCGCCGCGCTCTTCACCGGCGTCTCCTTCCAGCAGCTCGCCACCGCCCGCCCTGGCGACTACGACGACGCCGCGGCCACCCTGGCCCTGCACGACCGCACCCGCTACACCGACGGCTGCGCCACCCACCGCGTGCCGCCGTGGGCGCGCGTCTTCCTGAAGGCGGCCGTCTGCTTCGCCCGGCTCGCAACCGCCCAGGACCAGCACCTGCTGGCCGGCCCCCACGACCGCACCCACCTGTTGCGTGTGGCGGAGGCAGCGAGGCTTCGCCCGCCGCAGCCGCCCGCCAGCCAGCACACCGGCCCTGCCGACCGTATCCAGTGGGACTGGCGCGAACGTAAGGAAGCACGGTGCTACGACGCGATGCTGACACGGCACCAGTCCCCGTCCTCGCGCTGAGTCCGAACCCGCGTGCACGGTCAGTCGATGGAGAAATCGGCGAACTCGACGTCGGTGAAGGCGATCCCGAGACCATGGGCGCGCAGGCCTCCGTCCCGGAAGTAGGCATGCCCCAGCGCTCGGGCGAGGATCACCATCTGCTGCTGCTCACCCCCGTCGGCGTCCCGGGCGGCGAACAGTTCGCGGGCCACTTCTCCCGATAGGTACTGGGTGATAAGCCGTACCCGTGGATCGTCCGACGAGCCTGCCGGAGCGGCGAATCCGAACCGCGCCCTGGTGTGGAAGACGAACCCGTCGGCCTCGGCCCGGGCCCTTCGGCGGGCGCGTACCAGGGGCTGCCATCGTGCCCTGACGGCCTCATCGATCAGCCCCGCATGCACAGCACTGGGACGGCGGCGCATTCCCGGCCGGGTGGTCACCCACCGCTGTACTGTGCGCTGGGAGATCCCCAGGAGGACAGCCACGTTCCTCGTGCCCTTCTCCGCCCTGAGCAGGAAACGCACAGCTGCGTCACCAGTAGGCACTGGACGGCTCAGCAGCGCTCGCTCAAGCCCTGTGACGATCTCCCCCATGTCCGCCCCCGAGCCGTTCTGCCGCCGCACAGCGGCCATCTGCTCCCTCAGGTCTTTCATATCCGCCCGCTGTCTCTGGCCAGTTCTGGCGTACGGGAGACGTCCCTGCGGGTCCTCGGATAAAGGCCCTGCTGTCCTACCGGATCGAGCCTGAGCCCGTCTCACTGACCACCTGATCGCCGCTCCGTAGGGTTCGCGTGCCCACGCAGCCGGTCGAGCAGCGTCCATCTCTAAGAAAACCTAGCGACCTTCTACTAGGTTTCTATAGTCTTTTCCTCGTGAATTCCTATAGCGAGGACCTCGCCAGCGTCGAGCGTGAACTTCGTGAAGCCGAACTCGAGCGTGACCGACTCGGCGCTCATATCGAGGGACTCAAGGCCAAGCTGGACGCCTTCAAGAAGCTGAGCGCAGCGGTATCCGAGCCGGGGTCGGCGATCCAAGATCTCACCAAGGCGGATGCCATCGTCAAGATCCTCAGGGTGTCGCCTCAGCCCATGTCTCTCGGTGATATTGCGGATACTCTGACCGCCGCCGGCAAGCAGGCCAACCGCAACGGCGTTTCCGTCTATATAGACGGTCTGCTTAAGGCCGGCCGCGTCGTCCGCGTTGCACGGAACCAGTACCGCGACGCCTGACTGCTTCACTTAGGTGAGCCCATAGTTCGGTGAGATGGGGCACCTGCGACAGTCCGGACGGCTGGGCGTCCCAACCGTTTCTTACGCACTTCGTACGCGTTTGGTACGCGAAAGATGCGCTTCACGCTAGGGTTCGGGGCAGGAGGTTCTGTATGTCCGAGCTGTTCGACGCGGTCGACGCGCTGGTCTCGTCCCGCTCCCCGTTGCCGCCCCCGGCGGAACGCAAACGGCTGCGCCAGGCGCACGGTCTGACGCTGGACGAGGTGGCCGCCGCACTGCAGGTGCGGCGGGCGACGGTCAGCGGCTGGGAGGCCGGTAAGACCGAGCCGCGGCCGCCGGAGCGCGACGCCTACGCCCGCATGCTGAAGCAACTCACCCAGTTCTACCCCGCCAACGCCCCGGTGCCCTCTGGGGACACGGCAGTCCCCGAGACGCCTGCCGTCCCGGCCGTTCCTGCGCCACCGGTCGCTGAACCGGCCCAAGCGCGCACCGAACCCGCAGACCGGATCCCGGAGCCCGTTTCCGAGGACACCGCGCTGCGCCCCGCCGCTGTGCCGCATCCGGTGGCCACGACCAGGCCGGCGTCGCGTCGGCCGCCCGCGCGTAGGGCCGCCCCTGTCGGCAGCCCAGCCGGTGGTGTCGATGCGCGTTTCGAGAACGGTCCGCTCGCGGTCGTCGACGTCGACGCCGATGGTCAGGTGCTGGCGTACTGCGTCGGCGGCCTGGTCCTGGACGTACCCGCCAAGTCCATCCCAGCGCTGGTGGAGTGGACGCTGAAGGAAGCGAAGCTCGGGGCGCCGAAGCTGTCCGGGCCGGGCAAGGACGCCGACCCGCTGCTCGTGCTCACCGAGTCGGCGCTGGAGCGTTACGGCCTGCCCGTCGCCCTCACGGATGAGGAGCGGCTCGCCGGGCGGATCCCGGAGGGCCACAAGGTCATCAAGCAGTTGACGCGCGCCGACTGGAAGCTGACCAAGAGGGGCTTTGGGCCGTGGGCGCGGATCTACCGCCCCGCGCAGGGGGCGGAGCGTGCGTGCGTGCAACTGTGCATTCCGTCGTGGGATGCGCTCGACACCCGGCACTGGGCCGATGCGGGGCAGCTGCCGCCGGCGTACCTGGCCCGGCTGCTGGGCACGTATGCGGCCCGGGTGATGACGCCGCGCGGATCGACCGCCGTGACGGGCCTGGAGCTGATGACCGCGCTGCACCCGCCGACCCGCGCCTCCGAACCGGACGCTGACGGCAGGCGGCACTCCGAGCACAACCCCGGCTCGCTGGGGAAGGATCCGGTGGACTGCGCGCCGTGCGAGGCTCCCGACGGGCACCCGGTCCTGGCGGACCTGCCGCGCTTCCACCAGCGCACCCCGGCCGAGGCCCTGGTGGAGGAGGCGTACGACTGGGCGCGCCCGCTCACTGACGCTGAATGCCTGCGCCCTCACCTGGTTGGTATCGACGTGAACATGGCCTTTGCCGCCGGCGCGAACGGCTTGGTGGTCGGCCTGGGCGCGCCGACGCATGTCAAGAACCCCGTCTTTGACGCGAAGCTGCCCGGCTCCTGGCTGGTCGACCTGGGCCACGTCGACCTGTCCCGCGTGAAGGTAGCCAAGGACAAGTGGGCGGACCTGGACGGCGAGCTGCTGCCGAGCCCGTTCACGCCGAAGGGCGAGCGCCCGACGGGTCCGGCCTGGTACGCGACGCCGACGGTGGCGTATGCGGTGGAGCTCGGCTACGAGGTGCGCCCGGTCGAGGCGTGGGTGCGCTACGACAACGGGCGTTACCTGGACGCCTGGTACAACCGGCTGCGCGACGCGTACCTTGCGACGATGGACGACCTGGGCGTGCCCGCCGACGTGAGCCCGGAGGACTTCCTGGCGGCGATGGACGGCTATCGGCAGCGCGACCCGGAACTGGCGATCGTGGTGTCCGCGATCAAGGCGACGGTGAAGGGTGGCATCGGCAAGCTGCGTGAGCGGCCGCGCGGTGAGGGCTGGAAGCCCGGCGAGCCGTGGCGTGCTCTTGCCCGTCCGACATGGCGCCCGGACGTCCGCGCCGCGATCATCTCCCGGACCCGGGTCAACATGCACCGCAAGATCGTCAAGCATGCCGCCTTCACCGGGCAGTTCCCGGTCGCGATCCTCTCCGACTGCGTCGTCTACGCCTCCGACGGGCCGTCGCCGCTGGACTTCCTGCCTTACCGGGACGGCAAGCCGCTGCCCGGCGGCTTCAAACTCGGAGTGAACCCCGGCCTGGTGAAGTGGGAAGGCACCCAGAGCGTGCTGTGGGGCGAGGGCGTCCGCGAACAGTTCGAGGCCCCGGAGCTCAACCTCGCCCGGTACATCAAGGACGGCACTATCGCTGACCAGGACACCGGGGAGTAGGTAGAGCGCGATGAGCCTGTTCGGAGACGGCCTGGACGCCGCGGTGCAGAAGGCGTTCACCCGCCCGGCGCCCAAGAGCGCGGGCGCGCAGATGCGCTACCTGGTCAAGCAGCTCAAGGGCACCAAGGCGGTCGCCCAGATACTGCGCATCTCCCAGCGCACCGTCGAGCGGTACGTGAAGGACCAGTTCAAGAAGCCGCGCCCTGACCTCGCCGCCCGCCTGGAGACCGAGGTGAACAAGCGGTGGCAGCCACAGATCCGCGCCAGAGCCCGGCTGAAGGCGGCCACCACCGGCGGCATCGTCATCGACACCCGCGCCCGCATCGGCTACACCGCGCCGATCGGGTCGACGGACGAGGACCGGCTCCGGCACCTGACCGTCGCCCTGCCGCCGCAGTACGCCGCCCGCCTCTTCGACGCCCAGGAGCAGGGCGCCACCGACCAGCAGCTCCAGCAGATCGCCGCCGAAGCACTCAAGGAGGTGTACTTCCAGGACCACGGCCGCCGCGCTGGCCAGCTGGAGGATGTCCGCTTCACCGACATCGCGCACTTGGAGTTCGACCTTTGACCCACCGTCGCCTGGAAATCCGGGGCAGGTTGCTGTGGTCGGGACCACGGCGTACGGGCTTCGGCGGGGCTTCCGTGCCGTGCTGCCATCAGTGCGGCGGCGTCAGGCGAGGGATGTCGGCGAGGGAGAGGTCGGGGCGGGCGCGATGCCAGCGTGCAGGGTGGCGCCACCGGCCGGAGGCACCACCCGGTCCTCATCGACGGAGGCCAGGGCCCTGAACCCGTCCCACTTCAGCTCGCCGGCCCATCCTGGCCGCAGATCGGGCCCGGGCACGGGCGTGCTCAGCATTGGCTCCGGCAGCGTCCACGTCACACCCGATCCCTTCCACCGAGAGCTCGGGTGCTGTCCTCCTGGTGCAGAGTCCCGCCCAGGGGCGGAGGCGGGAGAGTCCCGGCCGGACCGGAGTGCGGCCGGGATCACCCGACTCGTGGGCGGCCCGATGGGTGGTCGGGAGCTGTCTCATGGCCGGTGACGTGACCGGGGCCTGTACGTCCCCTGCACGCGATTTCGCTATGGGGCGGCGTATACCTTCGGCATCGCGATCTCGCGGATGGTTTGAGGATCGTTGGGTGGCCTCAGCGTTTGCGTGCTGATGACTTGGGTTCCGGTGTCGCGGGCGGCTGCGGCCAGTTCCGTGAGAGCTTGGCGCACTACGTCGTGGGCGATGCCCTGCTGGTGAGGGTTGTCCAGCAGCAGCAGCCCAGGGAAGGCGCACTCCTGGTCGAGATCCCTTTCGAGGAACAGGGTGGCGTAGCTATATGCCAGGAAGAACAGGACCTTGGCCTCTGCTCCCAGACCTTGGTCCCAGGGCCGGGAACCGACGTAGAAGGTGAGATCGGTGTCCCTGATCGTCACGTCCCGGGTCACCCAGAGAGTGTCGCGGTAGCGGGCGAGGAAATCGTTCATGCGGTCGGCGAAGGCGGAGCACCGGTCCATGGGAGACAGCACAGATGTCCTTGAGGCCGGCTGCTGTTTCTCGATCTGATCCACGGTCTGCTGAGCGGAGAGCAAGGTGCGGTGCGCTTCGTCGCGACGCTGCAGAATCTCTTCCATCGCAGGGAGGGCAGTCATCTTGTGCTCCAGTTGGGCGATCTGCGCGGCGAGTCCTTCCAACGTCGCCATGAACGGGGCAAGTTGTGCGGCGCGCTGTTGGTTGAGTTGCTGCGCCAGTTCGGCCTGCTGTGCATGCAACGTCTGCTGAAGCATTCGCGTGGCTTCGAGGTCGGTTGCGGTGTGTGTGATGACGTCATCCAGCTCGGACAGTTCTGACTTCAGGGACCTGATTTCCACCTGTGCCCTGCGCTGGCGCTTGTCATCGTCCACCGGCTGGAAGCACAGATAGCAGGCGTCCTCGTGGTGAGCACGCTTGGGATCGACGCTCTGCTCGCAGGCAGGGCACAAGCGGACTGGCAGGGCGTCGAAGACCTCGATGGAGGTGATCAGACGTTCCATTCGACCTACCTCGGCTGTGACCGTGCGAGCCGAGCGGCGGTGTTCCTCAAGGAGATGTTCCAGGTCCGCCATCTCCTCGGTCGCGCGCCTGAGCTGGCTGGTGACGTCTCCGTAGGCAACGGTCAGGGAGGAGTCGTATCCCGCGGGCGCCCCGGCAGGTGTGCTTCCTTCAGTAATGCCTTGGATTTCAGCTGTCAGGGTTCGACGACGTTCGTGGATGGCGTTGAGCTCGCCCTGCAGCTCGCGGCGTGCTGCGGCGACCTGCTCTGCGCTGTGGGTGAGGGGCAGGCCCAGGTTCTGGGAGATAGCGGTGATGGCCTGCAGAGTGCTTTCCCGGACCTCTCTGCTCACGGCCTCGGCCTCGTCTCGACGCCGTTTCGCCTGTGCGAGCTCGAAGTCCCGGTTCGCCTGGGCGGTTCGGGATTGGGCGAATCCTAGGAGCTGGCTGACCACTGCACGCCGGACGAACTCATGCTCCTTGTTCGCGAAGCTTGTCCAGGAGTCCTCGTTTCGGTAGAAGTGCCGCAAGGTGTTGCGGAAGGACAGGGAGACCTGTTCAGTGGCCGCAGCCGGATGAAGCCCCTTGGGTATGCGCAGGTTGGGCCATCCCAGTTCACCCAGGATCCAGTCAGAGAATTCGGCGGCCGTGATCTCCGAGCCGTCGATGCTGACTTTTCCCATCCGTCCCTGCGTGAGGTACCTGGTGAGGGTGTGGGGCTGGCCGTGGATCCTGAGATCCGTGCTGACCTCTACATGCTCATCGGCGACCGCCGCTTTGAGAGCTTCGGCGGGACTGTCCCGGTCACCGAGGCAGTAGTCGATCACTCGGAGTGTCGTGGTCTTGGAGCTGTTGCGTACGCCAGTGAGGATGTTGAGCTTGCTGGGCTCGAAGGCATATTCGTCGAACTCGCCGCTTGGGTGTACGAGCGTGACTTTGGCGATCCGAAGCCCGCGCTCGGATGTGCTGGGCTCGCTCATGGGCGGATCTCCTGATGGAAGGTCGCGTTGCCGACCTCGTCCGGAAACAGGTCGTAGATGATGTTCTTCAGGTCGGTGCCTGACATGTCCGCCAGGTTGCCCTGCATGGCTCGGCATCGCTGGACCAGGGGCTGGAACTGCTCCATTGCTGTGAGCTGGGCCGCCGTCGTCTTACCGGCGGCCGTGAGCTTCACCCGCTCGGGGTTATGGCTGATGGTGATGGTTGCGAGGCCGCGGGCGGTGAGAAAGGACAGGAACTGGCGGTAACGGTGGTCCCAGGGGCCGTACCGATATCGCACCATTGGCGCCTCGATCTCGGAGGTGTCCGGGGCGACGAACACTTCTGGCCGACCAGCTCTGCCCGGCAGCAGAGCGGCGTGCGCTCGTTCCAGGAATCCGGGGTAGCGCAGGAAGAAGTCGAGCTTCGCGAACTTCGTGCGCCCTTCGATGTACGGCCCCGGGCTCTGACCGCACAGGTGGATGAGCAGCAACAGGCGCGAGGCATGGAAATCGACCGAGTCGTCGGGATCCCATGCCCTATGGAGGGGCGGCACGACCTTGCTGCCGATTTTATGAGGCATCTTCGTACCTGTTCTGGCAGCGTGCGGTGATGTCGCTCAGCACAGCCAGAGCCTGGCTGAGGTCTACCGTTCCAGAGACCACTTCCCGCATCTGGCTGACTTTGAGCATCGTTTCTCTATAGGCGGGTTCGCCTGCTTCGATCAGACCGCCGCGCCTCTGCATCGAGGTGAGCTGGCAGATGGCGTAGACCTTGTCCGACAGCTCGGCGAGACGCTGGCGCTCACTACCCAGGCTGCGGCGCTGGGCCTGGCGGAACGTCAGCATGGCCTCATGCTGACGTTCCGCCTCGGCATCGGGGACACCAGCTGGCCGCAGCTTCGCCTGAAGGGTCATGAGCGGCTCGGTGGAACCATCGGAGCGCTGCCCGGTCACCTGGAGAATGGACTTCTCGAGGATGCTCCGGAATTCGTGAGCCGTGTGGCGTTGAGGTTCTGGTTCGGCCGCACGGCGCGCGATGTACCCGGAGACAAGCCCCAGCAGAACGTTGTCCACCTCCTGCGCCAGCGGGTCCTGGCCGAGGTACGTCGTGATCAGTGGAATCAGACGTCTGCGGGCTTCATCTTCGACCTGATCGCAAGTGCGCGCTGTGACGAGTACATCCAGACGATCGACGCACCATCCGACGTCACGGCCGTCGGGCAGGCTCAGACCGTTGAGCTTGTCGATGATCCGCTCACGATCGTCTGCGTTGACCGGCCCGCGTGCGCCGCCGCGCTCACAGACAAACTGGAACAGATCTCGCTGGGGGGTCTCATTGACGATCAGCGTGAAGCGTGTTCCTTCCGGAAGTGGCTTTCCGCCGAACAGCTTGCCGAGGTAGCTTGTTGCCGCCGTTCTGTTCTCTGCCTTCTTCGCCGCATCCGGCTTGCAGATGTCGGCGATGCTGTGGCGCTTCGCTCCTTCGACTGTCTTGACCTGCCGGTAAGAAGGCGCGTCAGCTTTGTAGCAGAGGATGTCCTCTAGATCCTCCCACGAGACTTCCGTCCAGTGGCCGCCCAGCATGTCGAGGCAGTCCAGGAGTGTGACCGCGTCCTGGTACAGGAAGCCACGCCGGCTGCGCCGGCCACCATCAGCAGGCGCAAGCGTCACTGGCGCTCCACTTACGCAACCGGCCGGTGCCGACCACCAGCTCAACGGCACAGGTTTCTATTCGCATCGTGCCCCCAACGGACGCTCTGGGCATCGGAGTAGATCACCATCCGCACACGGATCGCAACGGTCCGTTGGAGCAATTCGTACAAGAACAGGCTGACCCCGCTGGCCGCTGGTGGCCCCGGCCAGGGAGCGGGACCACCAGGTCGGCGGATGTGGGATCAGCGGGTGCGCGCCGGGTCAGCGCTGCTGGACCCACCAGATGATCCACCCGGTCCCGCTCGCGCCCAGGGCGCCGGCGGAGCCGCGGAGGATGCCGTAGCCCGCCGTACGGGCGAGGGCGCGCAGGCGACGGCGGTGGCCGCCATCCAGCAGCTGCTGCAGACGGGTCCGGATCCCGGACCAGTTGTGGCGCAGCTGGCCGTTGCTCTGGTGATGCCGGGTCGACGCCCGGCGGTCGGTGCCCTTAGGCTCGTTGGACATGCTGGTGGTGCCTCCTTGGGGAGTGACTGTCGGTTTGTTCACTGGGCGGCTCCCTGCTGGAACAGGGGGCCGTCGCCCGTTCCGGGGCGGCGGCCTGCGCCGCGCCCGGCCCGTGTGTGCCGGGCCGGGAGTCGTGGGGCCGGGGCCGTGCGCCCCGGCGGTGCTCATCGCGGAATCGCGGCCCCCGAGAGTGCGGGGATACGGGCGCCGATCCGCAGCGCGGTGCGGGCGATGCCCTCCGGAGTCCAGGCGGCCTCTGCCGCCTCGCGCTCTGTCTTGTTGACGTTCAGGTCGAACGGCGCGGCGAGAGCCCAGCGGACCTGCGTGCTCTGCCCGAGGACGGAGAAGCCATCCAGCTGCTGCTCGCAGAGGAACTCGTACAGCAGGTGCTCCCTCTTCAACTCCTCGATGCCACGCCTGACCGTCGAGGGGGAGACCCCGTACCAGAGCGCGTACTCCCTGTCCTTGTGCAGGACGAAGGACAGCTTGCGCTGGCTCATGAGGATGAGCAGCATCGTCTTCGCCGGCATCGACAGCTTCCGGTAGTAGTGCTGCTCCCAGTACGCGAACGGCACCTTGAAGTAGGTGCTCTTGCGAGAGCCCTCCTTGTCGCCCGACGGCAGCGTGTACGGATCGCCGGAGCCGTCCTCGAGCAACTTGGTGATCTTCGTCATCCGGCCGTGCGGCTCGGTGCTGATCAGCTTCAGTTCCTTGAGCTTGTGCAGGTGCCGGGAGACCGCGGCGCTCGCGGTGCCGTTGGTGGCGAAGGAGATCCCTGCGGCGCGGCCCCAGGTCTCGGACCGGTGAGTGACGCTCCAGTCGGCGCGCGCGGTGACGCAGTGGATCAGGAGGAAGAGGTCCAGCCGCTCGTTACTGCGCAGCATCTTGGAGAACGGGCCGGGCTGCGTGATCAGGCGGAGGCCGGGATCGGCGTCCTGGACGAAGGCACGCCGGATGAGGACGGCACGGCCGGTGCGCTTGGACTGCTCCAGCAGCATCCGTATCGTGTCGTCCTGGCTTACGGGCATGTCCCGCTTGAGCACGGTCAGTTCGGTGTTCACGGAGTCCATGTTCACCGATCGGTCGTAGGGAGCGGGTGTCGAATTCCGGTGCGGCCGCTTGGCCGCCTCCCGTTCAGACCGAGCTATCGGAACACATTGGATAACTGATGACCCCAGTGGGAATCCATTGGCGCCCGAAGCCGCAGGCAGGCGTGTACGTGATGCCTGGAACCTTTAACGCTTCAGACGGTGATCTTTGATGTTCCGGAGTCCGAATCTTGGATAGTTCCCATCATGACTCCGTACCAGGGAGAACACGGCGGCGAGTCCGGTTCGTGCTGGTCGCTGGTGACGTCTCTCCCGCCGGCTGTCAGTGGCCTACACGGTCACGACTGCGCCCGTCCCGAACCCGACAGCGCGAGACCCCGGGCCTCGACAGGCCCGGGGTCCGGTGGGGGAGCGGCCGGAGGCTGTCTCAGTAGTCGCCCTGTTCGGAGGGCGGTCCGTACTGCTCGATGATGTCGCAGGTGCAGGCGCCGCCCTCGTACAGCACCGTGTCGCACTCGTCATGGTGATGTCGTACCCGCGGCCGCTTCGGCGGGGCGGCCGAAGCGGGAGGGGCGGGTGGCTGGTCGGTTCCGGCCCGGGCGGCGGCCCGGAGCTCCTGGTCGACGACGGCGGAGGCGATCTCGTCCTTGCGCCACTTCTCGGGGGAGTTGTGGCGTACCAGGCCGCCCGCGTAGGCCATGCGCAGCAGTTCGGCCTTGGTGTGCTTCCGGGTCAGCTCGGTGAGGCGCTTCATGCGTGCCAGGCTGCGGGCCGCCTCGGCTTCGCGCTCCTGGTCCGTCATCGCGTTGGCGTCGCGCTGACCCGGTACTGACGTCTCCGGCGACGCCGGCTGGTCAAAGCTTCCGTCCGTGGGGGCCGGGGCGGCTGGTGCCGGGCCTGCCCAGTCGACGCCCAACGCGGCCAGGGCGGCGAGCTGTTCGGCGCTGAGCTTGTCCCGCCTCGCGCGGGTGTTCGAGATCCATACGCCCAGTCTTACGACCACCGGCTCCGCCTCGCCGTCGACCGCGATCTCCTCGCTGGCTCCTCGCGGCACCGGCCGCTTGCCCTCCCGATCCCTCCATTGGGCGAGGGCCTGTACGCCCCGCTGGAACGCCTGCTGCGCCTTGCCCGTGCCCTTCGTCGCACGCGTGGCCGCTGGGGCGGGAGACGGAGCCTCAAGCGGTGTGACGCCCAGCTGTGAGAGGCGCTCCTGCTGTTCGGTGGACAGCTGCGCCCAGGTGCTCGCCTCTCGTTGCCGTGCGAGCCACCTGCCCAGATCATCGCCCTCGAACAGGACACCGGGCTGGATGGTCGGCAGGATGCCGTCGGCGTCGACTAGGTCGGCGAGGACGCGGTAGTGGCGTTGCCAGTCGAGTGGCCACGGGCAGTCCCAGTCCGGGTCGATCGCCGCGAGCTGTGCTGCGCGCGCCGCGGCGCGCTCGGGGTCCTTTCCGAGGCCGCCCTTCCTGCGGAGATTGGCCGCATGCTGCCCGATGGGCACCATTGCCTCGGCCTCGCCCCAGACGGCGTTTTGGCGGGGTGCGAGGTGTCCGGTGGCCTGCCGGTAGGAGCGCAGCGCGGCGAGCTTGTTCTCCCATGTCTCCTCGCCGGGCTCCCAGACCATCCCGGCCTCCGGGGCGTCCAGGAGCTCCTTGCGGTGCGGATCGAGTTCCCCGGCCCGCAGCGATTTCCGCTGCTGGTGGACCCACCGCCCCAGAGGAAACGCCTTCGTCGCCCCTACCTCGGCCTCGACGTCGTAGGGGACGGCGTGGAGGCCGGTGATCTCGTTCTCGGCCCGCCAGCGGATGAGGGCCTGGTAGCCCTCCAGCCAGACGAGGCTGTCCGGCCGGTAGACGCGGGTGCGCAGGAACGCGGCGATCGTGGCGGCGTCCCGGGGAGTGGAGAAGTGGAGCAGGGCGGATTCGGCGGCGGCCTGGGTGTCGTCGTGCTCCTGGTCCTCGCCGTCGGTGCCGATGATCTGGCCGTTCTCGTCGCGCTGGACGTGGACCTTGCGCTTGCCGCTGGTGAGGGCACGGGAGGCGAGCTGCTCAACGAGTCGTTCATCATGACTGCGGAGCCCTTGCAAAACGGCTACAAGCGGGCGGAAGCTGGCGCTGGCGACCATGTCCGTCGGGTCCTCGTTCGGCTCCAGGAAGACCGGCACGATGATGCGGGCGACCTTGGTGGAGCCGTCGCGGTTGAGCCGGAGTGCGCGGCCGATGTTCTGGACGATTTCGACCTGGGAGCCGCGGGTGTCGGCGAAGCAGATCGAGTCGACTCCGCGCTCGCCGGTGATGTCGACGCCTTCGCCGAGCACGCGGCAGCTGGCGAGGAAGGCGCGGTGGACCCGGTGCCCGCCCGCGTCGGTGCCGTTGGCGAACTGGCGCAGGACCTCGCGCCGCTCGCTGACGGTGTGGTCGCCGCACAGCCATGCCGACCAGACGCGGTCCGGGGGTACGTGGCGGCCGGGCTCCAGCTCGTAGAACTCGGCGTCGATCGACGACGCGGGGAGTTTGTCGGCGGCGGCTAGGTCCTCGTCCGAGGCGTCGTTGACGTACAGCTCGGCCGCTGTCTCGGGCAGCTTGTCCGTGAACGCGCGGGCTTCCTCGACCTTCTGGTGGAACGTCATCATGGTCTTGAGGTTCCACTTTGCCGCGTGCTCCAGGAGCGCGGGCTGCAGCAGGGCCAGGCGCCGGCCGCGCCGGGCTTCCTCGGACTCGCCGATGGCGGGGGCCGGGTCGCGGATCTCCAGGACGTCGATCTGGAACCCGGCGAGGATTTCCCGCTCGATCGCTTCCGAGAGCCCGAGTTCGGCGAGCCACGCGCCGTACGTACCGTTCGGGTCGTCGGCCATGGTCGCGATCTCCGCCTCCTGGCCGTCCGCGCCCTTCTGAGGCCGGGGCGCGGCGAGGATGCGGGGGGTGGCGGTGAGGTAAAGCCGGAAGTCGGCGGGGATCCGCTGGTTGTCGTGGATCGCAGCCCACGGACGGCCAAGATCACCGGCGGTTCCGTGTGCCTCGTCCACGATCGCGAGGTCGAAGCCGTCCATGCGTTGGCCGTAGAGCCGCTCTCCGCCCGCCAGGGCGGCCTCCAGCGGCCCCCGGACCTTCCGCTGGCCCGTTGCATCGGTGGGGTCCTCGCGGTCGACGAGGGAGGCGTACGTGGCGAACACGACGACCGGCCCGTGCCCGGCCCACAGGGCCAGTTGGATCGGGTTCGTGGTCGTCCGTACGCCCAGCGAGTTCAGTACCGCGTCGTTCTCCAGCGAGCACACCGCGACCATCGGCGCCCGGTGCCCCACCAGGCGCCACGCCTGCGCGGTCTGGACGAGCAGGTCCAGGGTGGGCACGGTGACGAGGATCCGGCCGTCCGCGAAGCTCTCCAGGGCGCTCGCGGCGGCCATGATCGTCTTTCCGGAGCCGGTGGCGGACACGATCGTGCCCCGGGAACCCTGCGGGAGCGCAAATGATCTTGCGGGGAATCCTACCCATTTCCGGACTGCCGATTTCTGCTTCAGCTGGTGTTCTCTGAGCTTTACCCCGAGCATTCCTGCACCTGTCTTCTCTTCGGTTCCGGCGTGTTTTCCCAGAGCTCAGCGCGGGGTGAACGGGGGTACGGAGACGGCTTCGGTCACCTGGGCGAGGGGCAGGCCGCCCGTGCTGTTGCGGCGTACGACATCACGCGCCAGGTCCTCGGAACTCCAGATCATGCCGTGCTCCTTCTTCTCTGTCCGTGTGCGGGTGGTTGTAGGGCCGGTCATCGATCCAGGCGCGCTGCCGGATGTCCGCGATACGTACGGCCAGCTCCACGATCCGTGAGCTGGTGATGGCCGGCTCGCGGGCTATTCCGGATCGGCCGGGCAGGCAGGCCCCGAAGCCTCGTGAGGGCCGGGCGTGAACTCGTCCACGGCCAGACCGCTGCCGGGGCCGTCGGTGGCGTGCTGGACGAGCTGGTGGACGATGGCGGCGGGCGAGAGACCGTACCGCTGCGCCCAGGCGCGGACACGGCGGCCCGTGGCGGCGTCGAGTGCCAGCTCCAGCTGGAGTTCGTCCACGCGCTCCTGCCACGCCGCCTTGGCCCGCGCTGCCCGTTCCGCACGCGCGGCTTCCTCAGCCGCCTGAACCTGCTGCCGCTGCTCCCGGCGCTGCTCTGTCCAGGCGGTGACCTGCGGGTCGAGGCCTGGCTCGTACAAGGGGGCACCGCCGGCGGTGACGAGCTCCAGGAGCCGCTGCCACTCGGCGTGCCGCCAGCGCTCGCTCAGGTCCGGACTCCCGCCCAGTTCTTCGTCGTCTTCCTCAAAGAGGACGTCCTGCGCTCCGAGGACGTCCTGCGCTCCGAGGACGTCCTCCCACGCCTCGGCGGTACGAGCGCGGATCTCATCGAGGCCGAGCCCGAAAGCGGCGAGCTGCACCACCCGTTGCGCGGTCTGCTGGGCCCACGGCGCAGCCGGGTCGCCCGTTGCACCGTTCAGCGCATGAAGGGCGGCCGCAGCGACAGCCGCGGGGCCCTCGGGCCAGGTACGCAGCGCGATCACCCGGAAGACCTCCAGCCGCCGCAGCCGTTGCTTGTCCGCGAATTCCGGCAGACCCCATAGCGTTTGAAATAGAGCCCGAGCAACCCTCTCCGGCCCTTCAGGAGCGGCTTTTTGAGCAGCTAACTCCAGGGCTCTATCCCGATTCAGCATCACTCTGACCTCTCCATTCAAGCCCGACTGGTGGGTGCCCCTCACTTCTGCCAATGCTACATGTGCATCTTCTGGATGCACCCACTACGCTGAATCCCGACCCGATCGAGCGACCCTCACCCTCGTAACCAGCCTGGCCCGCATCGCGGGCCTTGAAGGTTCTGGAGGCGCAGCCGGAAGGACCGCCTGGCGGGCGAGCGCAGCGACCCCGCCGGGAGCGCCTCGCGCTCCCTTCAACTCCCTTACCGAAAACCCCACTAGCCGCAAGTCACACAGTCAGTCAGGGCCCGCGCACCGCGCGGGCCAGCCGGGCGCGCAGCGGCCGGCCCCCACTGCCTCCTGGAGCGCAGCGGAGGGAGGCGCCCCCGCATCGCGGGGGCCAAGGGAGCGCAGCGACCGCCCCGCTTGCACCTGTCTCTTATACACAACAGACGCTGCCGACGACC
>NZ_JBHYVE010000051.1:0-30175 GCF_042750035.1 Streptomyces sp. NPDC059452
AAGGTCTCTCACCTCACTCGATTCCGTGGCGCCTCGTGGCGCACCCACCCGCTACGACAAACGAGCCCGCCACTACCAAGCCCTCGTCACCCTCGCCTGCCTACGACTCTGGCTCCCCACCAACATTGCGGACACCCCCTAGCACCGCGCCCTCCGCGCCGACGGCCGCGCGCAGCGCCGGGAGCGCGTGGCCGGTACCGCAGCCCGCGTCGAGGACGGCGTCCCCGGACCGCAGCCCGAGCAGACCGGCCGCGGCTGCGTAGGCCGGGCCGTCGTCGGGGAACCGGCTGTCCCAGCCGACCGCGCGCGGGGCGAAGAAGTCCAGGACACGGGTACGGTCATCGGCCATGCGGACATGATCGCGCAGCCGAAGCCCGAACGAAACGCAAGGAACAAAGCGGATCGAGGCGAAACGAGGCGGATCGAGGCCGAACCAGACGGAACGAGGTGAAGGCCCGGCCGCCCGGACCTTCGGAGCCCTCGTCAGCCGACCCCGTTTACGGGTTGGTCCGGGCACCCAGGGTGCGGCGTCCCGCTCAGACGTTGACGCCGTAGTCGGACGCGATTCCGGCGAGCCCCGAGGCGTATCCCTGGCCGACGGCCCGGAACTTCCACTCCACACCGTGCCGGTACAGCTCGCCGAAGACCATCGCGGTCTCGGTGGACGCGTCCTCGCTCAGGTCGTAGCGGGCCAGCTCCACACCGTTCGCCCGGTTCACGACGCGGATGAACGCGTTGCGCACCTGGCCGAAGCTCTGGCCCCGGCTCTGGGCGTCATGGATCGAGACGGGGAACACGATCTTCGCGATCTCGGCGGGCACCGAGGCCAGGTCGACCTCCACCGACTCGTCGTCGCCTTCGCCCTCACCCGTCAGGTTGTCACCGGTGTGGCGGACGGAACCGTCGGGGCTGTTGAGGTTGTTGTAGAAGACGAAGTGGGCGTCGGAGAGGACCTTGCCCGCCTCGGAGCACAGCAGCGCACTGGCATCCAGGTCGTGATCGGCCCCGGTCGTGGTCCGTACGTCCCAGCCGAGACCGACCGTCACGGCCGTCAGGCCGGGGGCCTCCTTCGACAGGGAGACGTTGCCGCCCTTCGCCAGGCTCACACCCATGAATATCCTCCAGTGTTCCGTCGGTCCGCACGTCTGATCGGTCGATCCCTTGATCCTGCGATCCGTGCTGCGTTGCTGTCACTACATGTGGCCGCTACTGGTACGAACGCACCACGCGGCCTGCAAGGTTCCCGGATTGCGCAAGCCGTGAAATGAACGGCGGCCGGGTGTCCGGTCCGGGGCACCGGTCGCCCGGGAGATTCAGCGGGCCTCTTCGTCCTTCATGGCCTTCGCCTCGCTCTTGAGGATGCGCATCGACTTCCCCAGGGCGCGGGCGGTGTCCGGCAGCTTCTTCGAGCCGAAGAGCACGACCACCACGATGGCCAGGATCAACAGGTGCCAGGGCTCCAGGCCATTGCGCAACATTCTGGTCCCGCCCTTCTCTCTGTTCACGTCTCTGGATACGCGACAACAGTTGCCGCATTGCGCAACTGTACAACTGTGCTGTGGAGGCGGAACGGGGACCCCCTCAGCGCTCCGCACCGGCCTCCCGTACACCCCGCTCCAGCTCGATGCCGGCCCCATGGCGCCGCTCGTATCGCCTCCGTGCCGCCGTGAGCCCCACCGCGTACAGGCCCAGCACCGAGCCGAGCAGCAGGTAGTAGAGAGGCGGCAGGGCGCTCATCCCGAGCAGCGGACCCAGCGGGGTGAGGGGGAGCAGGACGCCGACCACCGCGAGCCCGGCCGCCGCCGCCCGCAGCGGTCCGCCCGCCCGGCGCTCGGCGGCGCTGCGGCCGGTCCGCAGCAGGACCATCACGAGCGCCTGGGTCAGCAGGTTCTCGGTGAACCACCCGGCGTGGAACGCCGCCTCGCCGTCCGTTCCGGCCGCGTTGTGCAGGGCGAGGGCGAGCACGCCGAAGGTCGCGAGGTCAGCGGCGGCGTTGAGCAGTCCGAAGCCGGTGATGAAGCGCAGGAAGTCGCGTGACCGCAGCACGGTGGGACGGCGCAGCGCGGCTGCCGCCGGGCGGTCGAACGCGAAGGCGAGCTGCGCCGCGTCGAAGCAGAGGTTTTGTACCAGCACCTGTGCCGGGAGCATCGGGAGGAAGGGCAGCATCAGCCCGGCCGTCAGCATCGCGATGACGTTGCCCAGGTTGGAGGAGAGGGTGATGCGGAGATAGGTGGCGATGTTCCCGCTGCTGTGCCGGCCCGCCAGCACCGCCCGGTCGATCGCGGTGAGGTCCTTCTCGGCCAGCACCACGTCGGCGGCCTCGCGCGCCACGTCGACCGCGTTGCGCGGACAGATGCCGACGTCGGCGGCGTGCAGGGCGGGCAGATCATTGACGCCGTCGCCGAGGAAGCCGGTCGTGTGCCCGGCGGCCCGCAGCGCCGAGACGATCCGGGCCTTGTGCTCGGGGGTGCAGCGCGCGAACACGGTCGCGCGGTCCGCGACCTTCGCCAGCTCCGCGTCCGACAGGGTGTCCACCAGCTCCGCGGTCACCACGTCGCCGTACCCGCCCGCCGTGCCCGCGCGCAGCCCCAGCTCTTCGCACGCGCGGGCCGCCGTGCCCGGGTGGTCGCCGGTCAGGACCTTGACGGCGATGCCCCGCCGGGCCAGGACGCCGAGCGCGTCGGCGGCGCTCGGCGCGGGGACGTCCCGCAGGGCCACCAGGCCCACGAAGGTCAGCCCGCGCTCGTCCGCAGGGGTGTACGCCCCGGCCCGCGCGGGCCGGTCGGCCCGCGCCACGGCCAGCAGCCGCAGCCCCGACTCCGCCTTCCGGTCGGCGAGGGCGAGCAGCCGCTCCCGCTCGTCCCCGTCCATCGCGCACCGTTCGAGCACCGCCTCCACGGCCCCCTTGGTGACCAGGGTGTGCACGCCGAACCGGCCGGGCCGCCGGACCACGGCGGTCGCGACCCGGCGCACCGGATCGAAGGGCAGCGCCGCCACCCCCTCGTACGCGGGGGCGGGCTCCCCGCCCTCCGCTTCCTCCGCGGCGTCCAGCACCGCTTCGTCGAGGGCGTCCGGCGCGGGCAGCTCGGCCAGCTGGAGGGTCCACAGCGCACTGAGCGCGGCCCACCGCAGCACCTCGGGATCGGGCGCGTCCGAGCCGTCGGTCGCCTCCTCGACGACGGGCCGGTCCTCGGTCAGCGTGCCCGTCTTGTCCAGGCACAGCACATCGACGGCGCCCAGGTCGTGCAGGGCGGGCAGCCGCTTGACGATGACTCCGCTGGTACGGGCGAGCCGGGCCGCGCCCCGCGCGAGCGCCGTCGTGACGATGACGGGCAGCATCTCGGGGGTGAGCCCCACCGCCACGGCGACGGCGAACGGCAGCGTCTCCAGGCCCCGGCCGCGCAGCGCCGCGTTGGCCATCAGTACCAGCGGCGGGGTCAGCAGCATGAACCGGATCAGCGTCCAGGAGATCCCCTGCACCGAACGGTCGAAGGCGCTGGCGCCCCGCTGCCGGGCCCGGCCGTCGTGCGCGGCGGCGAACCGGGTGCGCCCTCCCGTGGCCACGATCACCGCCGTACCGCTGCCGGAGGTCACACTGCTGCCCTGGAAGCACAGCTGCGGCTGCGCGAAGGGCCCGGCCCGGGCGAGCGCGGGGTCGGGGGCGTCGAGCGGATGCTTGGCGACCGGCGCGGACTCCCCGGTCAGGGCCGACTGATGCACCGTGAGCCCTCCGGCGCGCAGCACCTGCACATCCGCCGGTACGAGATCGCCCGGGCCGAGCCGGATCACATCGCCCGGCACCAGATCGGCCACCGGCACTTCCCGCTCCCGGGGTGGGGCATCGGCCGAGGAGCGGCGCACCACGGTCGCCGTGGTCGCCACCAGCTCCTTGAGCGCCGCCGTCGAACGGTCGGCCCGGTGTTCCTCGGTCGAGCGCAGCAGGCAGCTGACCGCGACCAGGGCCAGGATCACGCAGGCCGTGCCCCAGGCGGAGACGGCGGCGGAGACCAGCCCCAGACAGAGGAGTACGGAGGTGAACGGGTCCCGGAGACTGCGGATGAACCGCCGGGGCCAGGGAACCGGCCGCCAGGCGGGCAGCACGTTCTCGCCGAACCGGACGAGCCGCTCCTCGGCCCGCGCCTCCACCAGCCCGCGGGGGCCGCTGTCCAGCGAGCGCAGTATCTGCAGGGAGGTCTTCACCTGAGGGGAGACCGGCCCGGTGCCGGGGGAGGGGGCCTGGGCGCCGGTGGTCGCCGAGGCAGCCGGGAACGGTGTCACGGAGGCCGATGTGCCGGGGGCGGTACGGCCGGGTCCCGCGGCTGCGCTGCCCTCAGGCACCGAGTTCACGCAGGCGGGCGAGGTGCTGGGGCGGGTGCCCGGCACGCTCGGAGAGCTGGCCGACCATGAGCCGGACGACCGTCACCACATCGGGGTCGTCGACCAGATAGACCTGACGACGGCCTTCCCGGCGCGAGCGCACGAGCCCTGCCAGCTTGAGCTTCGTCAGATGCTGGCTGACCGACGGCAGCGTGCCACCCACCCGCTCGGCCAGGCCCGTCACATCGCTCTCGCCCTGTGCCAGCGCCCACACGATGTGCAGCCTCGCGGGTGTCGCCAGGAGCCCGAACGCGGCGGCGGCCTCGGCCAGCACCTCGGCGGGCGGATCCTGGAAGCCGCCGCCGGTACCTGTCGACACTCTTGTCTCTCCCATCCGTGGGCCGCCCGCGCGGACCTGCCGCCGCCATCCGTCGCCGCGGCCGAAAGAAACCAGTGTAGAGGCCGGGCCGGGCCTACTCGGAGCCGTCCTGGGCACCCGCGGCAGCCGTACGGGCGACATGGCTCCATAGGGAGGGCGGTAGTTCCATAAGGAGGGCGGTAGAGGTACGGAAAGCGGCAGGAGTGAGCGAGCCGGATCCGCATCGGTCAAGAACGATCAACCCGCTCGGTCCGGGCCGCCGGTCGCCATGCTGTCCCGTAGCGATGTCCGAACGGCTGAACCGAGCTCCGCCACAGGCGTGCGGCTCACTCGCGGGAGAAGTGGTCGATGCCCTCCGAGCACGTCGAAAGCACGCACAGCACCCACAGCGCCCACTTGGGGGACGACGACACCGCGATGGCCCTGAAGATCCTGGTGGCGGGCGGTTTCGGGGCGGGGAAGACGACTCTGGTCGGCGCGGTCAGCGACATCCGGCCGCTGCGGACCGAGGAACCGCTGAGCGGGGCCGGTCGGGGGCCGGACGGTACGGAAGGAGCGGCGCGGAAGGCCGTCTCGACCGTAGCGATGGATTTCGGCCGTATTACGATCCACGCCGGTCTCTCCCTGTATCTCTTCGGCACGCCGGGGCAGGACCGGTTCTGGTTCCTCTGGGACGAGCTGTCCGAAGGCGCGCTGGCAGCGGTGGTCCTCGCCGACACACGGCGTCTTGAGGACTGCTTCTCGGCCGTCGACTACTTCGAGCGCCGCCGTATACCGTTCCTCGTCGCCGTCAACCGCTTCCCCGGGGCGCGCACCTATGCGGCGCACGATGTGTCCCACGCCCTTGACCTGGACCGGGGCACCCCCGTCATGCTCTGCGACGCCCGCGACCGCGCCTCCGGGAAGGACGTCCTGATCCGTACGGTCGAGTACGCCGGACGCATGCACACCGCCCGGCTCCTCGCCTCCGTCAGCTGACCGTCGACGGCGGTACACGACCGGAACCGGCCGTTCAGTCGGCCATGTCGGCCAGGGCGATCACCTTGTCGATCCGCACCCGCACCACCAGTTCACCGGCGACGCCGTTGCGCCGGCCGAACTCCTCGGCGGCCTCCGGCCCGACGTAGCGCCCGGCGATCCGCGTCGCCCACCGCAGCAGCTCCTCGGGGTCCTCGCTCAGCTCCGCACGCCCCTGCACCACGGCGAACGCATACGGCGGCCGGTCGTCGTCGACACACAGGGAGACCCGTCCGTCGCGCTCCAGATTGCGGCCTTTCACACTCTTTTTGCCGGTGTTGAAGACCAGGGAGTCGCCGTCGAGGAGGAACCAGACGGGCGCGATGTGCGGACTGCCGTCGGCCCGCACGGTCGACACCTTCGCGGTGCGGGTGCCCTCGGAGAGGAAGGCCCGCCATTCTTCATCGGTCATGTGGTGTGCCATGCGTCCATCCTGGGGCCGATGCCGGGGTGGCGCGAAGCGGCACCCCGGGCCACGGGGGGCGCTTGCCCGCAGGGAGGCGGTGCGCAAGGCTTACGCGCGTAGCGGGGCACGGGGAACGAAGGTACGGGGAGGACGAGCACATGGCGCTTGACCGGGGACTCGACTGGCTCCTGGACGATCTCACCAGCAGGGTGCAGTTCATACGGCACGCCCTGGTGCTGTCGAACGACGGCCTGGTCACCGGGGCCAGCACCGGACTGGCCCGCGAGGACGCCGAACATCTGGCCGCGGTCTCGTCCGGCCTGCACAGCCTGGCCCGGGGCTCCGGGCGGCACTTCCGGGCCGGCCGGGCCCGTCAGACCATGGTCGAATTCGACGAGGCTCTGCTCTTCGTGACCGCCGCGGGCGACGGCAGCTGCCTCTCCGTGCTGACCGCGGCCGAAGCCGATGTGGGCCAGGTGGCCTACGAGATGACCCTGCTCGTCAACCGGGTCGGCGAGCACCTCGGCGTATCCGTCCGCCAGGGCGGCCCCGGGGAGCTGGGACCTTTCTGACCTGCGTCTTTCCTCGGCTTGAAGAGGTTATCCACAGGCTCGCCCGGAAGTGACCCGGCCGGGCTACCGTGATCACGGAGAGTATTCGAGAGTTCACGGGGAGGATGATCATGTCGGTGGAGTCGGTCGAGGAAGCGATCCGCGCGTACGCCGGGGATGCCCATGTGGGAGCCGCGCGCGAGGGCAGGGGCGCCGGGGACAGGGGCACCGGGGGCAGCCGGGACGGGAGCGTGCGCGCGGAGCCCGGCAGTCCGGCGGCCACCGTGGCCGTCGGCCGCGCGGCACAGGAACTGGGTCTGCGGCGCGGCGAGTTCGAGCTCGCGGTGCATCTCGGGCTGATCGCCGTGGCCGCCGGACCCGGCGCCGGGCGGCCACGGGTGCACGAGCGGGAGATCGCCCGCCTGCGCGAACAGCCGGGATTTCCCGACGGCCTGGCCGAGCGTGTGCGCACGGTCGGTACGGCGGACGGCGCGGAGCTGCTCGGCATCGTTCCCGCACGCTTCACCCGGCTGGCCAGGGCGGGCTGCTTCTCACCGGTCACGTTCTACCTGAACCGGTACCGCGCGGTCGTCTGGCTCTATCTCGCGGACGAACTGGCCGCGTTCGCGGTGCAGGAGCCCGATCTGCTCGCCGGCCGGACACCTCTTGATATGCGCACGATGCTGGAGGCGGGCGGCGACCGCAGGGCGCGGAACTGGCGCTCCCAGCGGATCCACCGGCTGCTGAACCGAACCCGGGACCCCTGGGCCCGCGCGGCGGTGGAGGCCTCGGCACTGGACTCCGCGCATCTGGCCGAAGTGGTGGAGGACCCTTACGAACGGGCCTATCTCGTACGGGTGCGGCCGGAGCCCGTCTTCGGGCGGCCGGGCTCCGTGGCGGCCAGGGAGACCCTGGGGGAGCTGATGCTGGCGGACGATCCCGACGAGATCCTGTGGCGGCGCATCAACCTCACCATGGAGCTGGACCACGCCCGTGAGGACCGGCCCGCACCGCACCCGGGCGACGACCCCGGAGCCGGTGGGACACCCGCCCCGGCCCTCACCCCACGCGCGGCCCCACCGCTGCCCGCACCCGCCGTCGAGGCGCCGCCGACCCCGCCGACCCCGCCGCCCCCTGCCGGGGAGGCGTCCTCCGGCGTACGGGAGGCGGGCGGAAAGGGGCTGCTGGCCCGGCTGCGACGGCGTCGGCGAGGCGACGGATAGCCGCTCGCGGACGGATGTCCGAGTCGGGCATCATGTCCGCATGTTGATCAGGGAAGCCACCACCGAGGACTGGGCAGCCATCTGGCCGTTCTTCCACACCATCGTCGCCGCGGGCGAGACCCTCACCTACCCGGTCGACCTCGCGAAGGACGACGCGCGGGGATGGTGGTACGTCGCCGCGCCGAACCGTGTGGTCGTCGCCGTCGACGACGGGGGAACGGTCCTCGGCACGGCGAAGATGAACCGGAACCACATGGGCAACGGCTCGCACGTGGCCAGCGCCACGTACATGGTCGACCCCGCCCACTCGGGCAAGGGCGTGGGGCGCGCCCTGTGCGAGTACTCGGTCGAGTGGGCCCGCACATCGGGTTTCCGGGCGATGCAGTTCAACGCGGTGGTCGAAACGAACACCCGCGCGGTCAAGCTGTACGAGTCCATCGGCTTCGAGGTGATCGGGACCCTCCCCGAGGGCTTCGACCACCCGACCGAGGGCTATGTGGGGCTGCACATCATGCACAAGGCCCTCTGAGGCCCTTCGTACGGCGCCGCACCCGCGCACGGCCCCCGGCTCTGCCTCGCGGGCCACCGTCCCAAGAGTGGCGCGAACCGGCTGTCCGTCTTGTGTGAAGTGGCGGAGGTATGGGCCGGGTTGGTTCGCGGGGTGCCGCCCGGGGCGACTGCGCTCTCCCGGGGCGATGCCAGTACTGTGCGCCCCACCGCCATTCGGGCGATGAGATTCAGCTGGAGGAAGTATCCATGATCATTTCCAGGAGGTCGTGGCGTGGTGCGGGAGCACTTGTGGCCGCTGCGGCCGTCGGTCTGACCGGAGGCGTCATCTCCGCCGGTCCGGCCGCGGCTCACACTCCCACGTGGGCTGTGACCTGCTCCGAGGTGACGGTCGACCTCAAGGACTACACGAGTGGAGTCCCCAACACGGTGACCGTCTCCGTGGACGGCGAGGACCTGCTGCCCACCAAGACGTTCGACCGTGAGTTCCACGAGAAGCTGACGCTTCCCGAGCACTCCGTGCCGGTGACCGTCCGACTGGTCGTCAAGGACGCCGGTGAAGGCGGCAAGCACTCGATCGACGAGACGAAGACGGCCGAGGCGTGCGAGAAGGAGGAGACTCCCTCGCAGTCGCCGACCCCGACCCCGACCGCCACCGAGTCGACCCCGGCCGAGTCGACGCCGTCGCAGACCCCGGGCACGCCGACACCCGAGCCGAGCGACACCCCCAGCGGCGAGCCGTCGGAGTCCGCCCCCGCGGTACCCGCCCCGAGCCCCACCACACCGGACCTGGCCGAGACCGGCTCGTCGTCCGCCACCCCCGTCATAGGCGCCGCCGCCCTCGCGGTTCTGCTGGCCGGCGGCGGCATCCTGTGGGCCGTCCGCAAGCGGCGTACCACCGAGAACTGACCCCGGTCACCTGAAGGTCGGGGGCGTGCCGTACCGCTGACGGTGATGCGGCACGCCCCTCATCGCTGCCCGGCCGACGGGTCCTGCGCCCCGGCGGCCGATGGGGGAGCCACGGTGCCGGCGGCCGTCGGAGGCGCGGTGCCGGCGGGCGGGGGAGTGGGGCCGATCTCGCACCAGACGGCCTTGCCCTCACCACGGGGTTCGATGCCCCACCGGGTGGCCACCGCGTCGAGCAGGAGCAGCCCCCGGCCCGATGTCGAGGTCTCGCCCGGGGTACGCCGCCGGGGCCAGGCGCTCGACCGGTCCTGGACCGAGAGCCGGATCCGCCGCACCGGCTCGGGCAGCACCTCCAGCGTCAGGACCGCCCCGCCCTCGGTGTGCAGCAGCACGTTCACCAGCAGCTCGCCCGTGACCAGTTCGGCATCGTCGGCGAACTCGGCCATGTCCCAGTCGGCAAGCGCCTGTCGCACGATCGCCCGGGCGTCCGAAAGCCCCTCCGGGTCCGCCTGATGGATGTACTGGTGCAGCCGTGGCGCGTGCGAGGACCCCACGTCGGGGCTGCGCCGCAGCACCAGGAGCGCCACGTCGTCCCCCGACCCCCACCGCTCCCAGAGCCGGTCCGAGAGATGGTCGGCCAGCGCCTCCGCCCCCGCGGGCCCGGCGCTCACCTCGTTCCGCAGCGCCTCCACCCCCGTGTCCAGATCGGCTCCCGGCTCCTCCACCAGGCCGTCCGTGTACAGGACGAACGTCTCCCCGGGCACCAGGTCGAGCCGGGTCTCCGGATACTCCTCGTCCTTGAACTCCGTGGAGATCCCCAGCGGCAGCCCGCCGCGCACCTGCGGACTGCCGACCCGCCCGTCGGTGTGCCGGATCAGTGGCCCCAGATGCCCGGCGCGGACCACCCGGGCCGCGCCCGTCGCCAGGTCGACCTGTGCGTAGGTGCAGGTGGCGAAGCGGTCGGTGTCCAGTTCGGAGAGGAAGCGGGAGGCCCGCGCCAGCACCGTCGCCGGAGGATGCCCCTCGGCGGCGTACGCACGCAGGGCGATGCGCAACTGGCCCATGATCGCGGCGGCATGGGTGTCGTGCCCCTGGACGTCCCCGACGACGAGCCCGTAACGGTTCTTGGGCAGCGAGATCACGTCGTACCAGTCGCCGCCGACCTGCCGCCCGCTCCACGCCGCGTGGTAGCGCACCGCGATCTCGCCGCCCTCGATGTCCTGTATGCGGGACGGGAGCATCGCGGACTGGAGCTGGGTGGCGAACTCCCGCTCCTCGTCGAAGAGCATCGCCCGCTGGAGGGACTGGGCCACGATGGCCGCGAGGCCCAGGCACAGGATCCGCTCGTCGGCGTTGAAGACCGTGCGCTCCCGGTAGAAGAGGGCGAGCCCGCCGAGCGACCGGGCCTGGGCCACCAGCGGCAGATAGGCCGCGGCCCGGAACCTCAGCTTCCCCACATGCGGCTCCAGCACCGGATACCGCCGCGCCAGCGCCGCCAGGGAGGTGATGAACCGTGGCCGCCCGCTGCGGATGGTGTCCGCCAGCGGAAGGTTGCGCTCCAGATCTCCGGAGCCGAGCCCGTCGAGCGCCTCCAGCGACTCACCGCTCAGCGCCACGATGTTCAGCCCGGAGTTCTCCACCAGCCCCAGGACCAGCCCGTCCGCCCCCAGTCTGGCCAGCCCGCCCGGACCGGTGAGCGCCGCCGTCACATCGTCCACGGTCACCGCGCGCGACATCGCGCTCGTGGTGCGCTCGACGATGCTGGTCTGACGCTGCCGGCGCTTTTCCAGATCCAGCACGAAGGCCGAATGGGTGACTTCCGCCGTCGCGTCGCGGACGACCCCCACGATCCGGTGGGCCTTTCCGTCCTTCGAGCGCAGGATGCGGGCCTGGACATGGGTCCACTGGCTCGTCCCGTCGTCCAGCGGAACCCGGAAGTGGGCGTTGTAGGAATTGCTGCCGCCGGTGATGGCCTCGTCGATCGTGACGTCGAGCCGGGCCCGCTCCGCCGGCTCCAGCCGCTCCACCAGCGCGCCGGGACGCGCGTCGAACGTCGCCGGGTCCACTCCGAAGACCGCGAGCCCCGCGTCGTCGATGTCCAGGGTCCGGGTGTCCAGGTCCCAGTCGAAGCTGCCGGTCCGGTTCATGGCGAGGCGCTCCGCCGGCCCGATCTCACCGTTGGTCTTCCCGTCGGTCCGGCGGAGCGGAGCGGCTTCGGCGTCCTGCCGCTGTTCGTGGTCGGTCATGCATGCTCCGGAGGTCGTCCGGCGGGGTGCGCGGCGACGCGCCCCGTAGGCCTCAATTGTCGAGCCGCTGCCACCGGAGTGCCACAGCGGCTCACCACCGGTTCGGCCCTCCGACCGTACGCCGCGACCCCAGCCGCAACCCCCGCCCCGGGCCCCTCACACGTAACCTCCCGGACCGCCCCGCGGCCCCGTGCCCGGAGCAGGACCGGAGAGCCGCAGAATGGCAGCCCCAGGGCCGGCACCCTGCCCCAGGCCACCACCCAGCCCAGCGAGCGGAGCGCACACATGACCGACGACCGGCCCGTCCTCCTGGAGGCCCGGGGCAGCTCCCTGCACATCACCCTGAACCGGCCCCGAGCCATCAACGCCCTCACCCACACCATGGTGCGGCTCCTCGACGAGGCGCTCGCCGACGCCGAGCAGGACCGGACGGTCACCTCGGTGGTGCTGGCCGGGGCAGGCGACCGGGGCCTGTGCGCGGGCGGCGACATCAGGGCCCTGCACGACGACACCCGTGCCGGAGGGCGTGCGTCGCTGGGGTTCTGGCGCGACGAGTACCGCCTCAACGCCCGCATCGCCCGGTTCCCCAAGCCGTACGTCGCCCTCATGGACGGCATCGTGATGGGCGGGGGAGTCGGGGTCTCGGCCCACGGCTCCCTCCGGATCGTGACGGAACGCTCCCGGGTGGCGATGCCCGAGACCGGCATCGGCTTCGTCCCCGATGTCGGCGGCACCCACCTGCTGGCCGCCGCCCCCGGCGAGCTGGGCACCCACCTGGCTCTCACCGGCCGTTCCGCCGGGACGGCCGACGCCCTCCTGTGCGGCCTCGCCGACCACTACGTACCCACGCGGCGCCTGCCGGAGCTCACCGAAGCCGTGGCCGGGGCGACGAACGCCGACGAGGTGGCGCAAGCGGTACGGGGCTTCGCCGGGGAACCGCCCGCCGGTGAGCTCACCGCGCAGCGCGACTGGATCGACGCCTGCTACGCGGCGGACACCGTCGAGGAGATCGTCCGACGGCTCCACGACAGCGCCGTCCCCGAGGCGGCGGACGCGGCGGCGGAGCTCTCGGGCCGGTCGCCCCTGGCACTCAAGGTCACGCTCGCCGCCGTACGCCGGGCCGCCCGCCTCGGCAGCCTGGAAGCCGTCCTGGACCAGGAGTTCCGCGTCTCCGGCCGGGTACGTGAGCAGCCCGACTTCGTGGAGGGCGTACGCGCCCGGATCATCGACAAGGACGGCAGCCCGCAGTGGAGACCGGCCACCCTCGCCGAGGTCGACGACAGCGCAATCGCCCGCTTCTTCGACCCCCTCGGACCGGGCGGGCAGGAGCTCGGTCTCGCCCCCGGCGCCGCCGGGACGAGTTGAGACCGAGCCCCAACGGCCGCTCCCCTGCTACCTGTCGCTGCCGGACAGGCTCGGCTGCAACTCCCGTACCAGGGCGAACAGCCGGTCCTCGTTCCCCGTCAGCCCCGCCCCGCGCAGGGCCCGGTCGGCCTCCCGCATCGGCGAGGTGAGCAACGGCAGGTACAGGGGTGCGTCTTCCGGGTCCGAGAGCGCGGCCCGGGTGGCCTCCAGCAGGCGGACATACGCCTGCGCCGCGGCGAGCTCGTCTTTGTCCATCTCAGCGTCTCCTGGTCAGAGGTGTCGGACCGTCAAGCATCCCCCATGGGTCTGACAACGCCCCTCCGAGCGGGCTGACGCACCCCGGTGACTCCCGCCGGTGGCTCAACCTCCAGATACCGCCGCCTGCGCGGACCCCGGTAGAGCAGCACGGTCCACCCGAGCCGACGCAGCACCTCGGCGCACTCGGCCAGCGCCTCCTCCTCGTGGTGGGCGGCGCCGCTGCCGGGCGGTCCGGCCCAGTCGACCCGTACCGACCCCGCAGGCTCGCCCGTCCGCACCCGGTACCCGGCCGAGACCCGGTGACCCGACGCATCGACCGCGGACGGAGTGACCCCGGAGCTCTCCAGGGCCAACGCCACGGCCCGCACCGGCCGGTGAAGCTCCCACGGGGCCGGCACGGCCTGCCCGCCGCCGGTCAGGCGGCGGATCTGCAACAGCCCCTCGAAGGCGGTCCGCACCGAAGCGGCGCGCACCTCGGCACTCCCGACGGACGGCGGCCCGTCCCCGGTCGCGGGCTCGAACCCGGCGCTCTCCTCACTGCCCATCCGTCCCCCTGCGCTCGGACCACGCGTACGAGCCCCAGTGTGCACCGGGGGAGTGACACCGCCCGGCGGCCGACCGGGAGGTGCGGGGCGGGAGCTGCGGGGCCCGCACGGCTCAGGCCGCTCCCCGGGAGTCCTCCTCCACCGCGGCCTTGAGGCGCTTGAGGGTGGTCCGGATGTTGCCCCGCTGGAACTGGGCGAAGGTCTTCCCGCCCGTCGCGACGCGATCGAAGCCGTTGGCCAGGAAGTCGGGCCAGGAACGCCGGTCGTCGGTCCAGGTCTCGGTGACCCGGGTCCCGCCGTCCACCGCCTCGAAGCGGTACTCCCAGGTGGCGATCGGCCCGGGAAGCCGCGGCCGCCGGACCCCGATGGCGTGGACCCGGAAGGCGAAGCACTCACCGGGATCGGCCGCCGTCACGGTGCAGCGGGTCGTCCAGCTCACTGCGCCGCGTCTGTTCCGGCCGTCGAAGACCATGCCGACGTAGGCGCCGCGCCGCTCTCCCCGGACGGTCGCCCCCCGGTTCTCCGGGCTCCACCTGCCCATCGCGGTGGGGTCGCTGAGCTGTTCGTACACCCGGGCCGGAGAGGCGTCGATGACGACGCTGTCCGCCACGGACATGGTGCGGGGCATGGCGCAACTCCTTGTCCACGGTCGTCGTCGGGCCGCAACCGGGACCGGACGGACCGTGGCGCCGACATCCCGGGCCCACACCTTACTCGCGAGTAGTAAACCTGTGGAGGCCGGGAGCGCCCCGGCCCGCCAACACCACGGACCAGCATCAGCACCGGCACCACCGGCGACCAGCGCTCGCACGACGGCGCCCAGGCCCTGCCCGACGGCAATCAGCATCAGCGCCCGCACCATGGCAATCAGCCCCCACGCCCCGGCGCCCCGCACCAGCGCCCCGCCGCACCCCCACCCGCACCACAGTCACCGGGTCCGCCGCTCCCGCCGGTTCGCCACCCGTACCCGTACATCGGTCGGCAGACCGCGTACGCCCGCGCAACGGCGCGCATCCGCGACGACCCCGGCGGCGACCCGGCGCACCACCTCCACGGGCCGGGCCCCGGGCTCGACGACCAGCGTCACCGAAGCCCGCAGGGGACGGCCCGCCAGGCGTACCCGGGCGCGCGCCACCCCGTCGACCGAGGCCGCCTGCGCGGTCATCGCCCGCTCCCACGCCCGCCGCCGCAGCGTGAGACCGGCGCCCCGCAGACCGACCCACCGGGGGCCGCCCGTCGACACCTGAGCGGCGAACCACCGGACCGACAGCGCCAGTACGAGGGTGAGCGCCACGATCACGGCAGGCGTCCACCAGCCGTTCTCGCGCAGCCGGGCCAGTCCGCCACGGTCCAGCAGCACCCCTTCTGCCGCGCGCCCCGACCACCAGCCCGGCAGCTCACGCCCCACCCGGCCCAGCCCCGAACCGTCCCCGGCGGCCAGCAGAGTCCCGCCGCCCAGCAGGGCGAGGCCGACCGCCCCGAGCAGCACCCGGTTCACCGCACCACGCCCGATCACCGACATGCTTCCCCTGCCCTCGCGCCGCCGTTCACGCTTCTTCTCCGTCCTGAGGCCCCTTCGCAGGCGCCTCCCCGGGGCCGCCCCGCCGACCTTCGTGCGGCGCGTCCAGAGCCCGGTCCTGAGGCCCGCCCTCCGTACCGCCGTGCCGAAGCCCGGACACGGTCGCGTCCAGTGACCGTTCCCGTGACTCCCCGGTCGGCAGGTCCGGCTCGCGCCGTACCCGGACCCGCAGAGCGGGCGTACGGGCCAGGCCCAGATCCAGCAGGCCCGCGCCGAGCACCCGGACAGCCTCGGCGCGTACCTCCTCCAGGTCTCCGTACCCCACACCGGCCCGCACCCTCGCCCGCCGGTGCCGCACGCTCACCCGCACGCGGACCACCCCGGGGACGCCCAGGGCCCGCTCCCGCAGGAGGCGGGCCGCCGCCGTACGGTCGAGAGCGGCCCGTACCTCCGGGGCGGGCGCCGCCATCCGCAGCCGTCGCCGCAGCCCCGGCAGGAGCGCGCAGCCCAGCAGCCACGCGCCCGCCAGGGCCGCGACCGCCCCGCCGATCCGTACCGCACTGTCCGCCGGACCGTGCCCCGACGCCCAGTCGAGCACCGCCGTGCGCCACCCGGCGGGGGCTCCCCCGAACCGGACCGCGACCACATCCACCAGCAGCAGCCCGCACGCCACGGCTCCGACGGCCGCCAGGACCGCCGCCGGAACGCGGCGACGCGCCCTGATCCGGGAGCCGGGGAGGTCCTTGCCGCTGTCCGAGCGGGGGTCCGCTTCCACGGCCTCCGGCCCCGTCGGCGGAGCACCGGCCGACAGCGCGTCCACGCGGACCTCGGCGCGCGGTACGGACAGCCCCGTCAGGGCCGCCGTCCGGCTCTCCGCCCGCTCCCGGATCCGCAGCGCGGCCTCATCGGCCCGCACCGGATAGGGCAGCCGCACCCCGACGGCGATGCTCGCCGAGGCCCCGCGCACGGCGGCCGAACCCCGGAGCACCGCCCCGCCGTCGGGCAGCGCCTCGGCGGCGGCCCGCTCGGCGATCCGCCGGACCGCGCGCGGGGCCACCGTCGTCGCGCCGCGCTCCCCGGCAGGCACCGTCACTGCCGCCTCCCCGCCAGTGCGTCCAGGAACTCCCGCACTCCGGTGCCCCGGTCCACGAGATGACCCGCGAACCAGCCCAGCGCACCGAGCGCGCCGACCACGAGGAAGGCGCCGAACCCTCCGAACCAGCCCGCGAACCCCAGCGCCATGCCCGCTGCCGCCCCGAGCGCGCCCCGGCCCGGCACACCGTCCACCGGGCCGGGGCCATCCACCCTCCGCGTCACGCCGTCACGCCACGCGGGTCTCGGCGGGGGCGTCCTCGACGTCGTCCTCCGGCAGGTGCACATCGTTGACGGTCACGTTGACCTCGACGACCTCCAGGCCCGTGGTCCGCTCCACCGCCGCGATCACGTTCTCCCGTACGTCGCGCGCCACATCGGTGATCGCGACGCCGTACTCGACGACGAGGTCCAGGTCGATGGCCGTCTGCCGCTCGCCCACCTCGACCTTGACGCCCCGTCCGACGTTCGGCCGACCGCCCGGTACACGGTCGCGCACCGCGCCGATCGTGCGGGAGAGCCCACCGCCCATGTCGTGGACGCCCGGAATCTCCCGGGCGGCCATCCCCGCGATCTTCACGACGACGGTGTCGGCGATCGACGTACGGCCCCGGGTCGCCGCGGGCTCCGACACGCCGGTGGCTCCGCTCCCCACAGTCGTCGTACCGCCGATGCCGCCGCTCTGCTTCTGTCCGCCCGTGCCCGGCCCCGTGCCCGCGGCGGGAACGGCTGCGGCTGTCTGGGTGGTGGTCATGAAAACTCCTCGCACATCGCTCGGGTCGTATCGACTGACATCTCGTTGGACACGCTGTCCGCCGATTCGTCACGCGGGTTCCCGGAAACTTTCCGCCGATCCCTTCTTTCGGGAGCCGCACTTCGGGGCAACCGGTGCGTGACGTTCCGGCGCGCCGTGTGTCCAACGGAGAGAACCGACAGGACCGAGAAGGTGCCGTGGAACCTACTGAGGGAGGGGCTGGTCCGTGCCCGGCGACGGGAATCAGATGACGGAACGGGCGCCGGAAGGCGCCCGGGCCGACGAGGCACTGCTGGTCGTACGGGCCGGGGAGGGCGACGAGGACGCGTTCGAGGCGCTGGTACGACGGCACAGCCCCGCCATGCTGCAACTGGCGGCGCGCCTCCTGGGGGACCGGGCGGACGCGGAGGACGCCGTTCAGGACGCCTTCGTCAGCGCCTGGCGCAAACTTCCCGAGTTCCGCCGGGACGCCTCGTTCCACACATGGCTCCACCGCATCGTCACCAACCGCTGCCTCAACCGGCTCCGGTCGCGCAGACCGGCGACCGACCTCGACTCGGTCCCCGAGCAGGCCGCCCCGGAGCACCAGGCCTCGCCCGTCCGCGCCGTGGAATCGCGGGCGGCGGCCGACGCGCTGACCGAGGCGATGGCCGGCCTCTCGCCCGAACAGCGTGTCTGCTGGGTGCTCCGCGAGATGCAGGGACTGTCGTACGAGAGCATTGCGGACACGGTCGGAATCAGTCTGCAGGCGGTCCGCGGCCGGGTCTTCCGCGCCCGCCGCCACCTGACGGAGGCGATGAGCGCATGGCGATGAGCGCCAACCCGGGCCGGCCGGAAGAGGGCCGGTACGAAGAGGGCCGGTACGAGGAGGAGGAACGGCTCGCCTGCGGGCGCGGGCTGAGCGATGTCTGGGATGCCTGGGACACCGGCCGCACAGCCGACGACCCGCACCTGGCGGCCTGCCCGTACTGCTCGGCGGCCCTGGCCGAACTCACCGGCCTGGGCGATGCCGTACGCCGTACCTGCGCTGCGGAGCCCGGGGTTCCGGAGACGGCCACGGCCGCGATCACGGCCCGCGTGATGGACCTCGTCCGGCTCGAACTGCGCCCCGGCCGTCCGCTTCCCCTCGGGGAACCGGCGGAGGACCACTGGATCGTCGAGGCCGCCGCCGCACGGCTGCTGCGGGCGGCGGTCGACGCGCTGCCCGGGGTACGGGCCGGGAGCTGCCGGATCGCCCCGCTCGACCCGGCCGATCCGACGGGCCCCGTCCACGTACGTGTCGAGGTCGCGGCGAGCCTGGACCGGTCCCTGCCGGACCTGGCCGAGGCCGTACGCGTACGGATCGCCGAGGTCGCCGACCAGGACATCGGCATCCGCCTGGGCGCGGCCGACGTGCGGGTCGTGGACATCCTGGAGGAGGAAGCCGTGGACATCCCGGAGGACGAAGGGGAAGAAGCCGACGCACGCGACCGGCGCGGCGACGGCGACGAGTACGACGGCCACCGCGAGGGAGGAGCAGCGCGATGACCGACACACTCCGGGACCGGCTCGCCGAAGCGGCGGCCGGGGCCGCCCAGGACGTCCCCGGCGTCGCCTTCCTGCGCCCCGGCGTCGTGGACCTGCTGCGGACGCGGGCCGTGGACCGGGCCCCGCGCCCCGCCACCGGGTCCGGTGCGCGGGCGCAGGGGGTACGGGTGAGCCGGGACGCGGCCACCGGCGTCTGGCACATCGACATCCGCCTCGTCCTGCACCGGGGCCACCGCGCCCTCGACGTCACCCGGGCCGTACACGCCGCGACCCTGGCCGCGCTCCGCGCCGAGCCGTCGGTCACGGTGCGGGTGACGGTCACGGGGGTGGTGTGAGGAGAACGGATCAGGCGCGCCACTCCGCCGTACGCTCCGGCGACGCCTCCGCCAGCGCCTTCACGACGGTGTCGGCGTCGCCCTGGTTGCCGTACACCGGCGTGCCCGGCTGCTGACGCCAGGATTCGTCCAGGCCGCCCGCGTCGACCGTGTCGAAGCCGAGCTCGTCGATGAGGTCGCGGACAACCTGCTTGGCCGCCGCGTCGTCCCCGGCCACCGGCAGCGCCTGCCGGCCGGGGCTGCCCTGCGGACGCCCCCGGTCCAGGATGTCCTGCGCGTATGTCCCGTTGAACGCCTTGATCACGGGGTGGCCGATCTGCCGCTCGGTCCACCGGCTCTCCGGCAGCCCGTCCTCGATGTCCTCGATCCGGCCGTCGCGCTGCTGCGGGTAGTAGTTCCCGGTGTCGATGACCACCGCGCCCTCCGCCGCCGCGTCCAGGAACCCGGCGGGCAGGTCGGGTACGGCCTTCAGCGGGACGGTCACGACGACGATACGGGCGCCCCGCGCCGCCTCGGACGCGGCCACCGCAGTGGCTCCGGTCTCCTCGGCCAGGGCGGTCAGGGTCTCGGGACCACGCGAGTTGGCGACGGAGACTTCATGTCCGAGTGCGGTCAGGCGCCTCGTCAGATTGCCGCCGATGTTGCCCGCGCCGATAATGCCGATCTTCATGGTGCCGACCTTCCGATGCCTGCTCAGTGGGGAAGAAGTGGTTCTTTCGCTTCACCAACTCCGCTCCCCGGGGAGCTATTCCGGGTGGGAGAGTGAAAACGCGGTCCACCCGCGACGGCTTCCGGGCACTTCTCGCGCGGCCGGGCCGGTGTGGGCCATTTGAGTGTCCTTGCCGGGAGCTCGCGGGGGACGGGGAAGGATGTCCCACCGGACCGATCGCCACGGGTCCATCCTGGTCGCCGAGTCCACACGGGCCGTTGACCGAAGGAGCGTCGCAGTGACGACGAGGGGCATCTCGCAAACGGTGGAGACCGATGCCGCCGAAGGGGACGAACTGCCGGTACGGCGCAAGGAGCCGGGCAACGTCGTCGTCAAGTGGCTGACCTCCACGGACCACAAGACGATCGGCACGCTCTACCTCGTCACCTCCTTCGCCTTCTTCTGCGTCGGAGGGCTGCTGGCCCTGGTGATGCGCGCCGAACTGGCCCGCCCCGGAACCCAGCTGATTTCGAACGAGCAATTTAATCAAGCGTTCACGATGCACGGCACGATCATGCTGCTGATGTTCGCGACGCCGCTGTTCGCCGGGTTCGCGAACTGGATCATGCCGCTGCAGATCGGGGCGCCCGATGTGGCGTTCCCGCGGCTGAACATGTTCGCGTACTGGCTGTACCTCTTCGGCTCGCTCATCGTGGTGGCGGGCTTCCTCACCCCGCAGGGCGCCGCCGACTTCGGCTGGTTCGCCTACGCGCCGCTGAACGACGCCGTCCGCTCGCCGGGCATCGGCGCCGACATGTGGATCATGGGTCTGGCCTTCTCCGGCTTCGGCACGATCCTCGGCTCGGTCAACTTCATCACCACGATCATCTGCATGCGCGCACCCGGCATGACGATGTTCCGCATGCCGATCTTCGTCTGGAACGTCCTGCTGACCGGCGTGCTCGTCCTGCTCGCCTTCCCGGTCCTGGCCGCCGCCCTGCTGGCCCTGGAGGCGGACCGCAAGTTCGGCGCCCACATCTTCGACCCGGCCAACGGCGGGGCGCTCCTGTGGCAGCACCTCTTCTGGTTCTTCGGCCACCCCGAGGTCTACATCATCGCCCTGCCGTTCTTCGGCATCGTGACCGAGATCTTCCCGGTGTTCAGCCGCAAACCGGTATTCGGATATATCGGCCTGGTCGCCGCCACCATTGCTATCGCGGGACTCTCCGCGACCGTATGGGCGCACCACATGTTCGTCACCGGAGCGGTCCTGCTGCCGTTCTTCTCCTTCATGACCTTCCTCATCGCGGTGCCGACCGGAGTGAAGTTCTTCAACTGGATCGGCACCATGTGGAAGGGGTCGATCTCCGTCGAGACCCCGATGCTCTGGGCGATCGGATTCCTGGTCACCTTCCTCTTCGGCGGCCTCACCGGCATCATTCTCGCCTCGCCGCCGATGGACTTCCATGTCTCGGACTCGTACTTCGTCGTCGCACACTTCCATTACGTGGTATTCGGCACGGTGGTCTTCGCGATGTTCGCCGGATTCCATTTCTGGTGGCCCAAGTTCACCGGGAAGATGCTCGACGAGCGGCTCGGGAAGGTCACCTTCTGGACGCTTTTCGTCGGCTTCCACGGAACGTTCCTGGTGCAGCACTGGCTGGGTGCCGAGGGAATGCCCCGCCGTTACGCGGACTATCTCGCCGCCGACGGATTCACCGCGCTGAACACGATCTCCACGATCGCCTCCTTCGTGCTCGGCCTCTCCCTCCTGCCGTTCTTCTACAACGTCTGGAAGACCGCCAAGTACGGCAAGAAGATCCACGAGGACGACCCCTGGGGCTACGGCCGTTCGCTGGAGTGGGCGACCTCCTGCCCGCCGCCGCGCCACAACTTCGTCACCCTGCCGAGGATCCGCTCCGAATCCCCCGCGTTCGACCTGCACCACCCCTCGGTGCGGGCGCTCGACGAGGCCGCCAACCGGCCCGACACCTCCGCCACCGTGGCGCCGGGGGACAGACAGGAGTGAGCGTGGTCCACCCCGACCCGGACGGCCCGACGAGAGGAGGACGTGTGAAACCCGACAAGGACAGCGCCCGGGGCCTGGCCCAGCTGGAGGGCTATCTGCTGTGGAGCGCCGAGGTCGAGAGGGCGCGGCGGCAGGCCCGCCGCTTCACCGGCGAACTGCCCTGGCTCACCACCGCCCAGCGCGAGGACGTGGAGCGCGTCTATCTCGCCGACCGGGTCGCGGTCTCCCGCGATTCCCTCACCCGCGTCCGTGACCGGGCCGCCGAACTGCGCGCGGAGTACACCGAACGCTACGAACGGCTGCGGGCCCGCTGCGTCGCGCTCTCGGTCGCCTCCGTGGGAGCGGTCGCCGTCATCGGTACGTCGCTGACGCTGCTCCTGCGCTGAGCGGGCCGGGATCCGGTGCGGCCGGGCCCGGTCGCACCGCCCGCGACGGGGTGCGTGAAGTCAGTGCCGTACGAGGCAGAAAGGGTGCCCGGCGGGATCGGCGTAGACGCGCCAACTACGCTGCCCGTCACCCCCGTCGAGCAGCGCCGCCCCCAGCGCGAGCACCTGTTCGTGGGCGTTGTCCAGATCGGTGACGGCGAAGTCCAGGTGCGTCTGCTGGGGCGACTCCTGCCCCGGCCACCGGGGCGGCCGGTGGTCCGGGACCCGCTGGAAGGCCAGCACGAGCCCGGCCGTGTGCACGGTGGACCAGTCGTCGTCGAGGGCCCACCGCCGGTCGGGACGGTCGACCTCTCCGCCGAGCAACGACGCGTAGAAGCCGGCCATTTCCCTCGGGTCCCGGCAGTCGAGAACCACGCACTGCACCTCAGCGATCATGACCGCATCGTAAGAGGGCTGCCGGACGGGCCGTCACACCGGCACACCGGAGCGCGCGGACGCCCGGTGCGCCGCATCGAGTTCGGCCAGTTGCGCGGCCAGCCGCTCGGCGTGCGCCGGGGGCAGCTCGGCGGCCCGGTCGTGGAGATGGACCGCACAGGCCGTCGTCGTGTCCACGAGGCGTTCCAGCGCACCGGTCACCGCCTCGAAACCGGCCGTGTGCCCCGCGACCGGCGGGAGTTCGGCCGCCGAGAGGTCGAGCGCGGCCCGCGCCACGGCGAGCGAGCGGTAGGCGTCACGGCGCAGCACCCCCCGCCCCGCGCCGTCCTGGGGGCGGGCCAGTACGTGCCGCAGATACCGGTGAGCGGCCGCCACCGCCGTGTCCACCGCGTCCCGCACCCGTCGGCCGCGCTGCCCGGGCAACGGCAGATGCCCCACCAGCAGCACGATCGCGCAGGCCGTCAGCGACTCCACCACCCGGCCCCAGGCTGCCTGCGGCTCGCCCGCCAGCACGACGAGACAGAGCACGAGCACCGTCACGACAGCGGTCTGGGCCGCGAAGTGCCGGGTGGCGATCGGGATCAGCGCCCCGCAGAGGGCCACGGCGGCGACCACCGGCAGGGGACCGGCCACCACCGCGAAGAACCCGGCGAACACCGCGGCGCCCACGACCGTCCCCGCGGCCCGGCCGAGCACCCGGGAGACGAGCGGCCCGAGATCCGGCTTCACCAGGAAGACCGCGGTGGCGGGCATCCAGTACCAGTGCTCATGGTCCAGGGCGAGCGCCACCGCCGCACTGACCCCGCAGCACAGCGCCACCCGGAACCCGTACTCCCGGCCCGCCGGGCCGAAGGCCCTGCGCAGCAGCGCAACGGGCTCCGGCCGCCCGCGCACGGTCCGCAGCGACTGCCCGCCCCGGCGGTCGAAGGCCTCCGCCGCCGCCAGCAGGGCGTCGTCCAGGGCGCGGAGCCCCGCGCCGGAGCGCACCGGCGCGGGCAACGGCCCACAGGCGCTTCCCGTACGCACCGCGTGCGCCAGGCGCTCCGGCCCCTCCGCGACCCGGCCGGGCAACGGCTCACCCGCCCAGGCCAGCGCCGTCGCCGCCTCGGCCAGCGGCAGCGCCGCCGCGTACTGGGTGTGCAGCCGCCGCTCCGCCGCCGAGCTCGCGTACCGCCGCAGCCGGGGGCCCGACAGGGCGTCCTGCGCCTGGTCGAGGGCGGCCGTGAGCGCCGCCCGGCGGGCCGGAGCCCCCGGACCGCCCGCCGCGCGCAGCAGCCCGGCCACCGCCGCGTACACCCCGGCGACCGCCTCGCGCTCACCGTCGTACCGGAAAGGGCCGCCGGTCCGCCGGGGCGACGGCAGCACCAGCCGCAGGAACAGCGCCCACCCCGCGCCCGTCAGGAACAGCAGCGCCCGCTCCCCGCCGGACTCCGGGAGCGGCATACCGGCCCCGATCACGGCGGCGACCAGCACCTGCGTACCGCACGCCGAAGCGACGGGCCCGGTCGCACTGAGCGCCCCCGCGAGGAGCCCCAGCGCCCCGAGCAGCACCGGCAGCAGGAACACCGCCGCCTCCGGCGGACCGACCGCCGGGAGCAGCGAGCCGGTCAGCAGCGAGCCGGTCAGTAGCCCGGTGGCGCCCGCGAGCGCGGGAACCCCCACCCGCGAAACGGAGGAGCGGCGCCCGCCCGGCCGGTCGTTGATCCCGGCGAACATCGCCCCCAGCGCCGCCGGAACGCCCGCCGTCGGCCGGTCGGCGAGCACCGCGACGAGCAGCGGGACCATGGCGAGCGCCCCGCGCACCACCGCCCCGCCGCGGACCGGCCCGCGCTGCGTACGCAGGACGTGGCCGAGCCAGAGCGGCAGCGGCGGGACGGCGAAGGGGAAGACGGGTGACACCACCGGGCTCCAGTCCACAGGGGAGGGGGATCCGCCGGGGGACACCTTCGGCCTGGGCGCTGATGTCAGTCTGGACCAGCGAGGTCGAGGCGGTACTTCCGCCGCATTTCCACCAGGTGAAAGATCACCGCGTACGGGTGTAGGTCACCGCGTCCGCATAAAGAGGCCGCCGTAAGAGGCCGCTGATATGAGGCCGAGCCACCGCAAGAGGCCGCCGTAAAAGAACACCGCAAGAGGCCGCCCTCAGGACAGCCATCGGGGACCGTCGCGTTCCGCTCAGCGGGCCCCGAACTTCTGCGTCCACACCGGTCCGCCGCCGGAGTCCTGCTTCCCTATCCCCATCTCCTTGAAGGAGCAGTTCAGGATGTTCGCGCGGTGCCCAGGGCTGTTCATCCACGCCTGCATCACATCGGCCGGGGTCCGCTGCCCCTTGGCGATGTTCTCGCCGTAGGTGCTCCACCGGTACCCGGCAGCGGTGATCCGGTCGCCCGGGCTGGTGCCGTCCAGGGAGGTGTGCGAGAAGTAGTCCCGCGCCGCCATGTCGGCGGAGTGCCGCTGCGCCGCCGTGGCCAGCAGGTCGTTGGAGGTCACCGGGCCACAGCCCTCCTTCGCCCGCTCGGCGTTGACGATCTGGAGGACCTGACCGCCCTCCGAGGCCGGGGGCGCGGGTGCCGGGGGTGCGGGCGCGGGCGGCGGCGGGGGCTTCGGGGCCGGGGCGGCCGAGCTCGGGGCGGGGGGCCGGACGCTCTTCGTCGGCGAGGCCTTCGGCGTACGCGAAGGGCTCGGTGACGGGGAGGCGCTGGCCGAGGGGGAGGCGGAGGAGGCCGAGGCCGACGGAGAAGGAGTCGTCGGCGTGGGGGAGGGGGCGGCCGTCGTGGGCGGAGCCGTCGCGGTCCGGGACGGGACTCCGGCACTCAGGGTCGTCGCGTCCCGGTCCTCGTCGTCGGTGTACAGATGTACGGCGGCGCCGCCGGTACCGAGCGCCGCGACCGCGACGACCGCCGCGATGGCCGAGTTGCGGCGCCGCCGCCGTACCTGACCGCGCCTGCGCTCGGCCCGGCCCGCCCCGTTCTCGGGGGGCACGGTGAGGTGCGCGGCCGTCGGCAGGAGATCCGGGGCCATCGCCCCTCCGGTGGCCGCGGCCACCGGGACCAGTGCGAGACCCACCAGCAGGCCCTCCGCGGGCACCAGCCCCGAGCCGTGGCCCGAGCAGACGGTGCACTCACGCGCGTGGCGGGCGAGCCGCTTGCGCCACAGGGCGGAGGGGATCCCGTCCCAGCCGGCGGTGATGTCCTCCAGCAGCACGCACGGCGGATCGGCCGACAGCGCGCCCACCACGACCCTGGCCGCCTCCAGCTGCGCCTTCATCCGCTGGACGCGTACGGCCGTGTGCTGCGGCGAGAGCTCCAGGGCCGCGGCGACCTCGGCCCGCGACAGCTGGCCCGCCGTCTCCAGCCACCACAGCGACAGCAGCGCGCGGTCGTCCTCGTCCAGCCACCGCGTCGCCTCCGCCACCTGGCGTCGCTGCCCGGTCAGCCCGAGCCGCAAAATGGTCAGCTCGACGAAGTCGGCGCGCGGATCGGGCAGGTCGTACGCGTCGTCCAGCCGGTCGGCGGAGACCGTCCCCGACTGGCCCTCGCGCCAGTGCCGGCGTATCTCGTTCATGGCTATCGCCACCAGCCAGGAACGGAATCTCTCCGGATCACGGAGCTCGGGCAGGCTGCGCAGCATCCGCAGTACCGTCTCCTGCACCACGTCGTCGACGTCCGCGTGCCCGTTCAACGCCCGGCCGACGACGTTGTACAGCAACGGCAGATACGACGCGACGAGCCGGTCCTTGGCCCCCTGGTCGCCGCTTCGCGCCGCCTCGATCAAGGCCGTCCCGTGATCCTTGCCCATGCTGTGCTCACTCTTCCGGGGTCCGGTGCTGTCACTTCCCACACTCGGGAGATGCGGTGCGGGCCGGACAATAACAAGAATCGGATGAGCATCCCGGATTTCTTTCCAGCACCTCCCGCCACACGGGCACCTCGCAGGCTTTCCCGGGACGGCGCACGCGGTCCGTGCCACGGGGCGACCGTGGCACGGACCAGGTGCGAGCGGACAGGGGCCGGCCGGTCACCGACGGCCGCGTTCAGGAGCGGGGCGGACCGTCCTGGTCGCGCTCCGTGCCGAACTGCTGCCTGAGCTTGTCCTGGGCGGTGTCGACCTGACCGCTGTACTTGCCCTTGGTCCGGTCGTCGACCATGTCGCCCGCCTTGTCGATGCCCTTGCCGGCCTGGTCCTCATGGCCCTTGAACATCTTCTTGATCTTGTCCAGTGCGGACATGCCTGATCCTCCTCGCCTCTGCGCCCCCACTCATCAAGGGTCTCCGCACCCGGCCCGGCCCGCATCCGCGCGCCTTCCGGGGCCGGGTCCGCAGCCTCCCTCCGGTGGGTCGCGGAACCCCTGCGGAAGTCCGGAAGTGTGAAGCCGCGCGGGCTGGGCAGATACCGGTCACCTGGAGGAGGTGGTGGCCATGGGCCGCATCCGCATCATTGTCCGTCGACCCCCGCCCCCGTCCGGGCCGCCCCCGCTTGACCTGCGCACCCCATCCGGCCGGCCGCTGCCCTACTGACCGGAGTGCGGCGGCTCGTCGTCGTACCGCGCCGAAGGCGGCCCCGGCAGCGGGGCGAGCTGCTCCACCAGCGCTTCCAGTTCCACCACCGCGAGTTCCGTCTCATGGCGGATGTTCTGGTGCTCGGCCACGATCGCCCCGAGCAGCAGCGCCGTGAGCGCCACGCACCCGTTGAGCACGGTCAGGTTGGCCATGATCTCCATCAGGGTGTGCCCCGCGAAGGGGCCCAGGGCATCCGTCCCGGCGGTGATCGCCAGCACCGACACCACCAGGGCGCACGGCGCGCTGCCAGGCAGCTGGAAGCGGAGCGCCGCCCAGATGATCACCGGGAACACCAGGTAGATCATGGAGAGCGAGCTCCTGGTGGAGAAGAACCCCGCCACGACCACGACCACCGCGAGGAGACACGCCTCCGGCCACCGGTCGGACAGCCGGGGCCACCGCACCCGGCTCAGCACCAGCAGTACGGGGGTGACCACGAGGACCCCCATGGCGTCACCCGCCCACCACGACGACCAGACCAGCCAGAACCGTCCCGGAGGGACCTTGTCGTCGAGCATCAGCGTCACGCTGCCGGCGGTGGCGCTGATCAGCATCCCGGCGAACGCGCCGAGGAAGACCAGGCAGACCCCGTCCCGCAGCCGGACCAGCTCGCTGCGGAAGCCCACCCGGCGCAGCAGCGCGTAGGCCGCGAGCGGCGCGAGGGTGTTGCCGAGGACGATGCCCAGCCGGGACATGGTGAACGCGTCGCCGATGGCGGAGACCGTGAAGAGCGCGCCCAGAGCGATGCCCGGCCAGATCCGGGCACCGAGGTACAGCAGGGCGGCGAGCGAGATCCCGGTGGGCGGCCAGAGCGGGGTGACCACGGCACCGTCCACCACCACCTGGCGCGTCAGCCCGACCCGTCCCGACAGGTAGTAGGCGCCGGCCACGCCCAGGATCTGCGCCACGTACACGGCCCGACGTCTGGCTTCCTTGCTCCGGATCACAGCTCTCATCAGACACCGACCTCGCGGGGGAGGCCGCCGGTGACACGCGCCCTACGGTTCCCGCGTCACGGCGTCACCGCGTCCCCCCCCCGGGTTATCACCATCACCTCACCGCGACCGGGCAGGCGCGTGGCGCAGCACCAGTACGGCCGCGTCGTCCTCGTGCCCCGTCAGCTCGGCCGCCCCCAGGACACCATCGGCCAGTTCGTCCGCGTTCGCCCCCGCATGCGCGGCCACCAGCCGCCGCACCCGGTCCAGGCCTTCCTCGATCAGCAGCGACGGGCCCTCCACGACCCCGTCGGTGAGCAGCACGATCGCGCCGTCCGCGTCCAGGGTCCGCCGGGTCACGGGATACCTCTCGCCCGTCTGGATCCCCAGCGGCAGACCGCCCGGGTCCTCCGTGACGCCCGACCGCCCGTCCACGGTCGCCCACACACTGGCCACATGACCGGCCCGCGCGCTGTGCAGCTCCCAGGTCCGCGGGTCCAGGCGCAGGAACGTACAGGTCGCGAAGAGGCCGGAGTCCACGGAGAGCAGGAGGTCGTTGGTCCGGCCCATCACCTCGCCCGGGTCGGAGACCGTACCCGCGATCGCCCGCATGGCGATGCGCACCTGCCCCATGAAGGCCGCCGCCTCCACGTCGTGCCCCTGGACGTCACCGATCGCGAACCCGAGGGCGCCGTCCCCGAGCGCGAAACCGTCGTACCAGTCGCCGCCGATGTCCAGGCCGTCCCGGGCGGGCGCGTACCGTGCCGCGGACTGGAGACCGGGGAGGGCGGGCAGGGTCGCCGGAAGCATGTCGCGCTGAAGGGCCTGCGCGAGTTCCACTCTGGCCTGGTGGAATTCCACCTCCCGCCGAGCGCGGGCAGTGAGGCTCTGCAACGTGGTGAGCAGGTCCTCGGCGCTTACTGAGCGGGGAGTCCGACGCCGGTTCATTGGCTGCTCCGCGGTGCGTGAGTCCCTGAATCATATGGTCTGCACCCCTCAGCGGCGACTTCGCCGGCGACGGGCCCGCGGCGTTCACAGGCCGTCACCGTGTCGGACGGGCGGGGCGCCTCAGGGCCGCCGGGCCCGGTACAGATCGCGGATCAGGGCGATCTCGGCGCCGTGGTGCAGGATCTCCTGGTTCACCCACCAGACGACGTCGACGAACAGGTCCTCGGCATCGCTTCCGTACGGATAGGTGCTGTATCCGACGGTGTCGAGAGCGGCGTCGTCCGTGCCGCTCAGCGCCCCGTGCCACGCCTCGGCCGCCGAGACGAACGCCGCCACCGCCCCGGCGGCGTCGCCGGGGACGGGGAGGTCGGCCCGGGTCAGGGAGCGGCTGCCGTTCGTGTGGCCCGCGCGGAGCGTCAGCATCTCGCTCAGGTGGCTGAGCCGCCAGGCGATGGTGGTGAAGGGCGGCGGGAAGGGGTGCGGCGACCGCGCGGAGTCCCGGCCCCAGCCGCCGCGCCCTTCGAGCACCGTGGCGCGGGGCCCGGGCCCCGCCTCACGGCGGCGGACGGACCAGCAGTCCGGGACGGGCTCCCAGACGTACTCGTCGTCGGTGAGCGGAGTGACGCCGATCCCGACACCGTTGCCGCTGTCCATGAGCGGCCCCGCGAGACGACCGGTGAGCCGCTCACGGGCGAAGTCGAACTGCTCCAGCAGGGGGACGAGGCGTGGTGGCGCGGTCATCGGCGGGTCTGCTCCTGGAAGTGGGCGTCGCGTGGGGCCGGCCGGTCCGCCGGGGACCCTTCCACACCGGCCGCCCGGCCGCATCCGCTTTCCCGGCGGGGCCTCCGGGGTCTCCGGGACCCCGGCCGGTGGCCGGATGGACCCGCACGCCGGGCCGTTGTCAGTGGCCGGTGCGATGCTGCCTGCATGGACGAGCTGATGAGGCAGCGACGGGTGTACGGCACCGATCACGACGATCCGCACCCCGGCCCGAGGCCGGGCCACGACTACCGGGAGCTGGTCGGCGGCCCGCTCGACGGCCTTCTCCTGGACGTCACCGGCTGGAGCGACGAGGCCCTGCGCGAGGGGGTCGGGCTGGTCACGGAGATAGGCGCCTACGGACCGGGCGGCCGCGCCGAGTACGGGCCCCGCTCGATCGACGGCCACCAGTGGGACTGGCGCGGCGACGTGCGCTAGGGCCTGTCGTCAAACTGCCGCCTGCCGCGCGACGCCTGGCACGCACGCTCGCAGCGTTGCCGAAATGGCCAAGTAGCTCCGCTACGAGAC
>NZ_JBHYVE010000052.1:0-27948 GCF_042750035.1 Streptomyces sp. NPDC059452
TTCGAGGTTCTTCGCTTTCGCGTTTTCCCTTTCCGGCGGTTCCAACTTTACCAGACTCTTTTTCGTTCCGTTTCCGGTCCGAATTCGATTTCCGGCGGCCTGTGGAGCGGCCTTTGCCTTTCGGCTGCCTTTCGGCGTGTCCACTACGTTAGCCCATTCCCTTGGCAGCTCATAATCGAGCCTGTCGAGCGAATTACGGGCACGCCGAATTCGCACCCGCCAGGGTGAGTCGTAGGTAGTGGTTTGGCCTCTTTGGGGCTGCTGGGTCCGGTCCGATGGACCGTGCCGACAGCTGTACCCGTGTCAAGTGGCTCGGACTACATTAGGCGTCCGCCCAGGGCGCGTCAAGTCGCTCATGGGGTTCCCGATGTCCGGCGGCGGCGCGGGACATGGGCGCGGTACGGGCTCACCGTGGGGTCGCTCTCGATCCAGAAGCGCCAGGGCTGGTGCGCCCCGTCACCGCCGACTCCGGTGCGGGGGCCGCTGCGTACCTGGTCACGCGGGGGCGGGGTGCCGTGGAGTACCGACAGTGCGGGGGCGGGGCCGGCGAAGAGGTCGCTGCCGTTCAGCGTCCGGTCGACATCGAGGGCGGTGGCGAGGCGGGCGGGGCCTTTGGCCAGTTCCTTGTCGTTCCGGGCCGAGAGACGTCGTTCGCGGGCCAGGCCGGCGCCGACGTTGATCTCGCCGGCCCGGAGCAGCACTCCGCTCGCCCGGCCTTCCGGGCCGCAGACCAGGTTGAGGCAGTGCCACATCCCGTACGTGAAGTAGACGTATGTATGGCCGGGCGGGCCGAACATCACGCTGTTGCGGGCGGTGCGGCCGCGGAAGGCGTGCGAGCCGGGGTCGGCCTCGCCCGCGTACGCCTCCACCTCCGTGAGGCGCATCTCGATCGTGCCTTCGTCGCTGCGGCGGACGAGCGTGCGGCCCAGGAGGTCGGGGGCGACCTCCAGGACGGAGCGGTCGAAGAAGTCGCGCGTCAGTGGTGCGCGGTCCAAGCCCTTGGTCATGCCGTCCGAGGGTACTGGGAGAGGGAGCCCGGGAACCGGCTACGGTCATGGCGCGTATCTAGGGGTCAGGACCAAGAAGGAGTGAACATGGGCTTCAAGCGGCTGCTCGCGAGTCTGGGTGCCGGGGGTGCCTCGGTGGAGACCGAGCTCACCGAGGTGAACGTCGTCCCCGGTGGGGTCGTACAGGGTGAGGTGCGGATCGAGGGCGGGTCGGTGCCGCAGCAGATCGAGGGGCTCTCCGTCGGTCTGCGGGCGCGGGTCGAGGTCGAGAGCGGTGACCAGGAGACCAAGCAGAACATCGAGTTCGCCAAGGTGCGGCTCGGTGGGGCCTTCGAGGTGCAGGCGGGGGCGGTGCACGTGGTGCCGTTCGGTCTGGAGATCCCTTGGGAGACGCCGGTCACGATGTTCGCCGGTCAGCACCTGCGCGGTATGGACATCGGGGTGACCACCGAGCTGGAGATCGCCCGCGCGCTGGACTCCGGTGACCTGGACCCGATCAACGTGCACCCGCTGCCGGCGCAGCAGGCCATCCTCGACGCGTTCGGACAGCTGGGCTTCCGCTTCCGCAGTGCCGACATGGAGCGCGGTCACATCCGGGGCTCGCGTCAGCGGCTGCCCTTCTACCAGGAGATCGAGTTCGTGCCCCCGGCGCAGTACCGCGGGCTGAACCAGGTCGAGCTGACGTTCGTCGCGGACGACCGCGAGATGGACGTCGTCCTGGAGATGGACAAGAAGCCGGGACTGTTCAGCGAGGGCAGCGACTCGTACCGCGCGTTCAAGGTCGGTCTGCACGACTTCCAGCAGACGGACTGGGCCGCGTACCTCAACCAGTGGCTCGCCCAGGTCGGCGGACAGCGCAACTGGCTCTAGGGGCCGGGCCGGTGGAGCCTTCCCGGGGTGGGTATGGAAATGCGTCCATGATCTGTTGAGGCCGGTGGAAGACCTGGCCAAGAGCTGTCGATCAGGAAAGGTGCTGACGTGACCGAGCTGAAGAGGGCCCCTCTCCCGCACGACTTCCATCCGGAAGTGCCCGCGTTCACCGTGACGAGCAAGGATCTCGCCCCGGGTGCCGTGCTGGGGGACGCCCAGGTGCTTGCGTCCGGGAACACTTCGCCGCACCTGCGGTGGGAGGGGTTCCCGGCGGGGACCAAGAGCTTCGCCGTGACGTGCTTCGACCCGGACGCCCCGACGGGGAGCGGGTTCTGGCACTGGGTGGTCTTCGACATCCCGGCGACGGTGACCGAGCTGCCGGCCGGTGCGGGCAGCGGTGCGTTCGAGGGGCTGCCCGCCGGGGCCGTCCAGGCCCGTAACGACTACGGGTCCAAGGACTTCGGCGGGGCCGCGCCGCCCGCCGGGGAGAACCACCGCTATGTGTTCACCGTGTACGCGGTGGACACCGACACGCTCGGCATCGACAGTGACGCCTCGCCCGCGGTGGTCGGTTTCAACCTCCGCTTCCACACGCTGGGGCGTGCTCGGCTGATCGGTGAGTACGAGGCTCCCGCCGCCGGTTCCGCCGATTAGTTCGCCTGTTGTTTGCCCTGCTCTGGTCTTGGAGAGACCAGAGCAGGGCATTTTTTATTGCGTTGTCCATCGCGGCCTGCCCAGCCAGAGTTGATCCGGGCCTGCCAGGGGGCGGGCGGCACACGGGAGGTGGGCAGGATGCGTGACACGCTGGTTCTCAACGCGAGCTTCGAGCCGCTGTCGACAGTGACGCTCAACCGTGCGGTGGTCCTGATCCTGACGGACAAGGCCGTCGTCGAGCAGTCACATCCCGAGCTCCGTATGCGTGGTGCCGCCGTGGACATTCCGGTGCCCCGGGTGATCAGGCTCTGCCGGTACGTACGGGTGCCGTTCCGAAGACAGGCTCCGTGGTCCCGGAGGGGTGTGCTCGTACGGGACCAGTACCGGTGCGCGTACTGCGGGAAGCGGGCGTCCACCGTCGACCACGTGGTGCCGCGTGCCCAGGGCGGTCAGGACACCTGGCTGAACACGGTGGCCTCCTGTGCCGAGGACAACCACCGCAAGGCGGCCCGGACACCGGACCAGGCGGGGATGCCGTTGCTGAAGCAGCCGTTCGTCCCCTCCCCCGCCGAGGCGATGCTGCTGGCCATGGGGGCCGGTGACCGGGCGGAGCTGCCGGAGTGGCTGGACCGGGCTGCGGCGGCTGCGTAGAACGGCGGCTGCCGCGTGGAGCGGTGGCGTAGGTGACGTACGCCTGATGGTTGATGCGTGGGCCCGTCCCCGGGTGGGGGCGGGCCCACGTGCGTCAGCGGAGCAGCAGCTGGACGATGGCCGCCGTGCCGACAACGACGATGAGGGCGCGCAGTACGGTGGGGCTGAGGCGGCGGCCGACCGTGGCCCCTATCTGACCGCCGATCGCCGAGCCGACCGCGATGAGGACGACCGCCGTCCAGTCGAAGTCCGCGACGAAGAGGAAGAACAGCGCGGCGATGGTGTTGACCACGGCGGCGAGGACGTTCTTGACGGCGTTGAGGCGCTGGATCGTGTCGTCGACCAGCATGCCCATCAGGGAGAGGTAGATGATCCCCTGTGCGGCGGTGAAGTAGCCCCCGTAGACGCTGGCGAGGGTCAGTCCGGTGAAGAGGAGCGGGCCGCCGTCGGGGCGGGCGGGGGCGCCGGTGCGCTCACGGCGGCGCTGGACGGCTTTGCTGATGCGTGGTTGCAGGATCACCAGGACGAGGGCCATGGCGACCAGGACCGGGACGATCGTCTCGAACGCCGTGGAGGGCAGGGCGAGCAGGAGGGTGGCTCCGGCGAGGCCGCCGACGGCGGCTCCGACGCTCAGTCTGAGGATGCGGCGGCGTTGTCCTGCCAGCTCCTTGCGGTAGCCGATGGCCCCGCTGATGGAGCCGGGGATGAGGCCCAGCGAGTTGGAGACGGTGGCGGTGACCGGGGGGAGGCCGGTGGCGAGCAGGACGGGGAAGGTGATCAGGGTGCCCGAGCCGACGATCGTGTTGATCGTGCCCGCACCGACTCCCGCCGCGAAGACGGCGAGTATTTCCCAGATGGACAAGGCCATCTCCTTCGATGGTCAGTGATGCCTCCCCGCCATGAAGGTCGAGGGGCCTCACTGATCATGCACGAAGGGGCTGGAGGGTCAGTGGACCGGGGGCTCCTCGCGTCGTTCGACGGCCTGGCCACGGGGGTTGACCACGCCGGCGCCGCCTCCGTTGCCTGCATTCCCGCCGTTGCCCCCGTTTCCACCGTTCCCGCCGTTGCCCCCGTTGCCGCCGCTGGTGTCGAAGCCGGGGACTCCGCCTCCGAGGTTGCCGAAAGCTCCGCTCAGGCCCTTGAGTGCGTCGCCGATCTCGCTGGGCACGATCCAGAGCTTGTTGGCATCGCCCTCGGCGATCTTCGGGAGCATCTGGAGGTACTGGTACGACAGCAGCTTCTGGTCCGGGTCCCCGGCGTGGATGGACTCGAACACCGTACGGATGGCCTGGGCTTCACCTTCGGCGCGCAGGGCGGACGCCTTGGCCTCGCCCTCGGCGCGCAGGATCGCGGACTGCTTCTCGCCCTCGGCGGTGAGGATCTGGGACTGCCGGATGCCCTCGGCGGTGAGGATCGCGGCGCGCTTGTCACGGTCGGCGCGCATCTGCTTCTCCATCGAGTCCTGGATGGAGGTGGGCGGTTCGATCGCCTTGAGCTCGACGCGGTTGACGCGGATGCCCCACTTGCCGGTCGCCTCGTCGAGGACTCCGCGCAGGGCAGCGTTGATCTCCTCGCGGGAGGTGAGGGTGCGCTCCAGGTCCATGCCGCCGATGATGTTGCGGAGGGTGGTGACGGTGAGCTGCTCGATCGCCTGGATGTAGGAGGCGACTTCGTAGGTCGCGGCGCGGGCGTCGGTCACCTGGTAGTAGATGACGGTGTCGATGTTGACGACCAGGTTGTCCTGGGTGATCACCGGCTGCGGCGGGAAGGGGACGACCTGTTCACGGAGGTCGATCCGGTTGCGGATCGAGTCGATGAACGGGACGACGATGTTCAGGCCCGCGTTCAGGGTGCGTGTGTAGCGGCCGAAGCGCTCCACGATGGCCGCGCTGGCCTGCGGGATGACCTGGATCGTCTTGATCAGGGCGATGAAGACGAGCACCACCAGAATGATCAGGACGATGATGATCGGTTGCATCGTGTCTCTCGTGCCCTTCGGTTGCCGACGGATCTCGTGTTGCCGACGGATCTCATGATGATCGACATGATCGACTTCGAGTCTCGCAGAACGGGACCCGCCTCGTGCACCGTTCGCTCACATGACGACGGCCGTCGCTCCGTCGATGTCCACGACATCGACCTGCCGGCCGGGTTCGAAGACCTGGTCCCCGTCGAGCGATCGGGCCGACCAGACCTCGCCCGCGAGCTTGATGCGGCCGCCGGCGGAGGAGACGCGTTCCAGGACGACGGCCTGACGGCCCTTCAGGGCGTCGATACCGCTGGGATGCCCCGTCTGCCCGGCCCGGTGTCTGGCCGCGATCGGGCGGACGACGGCGAGCAGCGCCACCGACACCACGACGAAGACCAGCACTTGGGCGACGATGCCGCCGCCGAGCGCGGCGGTGACGGATGCGGCCAGCGCCCCGACCGCGAACATTGCCAACTCGGGCATCGCGGTCAGGACGAGGGGGATGCCCAGCCCCGCCGCGATAATCAGCCACCACACCCACGCGTCGATGTCCACATGGTCATCGTAGGACTGTCGGTGCGTCACCGACAGGGCGCAGGGGTGGTCAACTGTGGTAAGCGCCCCAGGGATTGCCTCAGGAGTTGTCCCAAGGGTCGTCTCAGGAGTTGTCTCGGGGACTGTCCCAAGGGTTGTCTCGGGGGTTGTCCGAAGGGTCGTCTCGGGGACTGTCCCGGAGGTCGCCCCAGGTCGGTCAGGAGAGCGGCAGGCCGTGGGCGGTGTAGCGGTCGCCGGTGTGCTCGACGATCAGCGGCAGGCCGAAGCAGAGCGAGAGGTTGCGGGAGGTGAGCTCGGTCTCCATGGGACCGGCCGCGAGGATCCTGCCCTGCCGGATCATCAGGACGTGGGTGAAACCGGGCGGGATCTCCTCGACATGGTGGGTCACCATGATCATGGAGGGGGCGTACGGGTCACGGGCGAGCCGACCGAGGCGGCGGACCAGGTCCTCGCGGCCGCCGAGGTCGAGTCCGGCGGCGGGCTCGTCGAGGAGCAGCAGCTCGGGGTCGGTCATCATCGCGCGGGCGATCAGGGTGCGCTTGCGCTCTCCTTCGGAGAGCGTGCCGAACTTGCGGTCCAGGTACTCGGTCATGCCGAGGCGGTCCAGGAAGGCGCGGGCGCGCTCCTCGTCGACGTCCTCGTAGTTCTCGTTCCAGGTGGCGGTCATGCCGTACGCGGCGGTGAGCACCGTCTCCAGCACGGTCTGCCGCTTGGGCAGCTTGTCGGCCATCGCCACGCCCGCCATGCCGATCCGGGGGCGCAGCTCGAAGACGTCGGTGCCGACGCCGCCCAGCTTCTCGCCGAGGACGGTGGCCGTTCCCCTGCTCGGGAAGAGGTAACTGGACGCCAGGTTGAGGAGCGTCGTCTTGCCGGCGCCGTTGGGGCCCAGGATGACCCAGCGCTCCCCCTCCTTGACCGACCAGGAGACGTCGTCCACCAGAGCGCGTCCGTCGCGGACCACGGATACGTCCACCAGCTCCAGTACATCGCTCATGAGCGCGTTGTCTCCCCATGCAGTCTCGTCGAGATCGTCGCGTGCCTGTGGGCACAGTCCCAGGAGAAAACCTACGCCACCGCGCGAGCGCTCCGGCCGTGAGGTCCGTTCCCGGTCCGTTCCTGGTTACGTTCCCGGTCCGTTCCCTAGGCTGTCTCCATGCTTGATGAACCACGTTCAGGGTTGTTGGCCGCCTGGGGGAACGCGCTTCTGGCGGGACTCGTCTCGCCAGACGACGCGGCTCTCGCGATTGTCGGGGAGGACGCGGTGCACCGCGTCGAGGGGCTGCCGGGTGAGGCGGGGCCGGTCGGGCTCACGCTGGCGCTCGGGCGGCTGCGGGGGCTGGGGGCGACGGGTTTCCGGGTCGCGCTGCCGGTGCCGGGGCATCCGCTGGGGCTGAGCGGTCCGGCCGACTTCAACGCGCGGGCGCTGGAGGCGGAGGAGGCGGTGATCGCGTACGGGGTGCCGTACGGGCTGGTGCCGGAGGTGAGCGAGGTCGGGCCCGAGGGGGATCTGCACGTCGAGGTGGTGTGGCGGGTGCTTCCGGTACGGGAGGCTCCGCCTGCGGACGTGCCGTCGCTGGGCGAGGCGGAACGGGAGCTGGCGGAGGCGTTGCGGGATGCGACGGCGGCGCTGTCCCGACTGGACGTGGCCGGTTCCGGTCCGGTGGCGGAGGCGGCGGTGGACGCGTACCGGGCGCGGGCGGAGGGGGGCCGGGGGCGGGATGTGCTGGCGCCCGGGTATCCGCCGCGGGCGGTGCGGGTGCTGGAGCTCGCGCAGCGGGTGGGGCTGCTGGTCTCGGTGGCGTACGGGTACGGGCACGGGGGTGCGGTGAGCGCGTCGGAGATCGCGGCGCGGGGGGACGTGTTGCGGCCGGTGGAGCGGGTGGCTCGGCGGGCGTTGGTGGCGGCCTACAACGCGTATGTGGAGGGCGGGGAGGTTCGGCGGTAGGCCCGCGGGCCTTTGTCCTCAGGCGCCGGACGGGCTGTTCCCCGGGTTCCCCTGGGCGGGGGGCCTGTTCTGGTGCGGGGTTCCCTCGCGAGGGGTCCGTCCTCAAGCGCCGGACGGGCTGGAAGTGGCCGGACAGGGTGGGATTCGCCGGGGCGGGAAGTCCGTTGGCCCCGGGAGCCCCAGCCGCAGGGTTCCGTCCTCAAACGCCGGACAGGCTGGAGTGCGGGGTGGGGTGGGAAAGCGGAAGCCGGACGGGCCCGGGGAACGTGGGCCGTCCGGCTTCCTGGTGCCTGGGTGTCAGTGGTTCAGGCCGAGGTTGCCGAAGGCCGGGTTGAGGAGGCCGATCACGTTGACCGTGTTGCCGACCGCGTTCACCGGGACGTGGACCGGGACCTGGGCCAGGTTGCCGCTGGCGACGCCCGGGGAGCCGACGGCCACGCCGTGGGCGTCGGCGCCGCTGTGGCCGGTGGCGGAGGCGGCACCGGCACCGGCGGCGATGAGCCCGCCCGCGATCATCGTGACGGCGGCGGCCTTCTTCAGGTTCTTCACTTCAGGATCCTCCTAGAAAGGCTGCGGCAAGCCGCCGCAGCGTGCCCTGGAGAACTCCGTGAGGCCGAGAAGGATGCGCCGTTCGGGTGACATCCACCCGACAGTATGAATCTCAGCCCGCAGCCCCGTTCCGTACCGCCCACAGCGCGGCCTGGGTGCGGTCCGCAAGGTCGAGCTTCATCAGGATGTTCGAGACGTGCGTCTTGACCGTCTTCTCGGAGAGGACGAGGGCGCGGGCGATCTCCCGGTTCGACCGTCCGTCGGCGATCAGGCCGAGCACCTCGCGCTCGCGCTCGGTCAGGGTGCTCCCCCGGCCCGTACCGCTGCCCCCGTCGTCCTGGGCGAGGAGTGCGCCGGCCACCTCCGGCTGGAGCAGGACGTGTCCGGCGTGGACGGAGCGGATGGCGCCGGCCAGGGCGTCCGGGTCGACGTCCTTGTAGACGTAACCGGAGGCTCCGGCGCGCAGGGCGGGGACCACCGTGCGCTGTTCGGTGAAGCTGGTGACGATGAGGACCTTCGCCGGGTTGTCGAGCTGGCGGAGCCTGCGCAGGGCCTCGATGCCGTCGGTGCCCGGCATCTTGATGTCCATGAGCACGACATCGGGCCGGAGCTCCTCGGTGCGGGCCACGCCCTCCGCGCCGTCGGACGCCTCGCCGACGACCTCTATGTCCTCCTGGATCTCCAGGAACGTACGGAGCCCCCGGCGGACCACCTGATGGTCGTCGACCAGCAGCACCCTGATGATCTTGTCAGCCACCGGGGACCTCCATCTCGATCGTGGCGCCCTTTCCGGGCTCCGAGTCAACGCTGAGTCTGCCGCCGACGCTCTTGGCCCGGTGGCGCATGGAGACGAGTCCCAGGTGGCGGCCCGCCCGCCGGACGGCGGTGGGGTCGAAGCCGGTGCCGTCGTCGGTGATGCGCAGGAGGGTCGCGGTGGCGCGCCGGACCAGGGTGACGTGCACATGCGCTGCTCCGGAGTGGCGCAGGGCGTTGTGCAGGGCCTCCTGGGCGACCCGGAGCAGCGCCTCCTCCTGGGCGGCGGGCAGGGCGCGTACACCGCTGCTCTCGAAGGTGACGGCGGCTCCGTGGGCCCGGTCCAGTACCTGGATCTGGGTACGGAGGGTGGCGATCAGGCCGTCCTCGTCGAGCGCGGCCGGGCGCAGCTCCACGACGGCCGCCCGCAGCTCGTCGACCGCTTCGGCGGCGAGGACGGCGACCTGCTGGAGCTCCCCCTTGGCGCGGGCCGGGTCACGGTCGACGAGGGCGGCGGCGGCCTGGGCGGTGAGCCGGAGCGAGAACAGCTTCTGGCTGACCGCGTCGTGCAGCTCGTGGGCGAGGCGGGAGCGTTCCTCGGCGATGGTCAGCTCGCGGCTGCGCTCGTAGAGACGGGCGTTGGTGAGGGCGATGGCGGCGTGCTGGCCGAGGATCGAGAGCAGTTCCTCGTCCTCGGCGGTGAAGCCGCAGCCACCCTCGGGCTTGGGGCACATCTTGTTGGCGAGGAAGAGGGCGCCGATGATCTCGTCGCCGTCCGTGATGGGCAGGCCGAGGAAGTCGGACATGTCGGGGTGCGCGTCGGGCCAGCCCTCGAAGCGGGGGTCCTTGCGGACGTCGGCGAGCCGCTCGGGCTTCGCCTGGTGCAGCATCGCGGCGAGGATGCCGTGCTGGCGGGGCAGCGGGCCGATGGCCTTCCACTGCTCGTCGCTCACGCCGTCGACCACGAACTGGGCGAAGCCGCCGTGGTCGTCGGGGACGCCGAGGGCCGCGTACTGGGCGTCGAGCAGTTCACGGGCGGAGGCGACGATCGTCTTGAGGACGTCGCCTACTTCGAGGTGCCGGCTCATGGCGAGCAGCGCGGCACTCACCGCGGCGAGGCCCGACGGTGGGCGATGACTCATGGGATCACCGTACCGGCGGGGGTACGGCGGCCGTATCGGGCCGAGGGCGGCGGTCGGGCGGCCGGGGACCTAGGCCGGGCGCGGTGTCTCCTCGGTCCCGGGTCCTAGGTCCTTCCCGGTCCTAGGACGAAGTGCCGGGTACGGGTGCGGCTCCTGGTCGAGGCGCGGTGCGAGCGGGGCTTCCTACGTTGGAGGCGCCGGGGTCGCCCGGTGGACGCCGAGGGTACGAGGAGACGGTCACGATGCCGGTTGCGTTGATCACGGGTGGTTCGAAGGGGCTGGGGCGCGCGCTCGCCGAGGCGCTGGCCCGGCAGGGGTGGGATCTGGTGCTGGACGCGCGGACGCCTGGGGTGCTGGAGGCGACGGCGGAGGCGGTACGGGGGCGGTACGGGACGCGGGTGGTGGCCCTGCCGGGGGATGTCACGGACCCGGCGCACCGGGCGGAGCTGGTCGTGGCCGCCGGGGAGCTGGGCGGGCTCGACCTGTTGGTGAGCAATGCGAGCGTGCTGGGCGCGGAGCCGCTGGTCCGGCTGGAGGCGCAGTCGCTGGAGGGGCTGCGGCGGGCGCTGGAGACCAATGTGGTGGCCGCGCTCGGCCTCGTACAGGAGGCGTTGCCGCTGCTGCGGAAGTCGGCCGAGGGGGCCGTGGTGATGGTCAGCTCGGACGCGGCGGCGGAGCCGTACGAGACGTGGGGCGGTTACGGGGCGTCCAAGGCGGCGCTGGACCAGCTGGCGGCGGTGCTGGGCGAGGAGGAGCCGGGACTGCGGGTGTGGGCGGTCGATCCGGGCGACATGGCGACGGATCTGTACAGCGCCGCCGTGCCGGACGACGAGGACCCGCGACCGTCGCCGCAGAGCGTGGCGCCCGCGTTCCTGCGGCTGGTACGGGAGCGCCCGGCCAGTGGACGGTTCGCCGCTCCGGCCCTGTTGGAGGAGTCGGCGGGGTCGGCCGGGGGTGCGCGGTGAGCCGCACGGTGGGGGCGGCGCGGCGGGGTGGTGTGGGCGGTGGGGCTCCGGTGGGAGGCGGTGACGTACCGGCGCGGAGCTCCAGGATTCAGGCGGAAGACCGCGGCGCCCCGGCGGAGAGCCGTGGGGCCGGGGAGCGGGGTGCGGTGACCGAAGAGCGAGGCACGGGGGCCGGGGAAGGCGGGGCAGGAGCCGAGCAGCGTGGCGCAGGAGCCGAGCAGCGCGGCATAGGGGCCGGGCAGCGCGGCGCAGGAGCCGAAATGTCGGCTCTGGAAGTTCTGCGGGTGCCTTCTGAGCTTTCGGCGCGGGTGCCGGCCGAGCAGCGGGGGGCCGGGCGGGATGACGTACGGCTGCTGGTGACCCGGGGGACGGCCGTCTCGCACCATGCGTTCCGGGAGCTGGCCGGGCAGCTGCGGGCCGGGGACGTGCTGGTGGTGAACACGTCGGCGACCTTGCCCGCCGCGGTGAACGGGCGGATGGGCGGCGAGCGGGTCGTCGTGCACTTCTCGACGCGGGGCGAGGACGGGCGGTGGGCGGTGGAGCTGCGGGCGCCCGGGCCGTCGGGGGCCACCGCGCCGCGTCCCGGTGGCCCTGCCGGGGGTGTGGTGCGGCTGCCGGGCGGGCGGGAGCTGGTGCTGGAGGAGCCGCTGGGGCCCGTGGTGGGGGCGCGGCTGTGGTGGGCGCGGGTGGGCCGGGACGTACCGGAGCTGTTGCGGCGGTACGGGCGGCCGATCCGGTACGCGTACACGGAGCGGGATCAGCCGCTGTCCGCGTATCAGACGGTGTTCGCGGTCCCGGCGCCCGACGGGCGCGGTTCGGCCGAGATGCCGAGCGCGGCCCGGCCCTTCACGGCCGCGCTGGTGGCGGAGCTGGTGAGCCGCGGGGTGCAGTTCGCCCCGCTGTCGCTGGATACGGGGGTGGCGTCGGCGGAGGCGCACGAGCCGCCGTACCCGGAGCGGTTCTCGGTGCCGGCCACGACGGCGTGGCTGGTGAACGCGGCGCGGGCGGCGGGCGGCCGGGTGGTCGCGGTCGGTACGACGGCGGTGCGGGCCCTGGAGTCGGCGGCGGACGCGGACGGGGTGGTGCGGCCGGTCACGGGCTGGACCGATCTGGTGGTGACGCCGCACCGGGGGGTGCGGGTGGTGGACGGGCTGCTGACCGGGCTGCACGAGCCGGCGGCCTCGCACCTGCTGATGCTGGAGGCGGTGGCGGGCCGCGAGGCGCTGCGGCGCGGGTACGAGGCGGCGGTGGAACGGCGCTACCTCTGGCACGAGTTCGGGGACGTCCACCTCATCCTGCCGAACGAGGAACGTAACGCTCCGGATTGCTCAAGCAACGAGCGGTGAGCCTGTTACGTCACCGATGTGAGCCCGGGCATAGGGCCCACGTCACTTACGAACGTACCTAGTGGACCTAAAATGGCGATTTGGGTAGGCGTGAGCGGGGGTCATTTCGGACGAACAGGACCCTGTTCCACTACCCAGCTTCGTACGTCACACCTTTGCCACGGCATTTTGCTGCCGCTAAGAATTGCTCTCGTCCCCGACGGAGGTGCGCATCACCGCCTCCGGTCTCGTCCTCCGTGAGGACACCTGAGCATTCGAAGAGGTAGCCCTACATGTCTGCGACTCGCATTCCCAGCCGTCTCCGTCGTCTGAACAAGGTCCAGAAGATCTCCGTGGCCGGTGTGTCGGCCCTGGCCGTCGCCTCCCTGACCTTCTCTCTCGTCCCGTCGAACGCCGAGGCCGAGATTGCCCCGCAGGCAGCGGGCGCCGCCGCACCCGTGGCGTTCACCGGAGCGGGCTCCGCCCAGACCAAGGCCGTGCAGGACAGCCTCATCGAGAAGCACTCCACCGCCGAGCAGCTGGTGAAGGCCGCCGACGCCGCGAAGGCGAAGGCCGCCGCCGAGACCAAGGCGAAGGCGGCGAAGGCCAAGGCCGCCGCCGACGCGAAGGACAAGGCCGAGAAGGCCGCCAAGGCGAAGGCCGACGCGAAGAAGCGCGAGTCCGAGGCCGCCAGCCGCTCCACCGCGCGCAAGCCCGTCTACGCCAACAACCTGGACGGCTGGATCCGCGAGGCGATGTCGATCATGAAGAAGGAAGGCATCCCCGGCTCCTACGAGGGCATCCACCGCAACATCATCCGGGAGTCCAGCGGCAACCGCTGGGCGATCAACAACTGGGACATCAACGCCCGCAACGGCGTCCCCTCCAAGGGCCTGCTCCAGGTGATCCAGCCGACCTTCGACCGGTACCACGTCAAGGGCACCAAGAAGGACCTGTACGACCCGGTCGCCAACATCGTCGCCGCCTGCAACTACGCGGCCGACCGCTACGGCTCGATGGACAACGTCTACAGCGCGTACTGAGCCCAGCCGTAGATATGCCGGAGGCCGGCACCCCGTGGGGTGCCGGCCTCGGCGTCGTTTCCGTACTCGGCCTCCGTACACGGCCCGTTACTTGCGCATGACCTCGGGCTCGTGGCGGCGCAGCAGCCGGGCGACCGCGACACCGCAGATGACGGCGATCACCAGCAGGACGGAGATGTTGATCCCCCACTGGGTCGCCGTGGCCTCCCACAGGGGGTCGAGGTCGGTCGGGTTCTTCGGGTCCCACGGCGGCATCAGGTGGGCCAGGTCCAGCGTGGTGCCGGCCGCGGCCACGCCCCAGCGGGACGGCATCAGCCAGGTGAACTGCTCCAGGACGGGCGTCCCGTACACCTGGAAGAGGACTCCGGTGAAGACGAGCTGGACGATCGCGAACATGACCAGGAGGGGCATGGTCATCTCGGAGGTCTTGACCAGCGCGGAGATCATCAGCCCGAACATCATCGAGGCGAGGCCGAGCACCACGATGGAGATGCAGATCTCGACGGCCGGAGGCAGGAACAGCCCCTCGGCCGGCAGGTCACGGGCGGCGAAGCAGATCCCGCAGAGGATGACGCTCTGGAAGGCGGTGATCACGCCGAGCACGATCACCTTGGAGACCAGATAGGCCGAGCGGGAGAGGCCGGTGGCCCGTTCCCGTTCGTAGATGACGCGTTCCTTGATCAGTTCTCGTACGGAGCTGGCCGACCCGGCCAGGCAGATGCCGACCGCGAGGATCAGCAGGATCATTCCGGCTTTCCCGTTGAACTGGGTCGGCGGGGTGGGCGGCGCCAGCCCGAAGTCCGCCGGGATGACCGCGGCCAGCACACCGATCACCGCGGGCAGCGCCACCATCAGGCCGAGGAAGGCCTTGTCGGAGGCGATGACGGAGGTGTACCTGCGCACCAGGGTCCACAGCTGCGTGCCCCAGCTCTGCTGCTTGGGGGGCCGCATCTGCTGGGGCGGCGGCATGTGCACGGACTGCGCGGCGACGGCGTCGATGTCGGCGGCGTACATCTGGTAGTGCTGCGAACCGCGCCAGCGGCCCGCCCAGTCGTAGTCGCGGTAGTTCTCGAAGGCCGAGAAGACATCGGCCCAGGTGCTGTAGCCGAAGAAGTTCAGCGCCTCCTCCGGCGGACCGAAGTACGCGACGGCGCCGCCGGGCGCCATCACGAGCAGCTTGTCGCAGATGGCCAGCTCGGCCACGGAGTGCGTGACGACGAGCACCGTACGGCCGTCGTCGGCGAGGTCACGCAGCAGCTTCATGACATCGCGGTCCATGCCCGGGTCGAGGCCGGAGGTCGGCTCGTCCAGGAAGATCAGCGACGGCTTGGTCAGCAGCTCCAGGGCGACCGAGACCCGCTTGCGCTGGCCGCCGGAGAGCGAGGTGATCCTCTTGTCCTTGTGGATGTCGAGCTTGAGCTCGGCGAGGACCTCGGTGATCCGGGCCTGGCGCTCGGCCTCGGTGGTGTCGGCGGGGAAGCGGAGCCTGGCCGCGTACTTGAGGGCCTTGGCGACGGTCAGCTCCTTGTGCAGGATGTCGTCCTGCGGGACCAGACCGATGCGCTGACGCAGCTCGGCGAACTGCTTGTACAGGTTCCGGTTGTCGTAGAGGACGTCACCCTCGTTGGCGGGCCGGTAGCCGGTGAGCGCCTTGAGCAGGGTGGACTTTCCGGAGCCGGAGGGGCCGATGACCGCGACCAGCGACTTCTCCGGGACGCCGAAGGAGACGTCCCGGAGGATCTGCTTTCCGCCGTCGACCGTCACCGTGAGGTGGCGGGCGGAGAAGGAGACCTGGCCGGTGTCGACGAACTCTTCCAGCCGGTCGCCGACCAGGCGGAACGTGGAGTGGCCGACGCCGACGATGTCGTTCGGGCCGATGAGCGCCGAGCCGGACTTCTGGAGCGGCAGACCGTTGACGTAGGTGCCGTTGTGCGAGCCGAGGTCGCGGATCTCGAACCGGCCGTCGGGCGTCGCGTGGAACTCGGCGTGGTTCCGGGAGACCTGGAGGTCGGAGACGACCAGCTCGTTCTCCAGCGCACGGCCGATACGCATGACCCGGCCGAGCGAGAGCTGGTGGAACGTGGTCGGGCTGCGGTCGCCGTAGACCGGCGGCGCCCCCGCCGCGCCGCCGTGGACCGGGGCGGCCGGCTGCGCCGAACCCTGCTGGTGCGGAACCTGCTGGTACGGGCCCTGCTGCTGGGGCTCCGGCGACTGCTGCGGCCACGCCTGCTGGGGCGGGGCCTGGTGCTGCTGCGCCTGGTGGGCGGGTGCCTGATGCTGGGCCTGCTGCTGCGCCTGGTGGGCGGGCGGCTGGTGCTGGGCGGGTGCCTGCTGGCCGGACCAGGCGCCGGCCGCCTGCGCGTGCTGCTGATGCGGCTGCTGAGGCTGGTGGTGCGCGGGGGCCTGGTGGGCGGCGGGCTGACCGCCATGGGCGCCCGCGCCGGCGGCACCGGCGAAATTCAGCCGCGGGCCGTCGGTGGCGTTGCCCAGGTGCACGGCGACGCCGGGCCCGACCTCCACCCGCTGGATCCGTCGGCCCTGGAGATAGGTGCCGTTGGTGGAGCCGTGGTCCTCGATGGACCAACTCCGGCCGTCCCAGCTGATCGTGGCGTGCCGCCACGAGACTCTGGCGTCGTCGATCGTCAGGTCCCCCTGCGGATCACGTCCGAGGGTGTACGGCCTGGACGGATCGAGCGTCCAGGTGCTGCCATTCAATTCCAGTACGAGTTCCGGCACTCCGCGCCCCACTAGTTGTCCCCCGAGTTACCCCCGTCGCAGGGAGTCTAGGGATGCTGAACATCGTGGGGAACTATTCCAGGACCAGTCCCTTATCCGAAAGTCGGGCCGGTGAAGACGGGCCGCGAAGCGGAGAAGCGGTGCGATCCCGGCACAAAGGGGACACCGGGCGGAAAGCCCCGTTCCTTCCGTCCGGCACTCGGGACGGGCGGCCGGACGCGGCCCCGGGACCGATACGGTGGGAACACCATGAGCGCATCTCAGCCACCTCAGTCTCCCTCCTCCCCCGAGCTCCCCGATCCCCGTCGGGACGGCGGCGAGCCCGCCCGGGACAGCGACGCGTCCCCTCCTCTCGTGGACGGCACCCCTCCCCTCGTGGACGACACACCCACCCTGCTCGTCAAGATCTTCGGCAAGGACCGCCCCGGCATCACCGCCGGACTGTTCGACACCCTCGCCGCGTACTCCGTCGACGTCGTGGACATCGAGCAGGTCGTCACCCGGGGCCGGATCGTGCTCTGCGCCCTGGTCACCTCGCCCACCGCGGGCGGGACGACCGAGGGCGATCTGCGGGCGACCGTGCACAGCTGGGCCGACTCCCTGAAGCTCCAGGCCGAGATCATCTCGGGCATCGGTGACAACCGGCCGCGCGGGTACGGCCGTTCCCATGTGACCGTGCTGGGGCACCCGCTCACCGCGGAGTCGACCGCCGCCATAGCGGCCAGGATCACCTCGACCGGCGGGAACATCGACCGCATTTTCCGGCTGGCGAAGTACCCGGTGACGGCCGTCGAGTTCGCGGTGTCGGGGACCGGGACCGAGGAGCTGCGGACCGCGCTGGTGACCGGGGCCGCGGAGATCGGCGTGGACGTCGCGGTGGTCTCGGCCGGGCTGAGCCGCCGGGCGCAGCGCCTGGTCGTCATGGACGTGGACTCCACGCTCATCCAGGACGAGGTGATCGAGCTCTTCGCGGCCCACGCGGGCTGTGAGGACAAGGTCGCCGAGGTCACCGAGCAGGCGATGCGCGGCGAGCTGGACTTCGAGCAGTCGCTGCACGCCCGGGTCGCGCTGCTGGCGGGGCTGGACGCCTCGGTGGTGGACAAGGTCCGCGCCGAGGTGCGGCTCACGCCCGGTGCCCGCACCCTGATCCGTACGCTGAAGCGCCTCGGGTACCAGGTGGGCGTCGTCTCGGGCGGGTTCACCCAGGTCACGGACGACCTGAAGGAGCGCCTCGGCCTCGATTTCGCCTCCGCCAACACCCTGGAGGTGGTGGACGGCAAGCTCACCGGGCGGGTCGTCGGCGATGTGGTGGACCGGGCGGGCAAGGCCCGGCTGCTGCGGAGCTTCGCCGAGCAGGCGGGGGTACCGCTCGCGCAGACGGTGGCCATCGGGGACGGGGCGAACGACCTCGACATGCTGAACACGGCGGGGCTCGGGGTCGCCTTCAACGCCAAGCCCGTGGTCCGCGAGGCGGCGCACACCGCGGTGAACGTGCCGTTCCTGGACACCGTGCTCTATCTGCTCGGCATCACCCGCGAAGAGGTCGAGGCAGCGGACGGCCTCGTCGACTGACACCCCGCCCGTACGCCTGCCGGTTCCGGGGGCGCACGCATACGGCTGCCGGCGCTTTCGGGGGCGTACGGAAGAGGGCCCCGGCGCTACTCCTGGAATCCGAGGAGAGGTGCCGGGGCCCTGCGCGTTCACGTGGTCAGCGGGAGCCGGGCGCTCAGTCGTTCGGCGTCCAGTACTCGGTGAGCCGGCCCGCCCCGTGCTCCACGCTCTTCCAGGAGCCGGGGAACTCCACCACCGCGTACGACGCCGTCGGGAAGCCGTCCCGGGTCATCCGGGCCAGGGTGTCGCCCTCGGCCGAGCCGGAGAGGGCGTCGGCGGCCCCGTGCATCCCCGGGTTGTGGCCGATGACCAGGAGGTTGCGGACCTCGTCCGGGGTCTCGTTGAAGAGGGCGATCAGTTCGCCGAGGGAGGCCTCGTACAGCCTCTCCTCGTAGACGGTCCTGGGGCGCTGGGCGAATTCGTGGACCGCCAGCTTCCAGGTCTCCCGCGTCCTGACGGCGCTGGAGCACAGGGCCAGGTCGAAGTCGATGCCGGAGTCGGCGAGCCTGCGGCCGGCCACGGGCGCGTCCTTGCGACCGCGCTCGGCCAGCGGGCGCTCATGGTCGGAGGACTGCGACCATTCCGCCTTGGCATGCCTGAGAAGGACGATCCTGCGAGGTGTCTCGACGCTCATACACCTCAGCTTCGCATGAAACGCGGCCTCGGGCGCAGGGTGTTGACGGGCTCATCCGGAAGGTTGACGCGCTGGTCCAGGGTGTGCGGGGTGTGTTCGTCATGGTGCGTGCTCAGTGGGCGAGCAGGTGGAGCGTGCGCTCGATCAGCTGTCCGAGTGCGGGGTCGACGGTGGCGGCCTGTGCCTGCCCCGGGCTCATGATCATGATCAGCAGAGCGGCGAACGCGACGGCCGGAAGCGCCACGGCCCACCAGGGCAGCCGTATCTCCACGCGGTTGGCGGCCGGGCGGTGGGACCTGGGGTGCGCAGGGACCGGCATGTCCGCCTCCGTGGGGTGTTCGGTTCGTTACCGAAAAACCTACGGAAGGAGCCGGGCCGGGCCCATCCGGTGATCCACCCACTTCACCCTGACCCTGGCCCCCTAGGGGATGGTGGTGCAGACCCCACCATCCACGGGGGCGGCAGGCGTCAGGGGGAGGCGATCGCGGCGATCACACCGATGACCACCGTGACGACGAGCATCGCTCCGAAGACGAGGAGGAGCTTCTTCTGACCGTTCTGGGGATGCGGATCGAGCACTGGCATGGGACCAGTCTCGCATCTCAGCACTCGTCCTCGATCGTCCGGGCCCGCCCCGCCAGCACCCCGGCCGCCATCTGCGGGATCATCAGCCCCGCCATCAGGGCGATCGGCAGTCCCCAGCCGCCGCTGTGCTGGTAGAGCACGCCGACGAGCAGCGGCCCCGGGATCGAGAGCAGATAGCCGGTGGACTGGGCGAAGGCGGAGAGCCGGACCACGCCCGCCCCGGTCCGCGACCGCATCCCGATCATGGTGAGGGCGAGCGGGAAGGCGCAGTTGGCGACGCCGAGCAGCAGCGCCCAGGCCCACGCACCGGCGGCCGGGGCCAGGTAGAGGCCCGTGTAGCCGATCAGGCCGCACAGTCCGAGGACGATGACGATGGGGCCCTGCTGCTTGAGCCGGCCGGCGACCCGGGGGATGACGAAGGCGAGCGGGACGCCCATCGCCATGGTGACCGCGAGCAGGACACCCGCCGTACCGGCCGGGACCCCGGCGTCGCGGAAGATCTGCGGCATCCAGCCCATGGTGATGTACGCGGCGGTCGCCTGGAGCCCGAAGAAGCAGGCGAGCGCCCACGCGGTCCGGCTCCGGGTGATCCGGAGCGCCGGGGCGTCGGCGGGGTGGGCAGCCGCCCGACCGGCAGCCGTGCCCTTACCGCGTGCGGCCCGACCGGCCTCGGTACGACCGGGCGCGGGCTGTCCAGGCGCGGGCTGTCCGGGCAGGCGCTGTCCGGGGGCCGGGGTGCGGTCCCGTACGAGGACGATCCAGGGCAGCACCGCGAGCGCGGCGAGCCCGGCCCAGACGGCGAGCCCGGACTGCCAGTTCCCGCCCATCGCGCCGGTCAGCGGCACGGTGACGGCGGCGGCGAGGGCCGTGCCGAGGGCCAGGGCCATGGAGTAGAGGCCGGTCATGGTGCCGACGCGGTCGGGGAACCAGCGCTTGACGATCACCGGCATCAGGATGTTGCTGACGGCGATGCCCATCAGGGCCAGGGCGCTGGCGGCCAGGAACCCGGCGGTGGAGCCGATGTACGGGCGGATCACCAGGCCCGTCGCGATGGCGGCCATGCCCGCGCAGACGACGGCGCCCGCGCCGAAGCGGCGGGCGAGGCGGGGGGCCATGACCCCGAAGACCGCGAAGCAGAGCGGCGGTACGGAGGTCAGCACGCCCGCCACGCTGCCGCTCATGTGCAGCCCCTCGCGGACCTCTTCGAGGAGGGCGCCGAGGCTGGTGATGGCGGGGCGGAGGTTGAGGGCGGCCAGGACGAGCCCGACGGCGATCAGCCGCAGCAGCCAGGGGGCGGGGGCTCCGGCCGTGGAGGGGAGCTGCGGGGGCGGAGGGCCGGCGGGGGTGCGCGCGGCGCCGCCGCGGTTCAGGGTCTGGGTCTCGTCGTCCGGCATGAGGCCATCATAGAATCATGGGATGATTGATTGTCCAATCCTCCGGAGCCTCCGGAAACCCCGGTCCGTCCGGTCCCCCGCTTCCCCCGGCTGCCCTGGGAGAATCCCCCGGAACCCGACCTCACGGCTCACGAGCAAGGAGCACCATGGCGCTGACGTCTCCACGGCGTTCGGCACTCGCCGACCAGGTGATCGCGCAACTGCGGAACCAGATCACCTCGGGCGAGTGGCCGGTCGGCTCACGGATTCCGACCGAGCCGGAGCTGGTCGAGCAGCTCGGCGTGGCCCGTAACACCGTGCGCGAGGCGGTGCGGGCCCTGGCGCACAACGGGTTGCTGGACATCCGGCAGGGCTCGGGCACCTATGTGATCGCCACGAGCGAGCTGGCCGGGGTGATGCACCGCCGCTTCGCCGCCGCCGACCCGCGCCACATCGCGGAGCTGCGCTCGACGCTGGAGTCCTCGGCCGCCCGGCTGGCCGCCGTACGGCGCACCGAGCGCGATCTGCGGCAGCTCGACACCCTGATGGCGCGCCGGGAGGAGGCCTGGACCTCGGGGGACGCGGAGGCGTTCGTCGCGGCCGACGCGACGCTGCACCTGGCGGTGGTCGCGGCCTCGCACAACGACGTCCTGACCGAGCTCTACGCGGACCTGGGCGATCTGCTGCGTGATTATCTGCGCGGTGACGTGGGCCCTGAGCTGCGCCCCGAGAACCATATGGATCACGCGCGACTGGTGGAGGCGATCCGGGCCGGGGACGCGGAGACGGCGGCGGCCGAGGCGGCGAGCCACGCGCTGAACTGCCTGGCGGACCGGGTGTAGCACCTCACCCGGACACCTTCAGACCGGCGCCGGCCGGTGGCTGACCCAGGCCGTCGCGATCTCCTTCCAGCAGCGGTCCTCCAGCCGTACGGTCCGCCCCGGCGCCACCGCGACCGTGGCGCCGTCCGCGTCCACGTCCCACCAGCGGGCGCACTCGGTGTGGAGCCGGACCAGGTCGGTGGAGGGGTAGGGGTTGTAGCAGTACGCGACGACCCGGGAGCCCTCGATCGTCGTACGGCACTCGGAGCCGGCCGGTTCGGGCTTCGGGGGCTCCGCCCGCGTACCGGAGTCGGCGCCACTGGCGGCGTGGACCCCCAGGGGTACGGCGAGTGCGGCGGCGGCCACCGACGCGGCCAGCAGGAGACGGGTTCGGCGACGCGTGGGGCGCACAGCGATCTCCCTCCCGCAGCCTGACCAGAAGTCCGGTTCCTCCACATTCTGCGGTGGATCGGCCGACTTTTCGACCGGAGCGAGCGCACACGGTAACGGCCCCCGGCCGCGTACCGCCCGGAAGAACCGGGAGGGGTACGCGGCCGGGGGCCGTTCAGCAGGGGTGGTACGCGGGTCAGGCGCCCATCATGTGCACGCCGCTGTCGACGTGGATGATCTCGCCCGTCGTACGCGGGAAGAAGTCGGAGAGCAGGGCGACGATGCTGCGGCCGGCCGGCTCCGGGTCGTTCATGTCCCAGGCCAGCGGAGCGCGGGTGTTCCAGACGTCGGCCAGCTCCTCGAAGCCCGGGATGGACTTGGCGGCCATGGAGCGGAGCGGTCCGGCGGAGATCAGGTTGCAGCGCAGCCCGTCCTTGCCCAGGTCACGGGCGAGGTAGCGGGAGGTGGCCTCCAGCGCGGCCTTGGCCGGGCCCATCCAGTCGTACTGCGGCCAGGCGTACTGGGCGTCGAAGGTGAGGCCGACGATCGAGCCGCCCTCGCTCATCAGCGGCTTGCAGGCCATGGCCAGCGACTTCAGCGAGAACGCCGAGACGTGCATCGCGGTGGCGACGGACTCGAACGGCGTGTTGAGGAAGTTGCCGCCGAGCGCGTCCTGCGGCGCGAAGCCGATGGAGTGGACGACGCCGTCCAGCGAGCCGAGCTCCTCGCGCACCAGGCCTGCCAGCCGGTCCAGATGCTCCTGGTTGGTCACGTCCAGCTCGATGACCTTGGCCGGCTTCGGCAGCTTCTTGGCGATGCGCTCGGTCAGGGTGGGACGGGGGAAGGCCGTGAGGATGACCTCGGCACCCTGCTCCTGGGCCACCTTCGCGGCGTGGAACGCGATGGACGACTCCATCAGCACCCCGGTGATGAGGATGCGCTTGCCGTCGAGAATTCCGCTCATGGTGATCAGTGACCCATGCCCAATCCGCCGTCAACGGGGATGACGGCTCCAGTGATGTACGACGCGTCGTCGGAGGTGAGGAAGCGCACGGTGGCGGCGATCTCCTCGGGCCGCGCGTAGCGGCCCAGCGGCACCTTGGACACGATGCTCTCGCGCTGCTCCTCGGTGAGCGCCTGGGTCATGTCGGTGTCGACAAAACCGGGGGCGACGACGTTGAAGGTGATGTTCCGCGAGCCCAGCTCACGGGCCAGCGACCGGGCGAACCCGACCAGACCGGCCTTGGAGGCGGCGTAGTTCGCCTGGCCCGCCGAGCCGAGGAGGCCGACGACGGAGGAGATCAGGACGACGCGGCCCTTCTTGGCGCGCAGCATGCCGCGGTTGGCGCGCCTGACGACCCGGAAGGCGCCGTTGAGGTTGGTGTCGACGACGGAGGTGAAGTCCTCCTCGGACATCCGCATCAGCAACTGGTCCTTGGTGATACCGGCGTTGGCGACCAGCACCTCCACGGGACCGTGCTTCTCTTCGATCTCCTTGTAGGCCTGCTCCACCTGCTCGGCGTCGGTGATGTCGCAGCGGACCGCGAGGACACCCGCCTCGGTGAGGGCCCGGGGCGGCTCGCCGGAGCGGTAGGTGATCGCGACCTGGTCGCCGTTGTCGGCGAAGGCGCGGGCGATGGCGAGGCCGATGCCCCGGTTTCCTCCGGTGACGAGAACCGAGCGGCTCAACGGATCACTCTTTCCTTGGCGGTGTGGTGCGTGGTGCCTGGCAGTCTGGTACGTCGAAAACCTATCGGTACCGTGCTCGGATCGGAGAATCGAGCCCTGACAGTGGCTTGTCCGGGGTGCTGTTGGGTTCCTACAGTCCGCGCCGGTGCGTGTCGGGCACAGGTGTCCGTGTTATCCCCCGGTGCCCGCACCCTCCGGCGTGGTTCACTGCCGTCGTGTATCGAGAAGGGAACTCCCTGTGCCCCACGAGGTAGATCAGTCATTCCTGGCCCTGCCGTCGCGCGCGCTGGCCGACGCGGCGCTCGCGCGGGCGCGGGCGTTGGGCGCCACGCACGCCGACTTCCGGCTGGAGCGGGTGCGCAGTGCCTCCTGGCGGCTGCGGGACGCGCGGCCCGCCGGTGCTTCGGACAGTACGGACCTGGGGTACGCGGTGCGGGTGGTGCACGGCGGGTCCTGGGGGTTCGCGTCGGGCGTCGACCTGACGATGGACGCGGCCGCGAAGGTGGCCTCGCAGGCCGTGGCGATGGCCAAGCTGTCGGCGAAGGTGATCGCGGCGGCGGGGTCCGACGAGCGGGTGGAGCTGGCGGACGAGCCGGTGCACGGCGAGCGGACCTGGGTCTCGGCGTACGACGTCGACCCCTTCTCCGTACCGGACGAGGAGAAGGCGGCGCTGCTCGCCGAGTGGAGCGGGCGGCTGCTGCGCGCGGACGGGGTGGCGCATGTGGACGCCTCCCTGATGGCCGTTCACGAGAACAAGTTCTACGCGGACACGGCGGGCACGGTCACCACCCAGCAGCGGGTGCGCATCCAGCCGCAGTTCACGGCCGTGGCGGTGGACGGCGCGACCGGTGAGTTCGACTCGATGCGCACGATCGCACCGCCGGCCGGGCGCGGCTGGGAGTATCTGACCGGCACCGGCTGGGACTGGGACGCCGAGCTGGAGCAGATCCCCGGGCTGCTCGCGGAGAAGATGCGGGCGCCGAGCGTCGAGGCGGGGACGTACGACCTGGTCGTCGACCCCTCCAACCTCTGGCTGACCATCCACGAGTCGATCGGCCACGCCACCGAGCTGGACCGGGCGCTCGGTTACGAGGCGGCGTACGCGGGCACGTCGTTCGCCACCTTCGACCAGCTGGGCAAGTTGACGTACGGCTCCCCGATCATGAACGTGACCGGAGACCGCACCGCCGAACACGGCCTCGCGACCATCGGGTACGACGACGAGGGCGTCGAGGCGCAGTCCTGGGACCTGGTCAAGGACGGCACCCTCGTCGGCTACCAGCTGGACCGCCGGATCGCCAAGCTCACGGGGCTCGGCCGCTCCAACGGCTGCGCGTTCGCGGACTCCCCGGGCCACGTTCCCGTACAGCGCATGGCGAACGTGTCGTTGCAGCCGGACCCGGGCGGGCTGTCGACGGAGGACCTGATCGGCGGGGTCGAGCGCGGGATCTACGTGGTCGGCGACCGGTCCTGGTCGATCGACATGCAGCGCTACAACTTCCAGTTCACCGGGCAGCGGTTCTTCCGGATCGAGAACGGCAGGCTGGCCGGGCAGCTGCGCGATGTGGCGTACCAGGCGACGACGACGGACTTCTGGGGCTCGATGGAGAAGGTCGGCGGCCCCCAGACGTACGTCCTGGGCGGCGCGTTCAACTGCGGCAAGGCCCAGCCGGGCCAGGTCGCGGCGGTCTCCCACGGCTGCCCCTCCGCCCTCTTCCGGGGCGTCAACATCCTCAACACGACGCAGGAGGCCGGACGATGAGCCGCGTCAGCAAGCCGTACGAGATCGTCGAGCGGGCCCTGGAGCTGTCCACCACGGACGGTCTGGTGGTCATCGCCGACGAGCACTCCTCCGCCAATCTGCGCTGGGCGGGCAACGCGCTCACCACCAACGGGGTGACCCGGGGGCGGACGCTCACCGTCATCGCGACCGTGGACGGGGCCGAAGGCGCGGCGTCCGGTGTCGTGTCCCGGTCCGCCGTGACGACGGACGACCTGGAGCCGCTGGTACGGGCCGCCGAGGCCGCCGCCCGGGGTGCCGGTCCCGCCGAGGACGCACAGCCGCTGGTGAGCGGGGTGCCCTCATCGCCCGACTTCACGGACGCGCCCGCCGAGACGGGTTCCGAGGTCTTCGCGGACTTCGCCCCGGCGCTCGGTGACGCCTTCGCGCGGGCCCGCTCCGGCGGCCGTGAGCTGTACGGGTTCGCCAACCACGAACTGACCTCCACCTACCTGGGTACGTCGACGGGGCTGCGGCTGCGCCACGACCAGCCGACCGGGACGCTGGAGCTGAACGCCAAGTCCCCGGACCGGACCCGTTCCGCGTGGGCGGGCCGGGCGACGCGGGACTTCAAGGACGTCGACCCGGCGGCCCTGGACGCGGAGCTGGCGCAGCGGCTGCGGTGGGCGGAGCGGCGGATCGAGCTGCCCGCCGGGCGGTACGAGACGCTGCTGCCGCCGACCGCCGTCGCGGACCTGCTGATCTACCAGCTCTGGTCGTCCACCGCACGGGACGCGGTCGAGGGACGGACGGTGTTCTCCAAGCCGGGCGGCGGCACGCGGCTCGGCGAGACGCTGGCGCCGCTCCCCCTCACCCTGCGCAGCGACCCGCACGCGCCCGGTCTGGAGTCCGCGCCCTTCGTGATCGCCCACTCCTCCGGCGACAGCGGGTCCGTCTTCGACAACGGGCTGCCGCTCACGCCGACGGACTGGGTGCGGGAGGGGAAGCTGGAGCGGCTGACGACGACCCGGCACACCGCGGGCCTCACCGGGCTGCCGGTCGCCCCGGCCATCGACAACCTGGTGCTGGACGGGGGCGGTGAGCGGTCGCTGGAGGAGATGGTGGCCGCGACGACCGGGCGGGCGCTGCTGCTGACCTGCCTCTGGTACATCCGGGAGGTGGACCCGGCGACGCTGCTGCTGACCGGGCTGACCCGGGACGGCGTCTATCTGGTGGAGGACGGCGAGGTGGTCGGCGAGGTGAACAACTTCCGGTTCAACGAGTCGCCGGTGGACCTGCTGTCGCGGGCGTCGGAGGCGGGGCGTACGGAGAAGACGCTGCCGCGCGAGTGGGGCGACTGGTTCACCCGGGCCGCGATGCCCGCGCTGCGCGTCCCCGACTTCAACATGAGCTCGGTCAGCCAGGGGGTGTGACCCGCCTAGACTGACCCGTACATCCCTACGTAACGCAAGGAGCACCGGAACCGTGACGGACATCGTCGACGAGCTGAAGTGGCGCGGGCTGTTCGCCCAGTCCACTGACGAGGACGCATTGCGCAAGGCTCTCGCGGACGGTCCCGTCACCTTCTATTGCGGCTTCGACCCGACGGCGGCGAGCCTGCACGTGGGGCACCTCGTGCAGGTCCTCACCGTGCGCCGACTCCAGCTGGCGGGGCACCGTCCGCTCGCCCTGGTCGGCGGGGCCACCGGTCAGATCGGTGACCCGCGCCCGACCGCCGAGCGCACGCTGAACGACCCGGAGACGGTCGCGGCCTGGGTGCAGCGGCTGCGGGAGCAGATCGAGCCCTTCCTCACCTTCGAGGGCCCGAACGCGGCGACGATGGTCAACAACCTGGACTGGACCGCGGGGATGTCCGCGATCGAGTTCCTGCGGGACATCGGCAAGCACTTCCGGGTCAACAAGATGCTGACCAAGGACTCGGTCGCGCGCCGGCTGGAGTCGCAGGAGGGCATCAGCTACACGGAGTTCAGCTACCAGCTGCTCCAGGGGATGGACTTCCTGGAGCTGTACCGCCGCTACGGCTGTGTCCTCCAGCAGGGCGGCAGCGACCAGTGGGGCAACCTCACCGCGGGCATCGACCTGATCCACCGGCTGGAGCCGGGTGCCACCGTGCACGCGCTGGCGACGCCGCTGATGGTGAAGGCGGACGGGACCAAGTTCGGCAAGTCCGAGAGCGGTGCCGTCTGGCTGGACCCGGAGATGACCACGCCGTACGCGTTCTACCAGTTCTGGCTGAACGTGGACGACCGGGACATCTCCCGCTACCTGCGCATCCTCAGCTTCAAGAGCCGTGCGGAGCTGGAGGAGCTGGAGAAGCTGACCGAGGAGCGGCCGCAGGCCCGTTCGGCACAGCGGGCGCTGGCCGAGGAGCTGACCACGCTGGTGCACGGGGGGGAGCAGTGCGCCGCCGTCATCGCCGCGTCGAAGGCGCTGTTCGGCCAGGGCGATCTGGCCGAGCTGGACGAGGCGACGCTGAGCGCGGCCCTCTCCGAGGTGCCGCACGCCCGAGTCGCCGAGCTGGCTCCGCTGGTGGACCTGCTGGTCGAGGTCGGTCTCGCACCGAGCAAGTCGGGGGCCCGCCGTACGGTCAAGGAGGGCGGCGCGTACGTGAACAACGTGAAGGTCGCCGACGGCGAGGCCGCGCCGGACGCCGGGGAGCTGCTGCACGGGCGCTGGCTGGTGCTGCGCCGGGGCAAGAAGAACCTGGCGGCCGTGGAGGTCGTCCCGGCGGGCTGACCCCCGGGCCGTCCCGGCGGGCCGGTCCACGGGCCGCCGCATCACACTGCCGACCAGCCGTACCGCTGAACACAGCGCCGCGGGGGGGGGGCCCCGCGAGCACCAGCCGCCGCCCCCCGCCCCGGCCGCCCGCCCGCCGCGGGGGCTGGTGGCCGAGCCCACGAGGCCCGCGGGGCACCCCGGACACCACCACCCAACCCCCAC
>NZ_JBHYVE010000053.1:0-27578 GCF_042750035.1 Streptomyces sp. NPDC059452
CCCGGTGCCCGGAGACGGGCACGCCGGGTTCGGGAGGCGGCTCGGGGAGACCCACTGGTGGAAACATCAGCAGGGCGCCCCGAGTCGACCTCACCTAGTCCGCGCCAGGTCTTGATCTTCTGGAAGCAGCGCTCGACGGTGTTGCGCTGCCGGTACCGGTGCGGGTCGAAGCCAACGGGTCGACCGCCGAACGAGCCCTTCCTCCGCCGGTTTGCGGCCTGGTCGGTCTTCTCCGGGATGACCGCGGTGATCCCGCGTCCGCGCAGGTAGGCACGGTTGGCCCTTGAGGAGTAGGCCCGGTCGGCGGCCACCGCACCGGGCCGGGTGCGCGGACGGCCGCGGGGACCGGGGACCCGGATCCGGTCGAGGACCGCCTGGAACTGCGGGCAGTCCGCGGCCTGGCCAGGGGTCAGGACGAACACCAGCGGCAGCCCCGCCGAGTCGACCGCGGCATGGACCTTGCTGCTCAGCCCGCCTCGGGACCGGCCCAGTCCTGCCGCCTTCGCCCGTGCCCGCCGACGCCACCGGGTCGCAGCACGGTCACGGCTCGTCTCCTCCTCGGCGCCCGCACCGGGTGTGGCCTGTGGCGCATCACCCTCAGGACCGGTCCCTGCTCCGGCAGCGGAACCCCCTTTTCCTCGGTCAGTGCCTGTTCGAGGGCATCCAGGGTCTCTCCGGCAACCGCCAATCCGGCCGATTCGTGATGGGCCCGCACGATCGTGGAATCCACACTGACCAGCTCCAGCCCGACCCGTCCACGCGCCGCCGCTTCGGCGATCAGGCCGTCCATCAGCGCCTGGAACACCCCGCCCTTCGACCAGGCGTTGAACCGCGAGTACACCGTCGACCAGGACCCGTAACGCTCCGGGACATCACGCCATCCGCAGCCGGTACGAAACCTCCACAACACGCCGTTGAACTGGTCCCGCACCCGCCTGGGCAGCGGACCCGTCGCCGCCACCGGCAGAAACTCCTCGACCAACTCCCACTCGGCATCAGTCACATCGAAACGCGCCACACCCGAGTTCTACCAGCTCCACCCACCCCACCAGCGAGCCTCACGAAGATCCGAACCCCAAACAGCACCTAGGACGCGTGCCGCCCACGCCGGTGCACGCCGCGCTCGCGCTGGTACGCGCCGGGCGGGACCCCCACGATCCGGGTGAAGTGCCGGTTGAGGTGCGGCTGATCGGTGAAACCGACGGCGGTCGCGGCCTCGGCGGGGGCGATGCCCGCGTCGAGCAGCCGGCGGGCCCGCCGCACCCGGGCGTCGGTGAGCCAGGTGTGGGGCGGCATCCCGTACTCCTTCTTGAAGGCCCTCAGCAACGCGAACGGGCTGGTGCCCAGCTCGGCGGCGAGCGCCTCCAGCGTGGGCGGCGCGGCCATCCGCCCCTCCAGCACGGCACGGGCCCGCTCCACGTCCCGCGCGCCCCCGGCCCGGGGCGCCACGCTGGGCAGCGGGCTGCCGTGCCGGTCGAGGAGACGGGCGACCAGGACCCGCAGCAGGCTGTCGGCGGCCAGCGCGTTGCCCTCCTCGGCGGCCCGGTGGACCTGGGTGATCAGCCGGGCGGCGTACGGGTCGGTCACCCGGGTCTCGGCGAAGCCCACCGTGCCGCGCAGGGGTGTCACCTCGGCCGCGATGGCGTTGATCACCTGGGCGGAGGGGTACAGCGTGTCGTACGCCCAGCCCTCGGGCCGTCCGGGGCGGGCGGTGTGCGGCACCTCCGGGTTGATCATCACGACGGTGCCGGGTATCGCGTGGACCGTGCCGCCCGGCACCCCCACGTCCTCCACACCGCCGGTGACCGCGCCGAACACGTACCCCTCGTGGCTGTGCCGGGGAAAGGTGTGGCGGACGTACCGGGCGCGCAGGAGATCGAGGTCGGGCAGCTCCGCGTACGTCCAGTGCCGCGCCCACTCCGTCGCCCGAACCGCTCCCGCCATGGCCACATTCTCGCAGGTCCCGGCCGTGCGACGCAGGGCGAGGGGGTGGTTCGACGCGGAGCGAGGGGGCGGGTTCGACGCAAGGCGAGGGGGCGGCTCCGGGCGGTGTCGGGGGCCGTTGTCAGTGGCGGGGTGCACGATGGGGGACATGACCGGCTCCGCTCTCGACGCCTTCTCGCCCGCGACCCGCAGCTGGTTCGCCGGTGCCTTCAGCGCGCCCACCGCCGCGCAGGAGGGTGCCTGGCGGGCCATCGGCGAGGGCAGCGATGTCCTGGTGGTCGCGCCGACCGGTTCCGGCAAGACGCTGGCCGCGTTCCTCGCCTCGCTGGACCGGCTGGCCGCCGGTCCGCCGCCCGCCGAGGCGAAGAAGCGGTGCCGTGTGCTGTACGTGTCCCCCCTGAAGGCACTGGCCGTCGACGTGGAGCGCAACCTCCGCTCCCCGCTGACCGGCATCCGACAGGAGTCGGTGCGCCTCGGCCTGCCCGAGCCCGAGGTGCGGGTGGGCATCCGGTCCGGGGACACCCCGCCCGCCGAGCGGCGCTCCCTGGTGACCCGGCCGCCGGACATCCTGATCACCACGCCCGAGTCGCTGTTCCTGATGCTCACGTCCGCCGCCCGGGACGCGCTCGCGGGCGTCGAGACGGTGATCCTCGACGAGGTGCACGCGGTCGCCGGGACGAAGCGCGGCGCCCATCTCGCGCTCTCCCTGGAGCGCCTGGACGAGCTGCTGCCCCGGCCCGCCCGCCGGATCGGGCTCTCCGCGACGGTCCGGCCGGTCGACGAGGTGGCCCGCTTCCTGTCGCCGCAGCGCAAGGTGGAGATCGTCCAGCCGCCGTCCACCAAGGAGTTCGACCTCTCGGTGGTCGTCCCGGTCGAGGATCTGGGCGAGCTGGGCGGTTCACCAGCCACCGACGGGGACGCCGCCCAGGCGGAGAAGCCGTCGATCTGGCCGCATGTCGAGGAGCGCATCGCCGACCTCGTCCAGTCGCACCGCTCCACCATCGTCTTCGCCAACTCCCGTCGGCTGGCGGAGCGCCTGTGCAACCGGCTGAACGAGATCGCGTACGAACGGGCCACCGGCACCGCCTTCGACCCGGACAACCCCGCCCCCGACCTGCCGGAAGTCGCCGCCCTGCCGGAGGCGCACGCCCCCGCCGAGATCATGGCCCAGTCCGGCGCGGGCAAGGGCGCTCCCCCGCTGCTGGCCCGCGCCCACCACGGCTCGGTCTCCAAGGAGCAGCGGGCCCAGGTGGAGGAGGACCTCAAGGCGGGGCGGCTACCCGCCGTGGTGGCCACCTCCAGTCTGGAGCTCGGCATCGACATGGGCGCGGTCGACCTGGTGGTCCAGGTCGAGTCCCCGCCCTCCGTCGCCTCCGGTCTCCAGCGGGTGGGCCGGGCCGGGCACCAGGTGGGCGCGGTCTCCACCGGAGTGGTCTTCCCGAAGTACCGGGGCGACCTGGTGCAGGCGGCCGTCGTCACCGAGCGGATGCGGACCGGGGCGATCGAGGCGCTGCGCATCCCGTCCAATCCGCTGGACGTCCTGGCCCAGCAGCTGGTCGCCATGGTGGCGCTGGACAGCTGGCAGGCGGACGACCTGCTGGCCCTGGTCCGCCGCGCCGCCCCCTTCGCCTCACTCCCCGATTCGGCGTTCACGGCCGTCCTCGACATGCTCGCCGGACGCTATCCCTCCGACGCCTTCGCCGAGCTGCGCCCCCGGGTCGTGTGGGACCGCGTCGGCGGTACGGTCACGGGCCGCCCCGGCGCGCAGCGGCTCGCCGTCACCTCGGGCGGCACCATCCCCGACCGGGGCCTCTTCGGGGTCTTCCTCGCAGGCGCGGACCCGAAGAAGGGCGGCGGCCGGGTCGGTGAGCTGGACGAGGAGATGGTCTACGAGTCCCGGGTCGGCGATGTCTTCACCCTGGGTACGACGTCGTGGCGGATCGAGGACATCACCCGGGACCGGGTCCTCGTCTCCCCCGCCCCGGGCGTTCCGGGAAGGCTGCCGTTCTGGAAGGGCGACCAGCTGGGCCGTCCGCTGGAGCTGGGCCGCGCCCTGGGGGCGTTCCTCCGGGAGATCGGCGGGCTCTCCGAGGAGGACGCCCGGCTGCGGCTGCTCGCCGCCGGGCTGGACGCCTGGGCGGCGGACAACATCCTGGCCTATCTGGACGAGCAGCGCCGGGCCTGCGGCCATGTCCCGGACGACCGGACGATCCTGGTCGAGCGGTTCCGGGACGAGCTGGGCGACTGGCGGGTCGTCGTGCACTCCCCCTTCGGTGCCCAGGTGCACGCCCCCTGGGCGCTCGCCCTCTCCGCCCGCCTCGGTGAGCGGTACGGGATGGACGCCCAGGTCATGCACGCCGACGACGGGATCGTGCTGCGGCTCCCCGACGCGGACATGATGGGCCTGGACCTGCTGGACTTCGACGCCCCGCCCGCCACGGACACGGCGACCGGCCAACCGACCCCGCAGCCCTTCTCGTACGACAGCGAACAGCCCCCGGTCGGTGCCACCGACGTCGTCTTCGACCAGGGCGAGGTGCAGCAGATCGTCACCGACCAGGTCGGTGGCTCGGCGCTGTTCGCCGCCCGCTTCCGCGAGTGCGCCGCCCGCGCCCTGCTGCTCCCCCGGCGCTCCCCCGGCAAGCGCACCCCGCTCTGGCAGCAGCGCCAGCGCGCCTCCCAGCTGCTCCAGGTGGCCTCCGAGTTCGGTTCGTTCCCGATCGTCCTGGAGGCCGTCCGCGAATGCCTCCAGGACGTCTTCGACGTCCCTGGGCTCACCGAGCTGATGGGCGACCTGGAGGCGCGCCGGGTCCGGCTGGTCGAGGTCACCACCCAGGAGCCCTCGCCGTTCGCCCGCTCCCTTCTTTTCGGTTACGTCGCGCAGTTCCTGTACGAGGGCGACTCACCGCTCGCCGAGCGGCGGGCCGCCGCACTCTCCCTGGACTCCCACCTCCTGGCCGAGCTGCTGGGCCAGGCCGAGCTGCGCGAACTGCTCGACCCCGAGGTCCTCACGGAGCTGGAGCGGGAGCTCCAGTGGCTCACCGAGGACCGCCGGATCAAGGACGTCGAAGGAGTCGCGGATCTGCTGCGCGTCCTGGGCCCCCTGACCAATGCCGAGCTGGCCGAGCGGGGCGCCGAGCCGGCCTGGGCCGCAGAGCTGTCGACCACCCGCCGGGCGATCCAGGTCCGCATCGCCGGGGCCGACCACTGGGCGGCGATCGAGGACGCCGGGCGGCTGCGCGACGCCCTGGGCACAGCGCTCCCGGTCGGGGTGCCCGAGGCGTTCACCGAGCCGGTGAAGGACCCCCTCGGTGACCTGCTCGCCCGCTTCGCCCGGACGCACGGCCCGTTCACCGCCGCCCGGGCCGCCGAGCGGTTCGGGCTCGGCACCGCCGTCACGGACGGCGCCCTGCAACGCCTCGCCGCCTCCGGCCGAACCGTCCAGGGCGAGTTCCACCCGGCGGGCATCGGCCAGGAGTGGTGCGACGCCACGGTGCTGCGCCGACTGCGCCGCCGTTCGCTGGCCGCGCTCCGCCAGGAGCTGGAGCCGGTGGAGCCCGCCGCGCTCGCCTCCTTCCTCCCCCAGTGGCAGCACTTCGGCTCCCACAGCCTGCGGTCCATCGACGGGCTGGCCCGCGCCGTCGAACAGCTCCAGGGAGCGCCCGTCCCCGCCTCCGCCCTGGAGAAGCTGATCCTGCCGAGCCGGGTCATGGGCTACACCCCGGCGATGCTCGACGAGCTGACGACCACGGGCGAGGTCGTCTGGGCCGGAGCGGGAGCCCTGCCCGGCAAGGACGGCTGGATCTCCCTCTACCCCGCCGACAGCGCGCCCCTCCTCCTGCCCGCCCCCCACCCGCTGGAGCTGTCGGCGCTCCACGAGTCCCTGCTCACCACCCTCTCCGGCGGCTACGGCCTCTTCTTCCGGCAGATCGCCGACCAGGTCCGGGCCACCACCCACCCGGACTGCACCGACCAGCAGCTCGCCGACGCCCTCTGGGAGCTGGCCTGGTCCGGGCGGCTCACCAACGACACCCTCGCCCCGCTGCGCTCCCTCCTGGGCTCCGGCCGGACAGCGGGCTCCACCGCCCACCGCGCCCGGCGCAGCGTTCCGCGCGGCCGCTACGGATCGCTCACCGCCGCCGCCCGGCCCGCGTCCCGCACCGGCCCCCCGACGGTCTCCGGCCGCTGGTCCCTGCTGCCCCCGCGTGAGCTTGAGCCGACCCACCGCGCCCATGCCCTGGCCCGCACCCTGCTGGACCGGCACGGCGTGGTGACCCGAGGCGCGGTGCAGGCCGAGGGGGTGGAGGGCGGCTTCTCCGCGACGTACCGCATCCTGGCCGCCTTCGAGGACAGCGGCCAGGCGCGGCGCGGCTATGTGGTGGAGGGTCTTGGCGCCGCCCAGTTCGCGATGGACGGTGCGGTGGACCGGCTACGGGCAGCAGCAACGGCCCGCGACCGCAGGGATCCGGGGACCGCGCCCCAGGCCCTGGTGCTCGCGGCGGCCGACCCGGCCAACGCGTACGGCGCCGCCCTGCCGTGGCCGGAGTCCCCGGACGGCGCCGGGCACAAACCGGGCCGCAAGGCGGGGGCGCTGGTGGTCCTGGTCGACGGCGAGCTGACGCTCTACATGGAGCGCGGCGGCAAGTCCCTGCTCGCCTGGCCGTCCGACCCCGAGGCCCCCGCGCTGCGAGCGGCCGCCGGGGCCCTGGCCGCCTCGGCCCGGGCCGGGGCGCTCGGCACCGTCACCGTGGAGCGTACGAACGGTGTCTCCTCCCTCACCTCCCCGCTGGGCCGGACCTTGGAGGCGGCCGGGTTCCTCGCCACTCCGAAAGGCCTGCGCCTGAGGGCGTGAGCGGGGCGGGCCCCCGCAAGCCGGGCAGGCCCATCCGCGACCCGAGCCGGGGCAGCCCCCTGAGCCGAGCGGGCCCACCGTGAGCCAGGCAGGCCCGTCCCTGAGCCGGGCGGGCCCATCATGGAGGTATGCCCGAAGGAGACACCGTCCTGCAGACTGCCGCCCGGCTGCACGCAGCGCTCGCGGGGCGGGTCCTGACCCACGCCGACCTGCGCGTCCCCCGGTTCGCCACCGCCGACCTGAGTGGCCGCACGGTCCTCGACGTCATCGCCCGGGGCAAGCACCTGCTGACCCGTATCGAGGGCGGGCTGACCCTGCACAGCCACCTCCGGATGGACGGGGCCTGGCGGGTGTACACACCGGGCGAGCGCTGGCGCGGCGGCCCCGGCCACCAGATCCGCGCGGTGCTGACCAACGCCGACCACACCGCCGTCGGCTACCGCCTCCCCGTGCTCGAACTGCTGCGCACCAGCGAGGAGGACAAGGCCGTGGGCCACCTCGGACCGGACCTGCTGGGCCCCGACTGGGACCCCGATCTCGCCGTGGACCGGCTGCTCGCCGCACCGGACCGCCCCCTCGGCGAGGCCCTCCTCGACCAGCGCAACCTCGCGGGCATCGGCAATGTCTACAAGTGCGAGCTGTGCTTCCTGGCCCGCACCACCCCCTGGCTCCCGGTCGGCGCCCTCCCCGACGGGACCCTCCCCCGACTGGTCGCCCTGGCCCACCGGCTCCTGGATGCCAACCGGGACCGCCCCACCCGCACCACGACGATCCGCGCGGAACGCCGCCCCCGCACGAGCACCCCGCCCCCCACGCACCCACAGCGCCCCCTCCCGCCGTTCCGGGTGCGGGAGCCCCTGTACGTCTACGGCAGGGCCCGCCTCCCCTGCCTGCGTTGTGGCACCCCAGTCCGGAAGGTCGACCAGGACGACCGGCCCACGTACTGGTGCCCCACCTGCCAGTCGGGCCCGACCCTCTGATCACTCGGGCCCGACGCCTGGGGAACCGAAGGGAACAAAGCCCGACGCACCAATTGACGACCCGTCAGATATGGCCGTACGGTCCCGCCATGCCCCTCTCCGCGTACGACGCGTACGACCTCACGGGCCGCTCCGCGTTCATCACCGGCGCGGCGAGCGGTATCGGCCGGGCGAGCGCCGTACTGCTCGCCGAGGCCGGGGCCACGGTCCACTGCGCCGACCGCGACGAGACGGGCCTGCGCCGGACGTACGAGATGATCACGAGCGCGGGCGGCACGGCCCGCACCCACCCGCTCGACGTCACCGACCGGGACAGGGTCCGGGCGGCCGTCCACGCGGCGGGAGAGATCGACATCCTGGTGGCCGTGGCCGGGATCATGCACACGAGCAGCGTCCTGGAGACCGAGGACGACGACCTGGACCGGGTGCTGGCGGTCAACTTCAAAGGGGTCCTGTACGCCTGCCAGGAAGTGGCCCGCTCCATGATCGCCCGCGCCGCACCCGGTTCGCTGATCACGATGGCATCCGGCGCCGTGGACTCTGCGAGCGCGGGCCTCCTCTGCTACAGCGCGGCGAAGGCGGCCGTGGTCCAGCTCACCAAGACGCTCGCCACCGAGCTGGGCCCGCACGCCATACGGGTGAACGCGGTCGCGCCGGGCTGGATCCGGACGCCGATGACCGACCGGCACGGAGCCGAACAGCAGCAGCGGGCGGAGGCGACGATGGCCCGGATCTCTCCCCTCGGCCGGGTCGGCGAACCCGAGGAGGTCGCCCACACCGTGCTGCATCTGGCGTCCGACGCTTCGGCCTTCACGACCGGCCAGATCCTCCGCCCGAACGGCGGCGTCGCCATGCCCTGGTGAGCCCCACCACAAGCCGCCCCGGCCAGACGGCCCGCGAAGCCCGCAGAGCCCGTGAAGCCCGCGAAGCCCGCCCCTCCGCCCCCACCTGCGGCTCCGGCCCCTCCAGCACCGCTGGCCCCTCCGCCCCCATCCGCTCCTCCAACCCCACCGACGCCTCCGCCCCCTTCCGACCCGACGCCGCAGCCACCGACGCCACATGGACGGGCAGCAGGCTCAGCCCCCAGCCGCCCGCCGCCACCGCCCCCTCCACCGCACCGGCCTGCTCCGGCTGCAGCACCAGCCGCAGCACCGCCCACCACCACAGCCCGCCGAGGACCAGCGCCGGCACCCACCGCCGTACCATCGCTGTCCTCCTGCGGCCGACGTCCTTTCGGGCAGTTTCCCCTGGCAGCAGCACCTCTGCATCCAGAACGGACGACCGAAGGGGCACCCGGCCCGGGAACGCCGAGTGCCCCCACCGGTGACCGGCGGGGGCACTCGATGCGGACAGCGCTGCGAGGCGCCGCCGGCTGCTACTTGTCGTCGTTGCGCAGGGAGTCCGTGACGCCCTTCGCACGGTCGCCGACCTCGTCGACCTTGTCCTTGGCCGTGGCCTTGGCCTGGTCGGCCTTGCCCTCGGACTCCTTGCGGCGGTCGCCGGTCAGCTTGCCGACGGCCTCCTTGCCCTTGCCCTTGAGCTTGTCCATGGCGTTGTCACCAGTCACGATGTCGATTCCTTCCGCTCAGGCACTTTCGGCCTGGAACATCCAGGCGTGCTTTTCGAGGTCCGCCGTCAGTGAGATCAGGATGTCCTGGGTGATGGGATCCGGCTCGTCGGTCACCTCGATGCGCTCCCGCATCCGTCCGATGACCACGCCCAGGGCGTCCACGAGCGCCTTGACGGCGTCGGTGTCCTTGATCCAGCCCTCGGGGACGGACCGGATGGCGGTCTCCTTGGCAACGGTCGCGGAGCGGCCGTCCGGGTTGACCCCGATCGCGGAGGCGCGCTCGGCGACCGTGTCGGAGTGCTGCCGGGCCGTGACGACCACGTCGTCGAGCTGGAGGTGCACGGACCGGAAGCGCGGGCCGACCACGTTCCAGTGGACCTGCTTCGCCACGAGGGAGAGGTCGACCAGATCGACCAGCGCGCCCTGCAGCGCTTCTCCTACGAGCTTGAGATCGCTCTCGGACAGTGGGCTCTTCACCACAGACATGCACAACTCCCATCCGTCAGGCGTACTGCTGACCGTCGTCAGGCGTTTCGCTGACCGTTTCGGCGCACCACCCACGATGGCACAAATCAAACAAAACAGTCATGTCGGCCTCAACCTCCGTCTGCCCCCTATCCGGCACCTCACACACAAAAGTTCCCGGCACAAACAGAAGTCCCGGCCGACCCCTGTGGGGCCGACCGGGACTCCGGTCGAGCACTGTGCCGCGCGCGGATCAGGCGGCGACGACGTCCACCGCTTCTGCGGGCGCCTTGATGGTCACCCGACCCGACGGCACTCCTGCGACCGACGAGACGGAGACGGAATTGAGCATGGGACGAACCGGTACTGGGACCGGATCACTGGCAGCTGCCGACTCGGCCAGCTCAGCGAGCGAGAGCTCGTCGCTCACTTCACGCATGAGCTCGGACATCCGTACGTCAAGCGCGTCGCAAATCGCGGAGAGCAGCTCGGAGGATGCCTCCTTCTGCCCCCGCTCCACCTCGGACAGATAACCGAGCGAGACCCGGGCGGACGAGGAGACTTCGCGCAGAGTACGGCCTTGGCGCTGGCGCTGCCGACGCAGCACGTCACCCAGCAGGCGACGGAGCAGAATCATCGGTGGCTCCCTCCTCGGACCGCGTAGCCGCATCCTTCACGCCCTACCGTACCGCCTTGTGCTGCGGCCGTGCGGGGAGCGATGTCGTGTTCACTCAGGGCTGCAAACATCAATTCCCCCCGATCTGTTCCGTATCCTGTGCCCGCGCATTTCCATCGAGTTCGCTCACGAGCAGATCGAGGACGCTTCGTACACTCTCTCTACGGATGTCCGCCCTCGAACCATTCAACCGCAGTACGGACACTTTCTCGACGCCGGAGGGTCCCGCGACGGCCACATAGACCGTTCCGACGGGCTGTCCGTCCTGCGGCTCCGGGCCCGCGACGCCGGTCGTGGAGATGCCCCAGTCCGCGCCGAGCGCACGCCGTGCACCGGCCGCCATCTGCTGCGCGACCTCGGGATCCACCGCACCGCGCTCCGCGAGGAGGTCCGCGTCGACGCCGAGGATCTCCGCCTTGAGGGCCGTGGCATATGCCGTCACCGACCCCCGGAAGGACTTCGAGGCTCCCGGTACGGAAGTGAGTTCGGCCGCCACCAGGCCGCCCGTCAGTGATTCGGCGACGGCGAGCGTCTCCCCGCGTTCGCCCAGTCGCCCCAGCACGCGGGCAGCGGCTGTCACCGCTCGGCCTCCGCGCCGTCGCGTGCACCGACGGCGGGCCCCACAGGCGTCGATCCACCGGACAGACTCACAGCCGAACCCGTAACAGCAGCACCCGCAACACCGGCACCACCAGAAGCACCGGGATCACCAGCACCAGACCCACCAGACCCACCAGACCCACCAGACCCACCAGCATCACGGGAAGCCCCAGCCCCCGGAGCCCCCGCCGCCTCCTGAAGCGCCTCCGTAGTCCGCCCCACCGCCGCGCGCTCAGCCGCAAGGCTCCTGCGCCTCAGGACGACGGCCTGACGTACGTAGTCGAGCCCGGTGACCACCGTCAGCACGACGGCCACCATCATCACCCAGAACCGCAGGGTGGCCAGCGGCCCCGTGAGCATCAGGACGTACATCCCGGCCGCCGTCCCCTGGGCCAGGGTCTTCAGCTTCCCGCCCCGGCTGGCCGGGATCACCGCGTGCCGGATCACCCAGAACCGCATCAGCGTGATGCCCAGCTCACGGGCGAGGATCACCCCGGTGATCCACCACGGCAGATCGCCCAGGATCGAGAGGGAGACCAGCGCCGCACCCATGATCGCCTTGTCGGCGATCGGGTCGGCGATCTTCCCGAAGTCCGTGACCAGGTTGTACGTCCGGGCCAGATGACCGTCGAAGAGATCGGTGATCATGGCGATCGCGAAGGCCGCCCAGGCGAAGGAGCGCCAGGCCGGGTCGTACCCGCCGTTGTGGAACAGCAGCAGGACGAAACCGGGCACGAGCAGCAGCCGCACCATGGTCAGGATGTTCGCGATGTTCCACAGGCTGGCCTGGTTGACGGCCGCGGTGCCCAGCTTGCCGCCGCGGACCGGCCTCGCGCCGGAACCGCCTGCCGCGGATGCCGGGGCTCCCGTCATCTGGCTGCCTCCGCAAGCTCGTGGTGTTCGGCCACCAGGTCGACGCCCTCGGTGCCCACTGCCTTTGCCTCGACCATACGGCCCGGCACGAGTCCCTCGCGTGTGGTGAAGACCACCTGGCCGTCCGTTTCCGGGGCCTGGTGCGCGGCGCGGCCGACCGCGACCTCGCCGTCCTCGTCCGACTCGACGGACTCCACGAGCACCTGGAGGGTCTCGCCGACGCGCTCCTCGGCCCGCTGCGAGGTCAGCTCCTCGGCCAGCTGCGAGATGTGGGCGAGGCGCTCCGCGATGGTGTCGGCGTCCAGCTTGTTCTCGTAACCGAGCGCCTCGGTGCCCTCCTCGTCCGAGTACCCGAAGACGCCGATGGCATCGAGGCGGGCGCCGGTGAGGAAGCGTTCCAGCTCGGCGAGGTCGGCCTCGGTCTCACCGGGGAAGCCGACGATGAAGTTGGAGCGGGCGCCGGCCTCGGGGGCCTTGCTCCGGATGGTGTCCAGCAGCTCCAGGAAGCGGTCGGTGTCACCGAAGCGGCGCATCGCGCGCAGCACGCCGGGGGCGGAGTGCTGGAAGGAGAGGTCGAAGTAGGGGGCGACCTTCGGCGTCGAGGTGAGGACGTCGATCAGGCCGGGACGCATCTCGGCGGGCTGGAGGTAGCTGACGCGGATGCGCTCGATGCCGTCCACGTCGGCCAGCTCGGGCAGCAGGGTCTCCAGGAGGCGGATGTCGCCGAGGTCCTTGCCGTACGAGGTGTTGTTCTCGGAGACGAGCATGACCTCCTTGACGCCCTGCTCGGCCAGCCAGCGGGTCTCCTGGAGCACGTCCGAGGGGCGGCGGGAGATGAAGGATCCGCGGAAGGAGGGGATGGCGCAGAAGGAGCAGCGCCGGTCGCAGCCGGAGGCGAGCTTCACCGAGGCGACGGGGCTGGTGCCGAGCCGCCGACGCAGGGGTGCGCGCGGTCCGGAGACCGGGGCGACACCTTCCGGGAGGTCCACGGGCGCCGGGGCGGGCGCCTCCTGGGCGTGCCCCGGCAGGGACACCGCGGCGGACTGCCGCTCGGCGGGGCTGATCGGCAGCAGCTTGCGGCGGTCGCGCGGAGTGTGCGAGGCGTGGATGCCGCCGTTGAGGATGGTCTGGAGCCGGTCGGAGATGTCGGCGTAGTCGTCGAACCCGAGGACGCCGTCCGCCTCCGGCAGGGCCTCGGCGAGGTCCTTGCCGTAGCGCTCGGCCATGCAGCCGACGGCGACCACGGCCTGGGTGCGGCCGTGGTCCTTGAGATCATTGGCTTCGAGCAGGGCGTCGACGGAGTCCTTTTTGGCGGCTTCGACGAACCCACAGGTGTTGACGACTGCGACATCCGCGTCGGAGGCATCCTCGACGAGGTCCCAGCCGTCCGCTGCCAAGCGGCCTGCAAGCTCCTCCGAGTCCACCTCGTTACGGGCGCAGCCAAGAGTGACAAGGGCGACGGTACGGCGTTCGGGCATGGACTCAAGACTACTTTGTCCCGGCGCCCCTCCCGCCGTGCAGGGTTGCCTCCCCGCCGCCTGTTACTCCGCGTAGCAGGCAGAGCAGCAGGCCGGGGGCGGGCCGGGAACGCCGACGGGCGCCCGGCGCTGGGCCGGGCGCCCGTCGGCGCGGTGAGAGGCGCGGGATCAGCCGGCCTCGGGGTCACCCTTGGTGTACGAGAGCCGCTCGACCTGACCCGGCTCGAATCGGTCCTGGAGCTTCTTGCCGTTGACGAAGAGCTCGATCGCCCCGGCGTTGCCGAGGACGAGGTCGATGCGCTCCTTGTCCTGGAAGGTCTTGGACTCACCTTCGAGCAGCAGCCCGTCGAAGAGCAGCCGTCCGTTGTGGTCCTTGACGGAGATCCAGCTCTTGCCCTGGTTGGCGCCGAGCTTGACCGTCACCTTGTCCCGGGGGGCGGCGGCGATGGCACTCTCGGACGGCACCGGGGGCGCGGCCGGCTTGGTGGTGGTGGGCTTGGCCGCGGTCTTGTCGGGCTTGGAGCCCTCCGCGACCTGGGCGGTGTTCGAGGGCTTGTCGTCCGCACCGTTGAAGAGGGTGAAGCCGACGAAGCCGATCACGGCGACGATGGCCGCGACCATGGCCGCGGTCCAGTTGGGACGGCGCGGTTCGGAACGGATGCGCTCCGCTTCGAACAGCGGGGCCGCGGGGGTCGGTGCGGGACGGCCGCCGTGGTCACCGTCGTACCGTTCGACCAGGGGTTCCGGGTCGGTACCGACGGCACGGGCGATGTTGCGGATGTGGCCGCGTGCGTAGACGTCGCCGCCACAGCGCGAGAAGTCGTCCTCCTCGATCGCGTGCACGATGGGGATGCGCACCCGGGTGGAGCTGCTGACTTCCTCGACCGTCAGACCTGCGGCGATACGAGCCTGCTGAAGGGCACGACCGATCGAAGGCCGGTCGTCTTCGGGGGAGTTGCCGATGGACACGGGGGCGCCTTTCGAGCGTGAGCCACCTGCTGGATGTTCAGTCTAGGGGGGGTACGAAAGGGAGGGGCAACCGGGAGGCACGACTTTGTACGCCATCGGGCTCGCCGGACGGCCCCGCGGACCTCTCCGCGGGCGGAGCGGGGGCGGGACCGTGCCCCGATCGAGGACTGGGCAACCTGGAGTGGGCCGAACAGGGTGGGGAACAACGGGCTGGGCGGGCGGGACGAGCATCGATCCGCCCCTCCCTCCAACTGGACGTACGACCGCGCGAAACGGTTGCCCACGAAACCTTTACGGATGGATTCACCTGTACGGAGTCGGCCCGCCGCTCCCGGCGACGGGCCACCCCTGCGGAACCGGCCACCCTCAGGGAGCGGATTCCCCGCGGATGACGGCCAACACCCCGTCGAGCTCGTCCGGTTTCACCATGACGTCGCGCGCCTTGGACCCCTCGCTGGGTCCGACGATGTTGCGGGACTCCATCAGGTCCATCAGCCGCCCCGCCTTCGCGAAGCCGACGCGCAGCTTGCGCTGGAGCATCGAGGTCGAGCCGAACTGGGTGGAGACGACCAGCTCGGCGGCCTGGCAGAGCAGGTCCAGGTCGTCGCCGATGTCCTCGTCGATCTCCTTCTTCTGCTTCGTACCGACCACGACGTCGTCCCGGAAGACCGGGGCCATCTGGTCCTTGCAGTGCTGGACGACGGCGGCGACCTCGTCCTCGGTGACGAACGCGCCCTGCATACGGGTGGGCTTGTTGGCGCCCATCGGGAGGAAGAGCCCGTCGCCCTTGCCGATGAGCTTCTCGGCGCCGGGCTGGTCGAGGATGACCCGGCTGTCGGCGAGGGAGGAGGTGGCGAAGGCGAGCCGGGAGGGCACGTTCGCCTTGATCAGACCGGTCACCACGTCGACCGAGGGGCGCTGGGTGGCGAGCACCAGGTGGATTCCGGCGGCGCGGGCCAGCTGGGTGATGCGGACGATCGAGTCCTCCACGTCACGCGGGGCGACCATCATCAGGTCGGCCAGCTCGTCGACGATCACCAGCAGATACGGGTACGGCGACAGCTCCCGCTCGCTGCCCTCGGGCGTCTTGCACTTGCCGGTGCGCACGGCGTGGTTGAAGTCGTCGATGTGCCGGTAGCCGAAGGCGGCCAGGTCGTCGTAGCGCAGGTCCATCTCGCGCACGACCCACTGGAGCGCCTCGGCGGCCTTCTTGGGGTTGGTGATGATCGGCGTGATCAGGTGCGGGATGCCCTCGTACGCGGTCAGCTCGACGCGCTTGGGGTCGACGAGGACCATCCGGACGTCCTCCGGGGTGGCCCGCACCATGATCGAGGTGATCAGGCAGTTGATGCAGGAGGACTTACCGGAGCCGGTCGCACCGGCGACCAGGACGTGCGGCATCTTCGCGAGGTTGGCCATCTCGTAGCCGCCCTCGACGTTCTTGCCGAGCGCCACGAGCATCGGGTGATCGTCCTCGGCCGCGTCCGCGAGGCGCAGGACGTCACCGAGGTTGACCATCTCCCGGTCGGAGTTGGGGATCTCGATGCCGACGGCGGACTTCCCCGGGATCGGCGAGATGATCCGTACGTCCGGACTGGCGACGGCGTACGCGATGTTCTTGGCCAGCGCCGTGATCTTCTCGACCTTCACGGCCGGGCCGAGCTCGATCTCGTACCGGGTGACCGTCGGCCCCCGGGTGAAGCCGGTGACGACGGCGTCGACCTTGAACTCGGAGAAGACGTTGGTCAGCGAGGCGACGACGGCGTCGTTGGCGGCGCTGCGGCTCTTGCCGGGCCCGCCGCGCTCCAGCAGATCGAGCGAGGGCAGCGAGTACGTGATGTCCCCGGAGAGCTGGAGCTGCTCGGCGCGGGCGGGCAGGTCGCCGGTCCGCTCGGGCGCGGGCTTGGTCAGATCGGGTACGGCTCTGGTCAGATCGGGTACGCCACCGGGGTCACCGGGCACGGCGGCCCCCGCCCGGCCCGCCCCCCGGTCCTTGCCCGCGCCACTGTCCCGCCCGTGCTCCCGGGCCCCGGGCACGGGTGTCCCGGTACGTTCGCGGTCCCGGTCCACCGAGACGCCCTGGGTCAGGTCGGCGACGACCGGCGAGGGCGGCATCCCGTTGAGTACGGCCCCGTCGAGCGCGGCGGCCGCGGCCGCGGCGACGTCCACCGCGTCCAGGGGCCGGTTCATCACGGGCTGCGCGGCGGGCCTGCGGGGCCTCCGGCGCTTCGTGAGGGCTTCCGCCTCGGCGCTGTCGTGGTCGTACCCGGCGTCATCGGCGTCGGGCGCCTGCCGGCGTGCGGAGCCGCGCCGCGTCCCGGCGGGCAGCGCCTCGCGCCACTGCTCGTCGTAGCGCTCGTCGTCGTCCTCGTACCCCTCGCCGGGCTCGTACGCCGGTTCCACGATCCCGAGCCGGACGCCGAGCTGCCGCAGCCGGCGCGGGATGGCGTTGACCGGGGTCGCGGTGACGACGAGGAGCCCGAAGACGGTGAGCAGCACCAGCAGCGGTACGGCCAGCACCTCGCCCATCATGAAGATCAGCGGCTTGGACGCGGCCCAGCCCACCAGCCCGCCCGCGTCCTGCATCGCCTCGGTGCCGTCCTCGCGGCCCGGCGAACCGCAGGCGATGTGGACCTGCCCGAGGACGCCGACGACCAGGGCGGAAAGCCCGATGACGATACGGCCGTTGGCGTCGGGCCGCTCCGGATACAGGATCAGCCGTACGGCCATCGCGCCGAGCAGTATCGGCGCGAGCAGATCGAGCCGGCCGAACGCCCCGGTCACCAGCATCTCCACCAGGTCACCGACCGGCCCCTGGAGGTTGGACCAGGTGCCGGCGGCCACGATCAGCGCGAGGCCGAGGAGGAGAAGGGCCAGGCCGTCCTTGCGGTGGGCGGGGTCAAGTCCCTTCGCACCGCGCCCTATGGAGCGGAACACCGCACCGACGCCGTGCGCCGTGCCCAGCCAGATCGCGCGCACCAGCCGGTAGATGCCGTTGGTGGGGGAGGGTGCCGGTTTGGGCGCGGGCCTCTTGGCGGCCGCCTTCTTCGCGGGAGCCTTCTTGGCGGGCGCGCTGGACTTCTTCGGGGCGGTCTTCTTGGCGGGCGCGGCTTTCTTGGCCGGCCCGGGAGTACGGCCGACGCGCTTCGCGGTGCCCGCCGTGCCCTGGGAACCCTTGCCGGACGTACGTGAGGCCATGGTGCCGAGGTTACCGCTGTCGACGCCCGTGAACACGTTCGCCTACTGGTTCACCCAACCGTGTCGTCGCAGGGGAACCGGGAACTGACGTGCCCTCATGGCACGGAGCGTTCCGGACGCTGCCCGGAGCTCCGGCGTCCCGTGCCCGATCAGCCTCTGATCCTCCCGCGTCCGCGCCCGGGCCGTCTGCGATCCGGCCGGAGGACGACACTCTCCGATCAAGCCGACGGACGACGCTAGTTCTGCGCGGGCAGGACCCCGCCGCTGCCGCCCGTGCCCGGCTCCAGCGCGTCGAGCGCGCGGCGCAGGCCGGTGAGCTTGCGTTCGAGATGGGCCGCCGTGGCGACGGCCGCCGCGTCGGCCGACTCGTCGTCGAGCTGTTTGGAGAGCGCTTCCGCCTGCTCCTCGACCGCCGCGAGCCGCGCGGAGAGTTCGGCCAGCAGACCGGCCGGCTCCTTCTCGTGCCCGTTGCCCGTGTGGCCGTCGCCCTCCAGCTGGAGGCGCAGGAGCGCGGCCTGCTCGCGGAGCTTGCAGTTCTTCATGTACAGCTCGACGAAGACCGAGACCTTGGCGCGCAGCACCCACGGGTCGAACGGCTTGGAGATGTAGTCCACCGCTCCGGCCGCATAGCCCCGGAAGGTGTGGTGCGGGCCGTGGTTGATCGCGGTGAGGAAGATGATCGGGATGTCCCGGGTCCGCTCGCGCCGCTTGATGTGGGCGGCGGTCTCGAAACCGTCCATGCCCGGCATCTGGACGTCCAGCAGAATGACCGCGAAGTCGTCCGTGAGCAGCGCTTTGAGCGCCTCCTCCCCTGACGATGCCCGGACCAGTGTCTGATCGAGCGCAGAGAGGATGGCCTCCAGCGCCAGCAGATTCTCCGGCCGGTCATCGACCAGGAGGATCTTGGCCTTCTGCACCATGGCCCGTCCTCCTCGCCCCGGAAATGCACCGGGTGCCGCCCCAGGGGACGACTCCCTTACGCCGTCCGTCCTTGTGCCGGTCATGGTAGCCGCACCCCGCCCGTCACCACACCCTGTCACCGCGATGTCACTGTGCACATACCGCAAACGCGGTGGGAGACCAGAAGGTTCCCCGAATACGGCGAGTTCACACCCGTTCGAGCACAGTCGGTCAGCAACTCAGCGCAGTTCGTTCAAAATCCGATCACTCTCCGTGCATCCACTGCTCCATCACTGCCAACAGATGATCAGGGTCGACCGGCTTCGTCACATAGTCGGAAGCGCCGCAGTCGATCGCCTTCTCCCGGTCGCCCTTCATCGCCTTCGCGGTGAGCGCGACGATCGGCAGCCCGGAGAACTGCGGCATCCTCCGGATCGCCGTCGTGGTCGCATAGCCGTCCATCTCGGGCATCATGATGTCCATCAGTACGACCGTCACATTGTCGTTCTGCTCCAGGACTTCGATGCCCTCACGGCCGTTCTCCGCGTACAGCACGGTCAGACCGTGCTGCTCCAGCACGCTGGTGAGCGCGAAGACATTACGGATGTCGTCGTCGACGATGAGCACCTTCTCGCCGCGGAACCGGAACGTCCGCCGGGGCTCCGGCGCATCCTCCGCACCGGCCGGGCTCCCCTGCACCCATTCCTCCTGCGGGGCGCTCTCCCCCGTGGGCCGACCGGCGGGCAGCGCGGGCCGCCGGGCCGCTTCCCCGAGGGCCTTGCGCCGCCGCCGGAACATCCCCGCCGAGTTGGCCGGGTCCCCCAGCGGGGCGGAGTCCCCGCTCTGCTGCGCCTGCCCGTTCTCCGAGCCGCCGCCCAGCCCCTCGGCCGAACCGGAACCGACCTGGGGGTAGCCCTGCGGGGGCAGTTCGGCGCGGTGCAGCGGCAGGTACAGGGTGAAGGTCGAGCCCCGGCCCGGCTCGCTCGCCGCATGGATCTCGCCGCCGAGCAGCCGCGCGATCTCCCGGCTGATGGAGAGCCCGAGACCGGTGCCGCCGTACTTGCGGCTCGTCGTACCGTCCGCCTGCTTGAACGCCTCGAAGATCACCAGCATCTTGCTGGAGGCGATCCCGATCCCGGTGTCGGTGACGGAGAAGGCGATCAGATCGGCGTCCGCGTCGCGCAGCGAACCCGACTCCAGCAGATGCTCCCGGATCGCGTTCGGCACATCGGCACCGGCCGGCCGGATCACCAGCTCCACCGCCCCGCTGTCGGTGAACTTCACCGCGTTGGAGAGCAGGTTCCGCAGCACCTGGAGGAGGCGCTGCTCATCGGTGTGCAGCGTCGCGGGAAGCTCCGGCGAGACCCGTACGGAGAAGTCGAGGCCCTTCTCCGCGGTGAGCGGGCGGAAGGTCGCCTCCACGTAGTCGACCAGCTGGACCAGCGCGATCCTGGTCGGGCTGACATCCATCTTGCCCGCCTCGACCTTCGACAGGTCCAGGATGTCGTTGATCAGCTGGAGCAGGTCGGAACCGGCCCCGTGGATCGTCTCGGCGAACTCGACCTGCTTCGGCGACAGATTGCCCTCGGCGTTGTCCGCCAGCAACTTGGCCAGGATCAGCAGCGAGTTGAGCGGCGTACGCAGCTCGTGCGACATGTTCGCCAGGAACTCGGACTTGTAGCGCATCGAGACCGCGAGCTGCTCGGCACGCTCCTCCAGGACCTGCCGCGCCTCCTCGATCTCGGTGTTCTTCACCTCGATGTCGCGGTTCTGCTGGGCCAGCAGCTCGGCCTTCTCCTCCAGTTCGGCGTTGGACGCCTGGAGGGCCTTCTGCCGGTTCTCCAACTCCTGCGAGCGGTCGCGCAGCTGCTCGGTCAGCTCCTGGGACTGCTCAAGGAGCTTCTCCGTCTTGGTGTTGACGCTGATCGTGTTGACGCTCGTCGCGATCATCTCGGCGAGCTGGTTGAGGAAGTCCCGCTGGATGTGCGTGAACGGCTGGAAGGAGGCCAGTTCGATGACACCGAGGACCTTGCCCTCGAAGAGCACCGGCAGCACGATCACATGCGCGGGCGGCGCCTCGCCGAGACCGGAGGAGATCTTCAGGTACCCCGGCGGCACATTGTCGACCTGGATGGTCCGCTTCTCCTCGGCCGCCGTCCCGATGAGCGTCTCACCGGGCCGGAACGAGGTCGGCATCGACCCGGCGGAGTAGCCGTAACTCCCCCGCATCCGCAGCTCGTACGAGCCGTCGTCACCGTTGTCCGGACCCACCTCGTCCGAGTCGCCCGGCGACATGGCCAGGAAGAACGCGCCATGCTGCGCGGAGACCACCGGCGTCAGCTCGCTCATGATCAGCGAGGCCACGTCGTCCAGATCGCGGCGGCCCTGCATCAGACCGGAGATCCGGGCGAGGTTGCCCTTGAGCCAGTCCTGCTCCTTGTTGGCGAGCGTGGTGTCGCGCAGGTTGGCGATCATCGTGTTGATGTTGTCCTGGAGGACCTGGATCTCCCCGGCCGCGTCCACGTCGATCTTCAGGTTGAGATCGCCGCGGGTCACCGCCGTGGCGACGGCCGCGATGGCGCGCACCTGACGGGTCAGGTTCCCGGCCATCTCGTTCACCGACTCGGTGAGGTCGCGCCAGGTGCCGTCCACGTCCCGCACCCGCGCCTGACCGCCCAGCTGCCCTTCCGTGCCCACCTCGCGGGCGACCCGGGTGACCTGATCGGCGAACGAGGAGAGCTGGTCCACCATCGTGTTGATGGTGTTCTTGAGCTCCAGGATCTCGCCGCGAGCGTCAATGTCGATCTTCTTGGTCAGGTCGCCCTTGGCGATGGCCGTGGTGACCGTGGCGATCTGCCGCACCTGGCCGGTCAGGTTGGAGGCCATCGAGTTCACGGACTCGGTGAGGTCCTTCCACGTACCCGAAACGCCCGGCACGCGGGCCTGGCCGCCCAGCTCACCTTCCGTACCCACCTCGCGGGCCACACGTGTGACTTCGTCCGCGAAAGAAGACAGCGTCGTCACCATGGTGTTGACGGTGTCGGCCAGCTCCGCGACCTCGCCGCGCGCCTCCACGGTGACCTTCTTCGTCAGATCGCCGGTAGCGACCGCCGAGGAGACCCGGGAGATGTTCCGTACCTGGCTGGTCAGGTTGTTGGCCATCAGGTTGACGTTGTCGCTGAGGTCCTTCCAGATGCCGGTGGCCCCGCGCACCCGTGCCTGGCCGCCGAGGATGCCCTCGGTCCCCACCTCGCGCGCCACGCGCGTGACCTCGTCCGCGAAGTTCAGCAGCTGGTCGACCATCGTGTTGACGGTCGTCACCAGTTCGAGGATCTCGCCCTTGGCATCCACGGTGATCTTCTTGGAGAGATCGCCCTTGGCGACCGCCGTGGTGACCTCGGCGATGTTACGGACCTGAAGGGTCAGGTTGTTCGCCATGCCGTTGACGGACTGGGTGAGGTCCTTCCACGTACCCGAGACGCCCTGCACCTCGGCCTGACCGCCGAGGATCCCCTCCGTACCCACCTCACGCGCGACCCGCGTCACCTGCTCCGCGAAGTTGGAGAGCTGGTCCACCATCGTGTTGAGGGTGTTCTTCAGCTCCAGGATCTCGCCGCGCGCGTCCACGTCGATCTTCTGCGACAGGTCACCGCGGGCCACCGCCGTGGCGACCTGCGCGATGTTACGGACCTGAGCGGTCAGGTTCCCCGCCATCCCGTTCACCGAATCGGTGAGATCGCGCCACACTCCGGCCACACCGGGCACCTGCGCCTGACCGCCGAGCCGCCCGTCCGTACCCACCTCGCGGGCGACCCGGGTCACCTGGTCGGCGAAGGCGGAGAGCTGGTCCACCATCGTGTTGATCGTGTTCTTCAGCTCCAGGATCTCGCCCCGGGCGTCCACGTCGATCTTCTGCGACAGGTCGCCCCGCGCCACCGCCGTCGTCACCTGGGCGATCTGCCGCACCTGGGAGGTGAGGTTCCCGGCCATGAAGTTGACGGAGTCCGTCAGCTCCTTCCACGTACCGGAGACACCGTCCACCCGCGCCTGGCCGCCGAGGCGGCCCTCGGTGCCCACGTCCCGGGCCATCCGCGTCACCTGGTCGGCGAAGCTGGAGAGCTGCGCCACCATCGTGTTGACGGTGTTCTTCAGCTCCAGCATCTCCCCGGCCACATCCACGGTGACCTTCTGGGAGAGGTCACCGTTGGCGACGGCCGTGGTCACCTGCGCGATGTCACGGACCTGACCGGTCAGGTTGCGGAACGCTGTGTTCACCGAGTCGGTGAGGTCCTTCCACGTCCCGGCGGCGCCCGGCACCTCGGCCTGACCGCCGAGCCGGCCCTCGACGCCGACCTCGCGGGCCACCCGGGTCACCTCGGAACCGAAGGACTGGAGCTGGTCCACCATCGTGTTGACGGTGTTCTTCAGCTCCAGCATCTCCCCGGCCACATCGACCGTGACCTTTTGCGACATGTCGCCGCTGGCCACCGCCGTCGTCACCTGGGCGATGTCACGCACCTGCGTCGTCAGATTCCGGAAGACCGTGTTCACCGAGTCGGTGAGGTCCTTCCACGTCCCCGCGGCCCCCGGCACCTGCGCCTGGCCACCGAGAAGGCCCTCGCCACCGACCTCGCTCGCCACCCGCGTCACTTCGTCCGCGAAGGTGCGCAGCGTCTCGGTCATCTGGTTGATCGTCTCGGCGAGCTGGGCGACCTCGCCGCGCGCGCTCACCGTGACCTTCTGCGTCAGGTCACCACTGGCGACCGCCGTCGTCACCTCAGCGATGCCGCGCACCTGGGAGGTGAGGTTGCCCGCCATCGTGTTGACGGAGTCGGTGAGGTCCTTCCACACCCCGGCCACGCCCGGCACGGTCGCCTGACCGCCCAGCTCGCCCTCCGTACCCACCTCACGGGCGACGCGCGTCACCTCGGAGGAGAACGAGGACAACTGGTCGACCATCGTGTTGACGGTGTTCTTCAGTTGAAGCATCTCGCCGGCCACATGGACGGTGACCTTCCGCGACAGATCGCCCTTGGCGACCGCCGTCGTCACCAGCGCGATGTCACGGACCTGGGCGGTCAGCCGGTACGCCATGGTGTTGACGGAGTCCGTGAGGTCCTTCCAGGACCCGGACATCCCGCGCACCTGGGCCTGGCCGCCGAGCTTGCCCTCAGTGCCCACCTCCACCGCGACGCGCGTCACCTGTTCGGTGAAGACCGACAGCTGGTCGACGAGGTTGTTGACCGTACGGGCGACCTTCAGGAACTCGCCGCGCAGCGGGCGTACCGTCTCGTCCGTCGTGTGCGACCGCAGCTCCATCCGCTGCTCCAGGTCACCGTCGGCGACCGCCGACAGCACCCGGCCCACCTCGGAGACCGGTCGCGCGAGATCGTCGACGAGCTCGTTGGAGGCGTCGATCGCGGCGGCCCAGGAGCCCTCGCAGGCCCCCGTCTCCAGCCGCTCCGTGAGCTTGCCCTCACGCCCGACCACCCGCCGTACGCGCGCCAGCTCACCGGTGAGGTGGAGATTCCGGTCGGCGACCTCGTTGAAGACCGCCGCGATCTCCGTCATCACGCCGTCGCCGGAGACCGTGAGCCGCCGGCGGAAGTTGCCGTCGCGCATCGCCACGAGGCCCGCGAGCAGCCTGTTCAGAGCTGCCGCGTCGACTTCGACGGTGCCATTGCGCTGCTTTTTCACGGACTGTCCGCCTTTTGTACGCGTTCCTGAACCCCGCGCCGCCACGCCAGACTCCACCGTGTCCCTCCCGCAGGGGTTGACCGTTTCGCTCGGGCCTATCCGGAAGCTTGCCCAGTTCCACTTTGGCTCACCGCCACAGCACACCGTCAACGGGTGGCCGGGCGGACGTCAAATCGTTGCAACGTACCAGGCCGGAACAGGTCGCCGGGCAACCTCCCCCACTCACACCCCGTCCCTGCCACCGGGAGACATACTCGTGCGCCCGCGCACGACTCCCGCACCGTCCTGTCCCGATCTCGGCCCTCGTGTACCCGGCACCCTCGACGAACGTCTAGCCTGGCAAGCGAATCGAAGCGGCGATAAACGGGCACAGGACTCGGGGAAGCGACGAGACACCATATGGGGAGTGCTGTGATCACCGCGCGCGCGGCCGCCACCTTCGAACCGGTCGGGCGCTCGGTCGCGACCGCCCGCGCCTTTGTCCGGGACACCCTCCAGGGGTGGGGGTACAACGATGTCGTCGACGACGCCGTCGTCCTCACCAGCGAGCTCGTCACCAACGCCGTGATCCACGCGGGCACGGCGGCCGACGTGCTCTGCCTGCGCACCGAGGACGGCGTACGCGTCGAGGTCGCCGACCACTATCCGGAGCGTGAGGTCCCGCTCCAGAGCAACGGCCTCGACTTCGGCTCCCCGGACCGCGAGAACGGCCGGGGCCTGCTGCTCTGCGCCGCACTGGCCGCCCGCTGGGGCGTCGAGTACACCCCCACCCGCAAACATGTCTGGTTTCAGCTGGACCTGCCCGAGCGCCCGGTCGGCATCCGCTCCGCAGGACCGCTCCTGCCCACCGCGCTGCTGCCCGTCACGGACCAGCGCGTACGGGTGGCGGTCGTCCAGATCGACCACTCCGGCTCGATCGCCGCGTGGAACGACGACGCGGCCTTCCTCTTCGGGCACGCGGCGGACCAGGTCTCCGGCAAGCAGCTCACCGACTTCGTGGCCTGGCCGCACACCCCCGGCACCAACACCGGGATCGCGGACGCGCTCCAGCTCTCCCGCTGGGAGGGCAGCTACGGGATCCGCTGCGCCGACGGCCGGGTCATCCCCGTCTACGCCTCGCACCTGCGGGTCCGCGACACCGACGGCGAACCGTCCACGGTCTGCCTCCTCGTCCGCGACTACGAGCGCGCCGTCCTGCAGTCCCCGGTCCGCACCCCGGTCTCCGACTCCTCGTCCGAGAACCGCAGTACGGACCCGTTCGAGGTCTTCATCGGCTCACCCGCCCCCGACGACCTGGACGGCCTGCTCCAGCGGACGGTCGAACGGGCCCGCGACATGCTCGACGCGGACTCCGCCTTCCTCCTCCTCGCCACGGACGACGAGACGGAGCTGGAGGTCCGCGCCACGACGGGCCTCCCCTCGGCCCGTCAGCGCTTCGCCCGGGTCCCCGTGGAAGCCGGGACGGGCCGCTACGGCTCCGCCCGGATGCCCGCCGTCCACGAGGACCTGACTGCCGTACCCGGCGCCGTACCGCTCCTCACCGACACCGGGATGCGCTCGGTCGTCACGGTCCCGCTGAAGGTCGAGGGCCGTCTGACCGGCTCCCTGGGCGTCGCGGCGGAGGCCCCGGGCCGCTACTCGAACGAGGAGGCCCTGCGCCTCCAGTTCGCCGCCGACCGCATCGCGCTGGCCGTGGAGTCCGCCCGCCTCGGCGAGCTGGAACGGCTCCGCCGCGGCTCCCTCTCCTTCCTCGTCGAGGCCTCCGACCTGCTGGCCGGCACGCTCGACCGGGACCAGACCCTGGCGCTGATGGCCCAGATGACGGTCCCGACCCTGGCCACCTGGTGCGCGGTCTACACGATCGCGGACCAGTCCTCGGACCCGTACCTCTCGTACGTGCTCCACGAGGACGAGGACCTCATCGACGGCCTCAAGGCCCTGCTCTCCAAGATCGCCCCGCCGGACCCGGTCCCGACGCCGGGCGCCCGCATCTGGGCCGCCCCGTCCGAGGCCGGCCACCGCGCCGCTCTCTCCACGTCCACCCGCAGCCTGGACCACGACGCGCCGTTGAGCATGTCCACGGCCACCCGCACCATCCTCGCCACGGCCCAGGCGGTCGGCGGTGAGACGGTGGTCCTGCCGCTGGTCGCCCGGAACCGCGTGATCGGCATGCTGACGCTCGGGAAGCCCTCGGACGACCACTTCCGCCAGGAGATCCTGGAACTGGCCGAGGACCTCTCCCGCAGAGCCGCCCTGGCCCTGGACAACGCCCGTCTGTACTCGGAGCGCATGGCGATCAGCCAGTCCCTCCAGCGCAGCCTGCTGCCCCCGGGCCTCCCCGACATCGAGAACGTCGAGATCGAGGTCTTCTACCGCGCGGCGGGCGAGGGCAACGAGGTCGGCGGCGACTTCTACGACGTCTTCCCGATCCACGACGGTGCGTACGGCTTCGCCATCGGCGACGTCTGCGGTACGGGCCCGGAGGCGGCCGCCGTCACCGGTTTGGCCCGCCACGCGCTGCGCCTGCTGGCCCGCGAGGGCTTCACGGGCCCCGCGGTCCTGGAGCGCCTCAACGCGGCCATCCTCGACGAGGGCGCCCGCAGCCGCTTCCTCACTCTCCTCTACGGGGAGCTGTGGCCCCAGGAGGACGGCAGCGCCCTCCTGAAGCTCGTCTGCGCCGGCCACCCGCTGCCGCTGCGCCTGCGCCAGGACGGCTCCGTGGAGGCAGCCGCCGAACCGCAGCCCCTGCTCGGCGTCCTGGACGACCTGGAGCTGTACGAGCAGGAGGTCACCCTCGACCCGGGCGACGTCCTCCTGTGCGTCACGGACGGCGTCACCGAACGCCGCGAGGGCACGCGCATGCTCGGCGACGACGGCCTCGCGAACGTCCTGTCGACCTGTACGGGCCTGACGGCCGGAGCGGTCGCCGCACGCATCCTGCGGGCCGTGGAGCGCTTCGCGGCGGAGCCCGCATCGGACGACATGGCCATCCTGGCGATGCGCGTCCCGGAGCCGCCCCGCCTCTGACCCGAGACCGGCAAAAGTGAAAGGCCCCCGCCATGTGGCGGGGGCCTTTCACTTTCTCTCTGAGCCCCAATGCGGAATCGAACCGCAGACCTTCTCCTTACCATGGAGACGCTCTACCGACTGAGCTATTGGGGCCTCGCTGCGCTGTGGCAACGAGGTAAACCATACACGGGATCCGGGGATGCGCATAATCGCGGCCGCCACGAGTTTCCCGGCCTGCCGGCCCTGCCGTCGGCCGGGGCAAGGAGCCGGGCCCGGAACGCAGAAAAGCCCCGCACCACAAGGGTGCGGGGCTTTCCCACAATAATTGTTCGGCGGCGTCCTACTCTCCCACAGGGTCCCCCCTGCA
>NZ_JBHYVE010000054.1:0-27553 GCF_042750035.1 Streptomyces sp. NPDC059452
CCCACCCGATCACCGGTGGGTCCCTCCCCAGCAGCCGGCGCGCTGAAGACAAGGACCAGGCCGCCCGGGGCCGGCCGTTCCCGGCGGACCCAGGCGGCCTGGCAGCGTGGCGGCGTGGCGGCGTGGCGGGGGGTCAGGTGTTCCAGACGCCCCGCGCGGCGGCTTCCTTCACGAAGCCGGAGAAGTCCCGGGGCTCACGGCCCAGCACCTGCCGGACGGTATCGGTGGGAGTGGCGTTCTTGCTGTCACGGATCTGGGCGACGAGATCGGCGACGAACAGCGCGTAATCGGCGGGCACGTCGTAGCGCACGAGCTCGTCCACGTAGGCCTGGTGCTCCACGGGCACGTACCGGATGTCCCGGCCGGTGGCCCGGGCGATCTCCCCGACGGCCTCCTCCAGCGTCAGAGCCCGGGCCCCGCTCAGCTCATAGGTCTGCCCGGCATGCCCGTCCTCCAGCAGCGCCTCGACCGCGACCGCCGCGACATCCTCGGTGTCCACGAACGGCTCACGGCCCGACCCGGCGGGAAGAGCCACCTCCCCGGCCCGCACAGCATCCAGCAAAACCCCCTCGTCGAAGTTCTGGAAGAACCAGTTGGGCCGCAGCACCGTCCACTGGGCACCGGACTCCCGCACCGCACGCTCACCCGCGATCAGCGACTTGCCCCCCACCAGCTCGGTCACCCGGGCCTGGAGCAGCACCAGCCTGCGGACCCCGCCCGCCACCGCGAGCCGCGACAGCTCCCCCAGCGCGGCCTCCGCGTCCCACACACCGGGCTTGTCCTGCGCATCCACCAGATAAGCGGCATCAGCCCCCGCCAGCGCCGGCTCCCAGGTCTCCGGAGCCTCCCAGTCGAAACGCACCTCCCCCGACCGCCCGGCCGAACGAACAGTGACCCCGCGCTCCCGCAGCCGCCTCACAACACGGCGCCCGGTCTTTCCCCTGCCGCCAAGAACAAGAACGGTGGTATCGGTCATGACAATGAACCCTTTCTGCAAAAGGAATGACACAGAACCCAAGAAAGAAAAAGACAAAAAATCAAGAGAAGGAGGAAGAAGGAAGGAGACAAGAAAAAGAGAAGGGGGGCGTGCCGGGCCGCGCGGGGTGTACGACACAGGGGGCATACGGGACCGGGCACGGCGGGGGCAGGGGGTATACGGGACGGGCCGCCCGCAGCGGGACACGGAGGGGCAGGACGGGGATACGGGACCGGGGGCGGCGGGCGCAGGGCGTGGACGGGACGGGGCCGCCCACGGCGGGACACGGCGGGCCGGGACACAACGGGGCGGGGGCGAAACACAGTGGGGCGGGGGTGTACGGGACCGGGCCGCCCGCGGCGTGCGGGCGGCCCGGTCATCCGGAGCGGTGGATCACAGGAACGGGGTGTCGGGAGCGAGACCGAGGATGGCCCGCCCGTGCACTTCCTGGTTGGTGTTGTAGGCGAACAGGGCGTGCAGGGACAGGCCCCGGATGTCCCGGTGGTAGCGCTGGAAGGGCACATCACGCAGGATCACCGAGGCACCGCTGGCCTCGAACAGACCGTCAACGGCCTCCTTCGCGAGCTGGATCGCGAACGCCGCCCGGCCCCGCGCCTCACCCCGCTCCTCCACCGACGGGCTCGTACCGGCATCCGCGTGCTCCTGCAGCCGGCGCAGCCACCCCTCCTGGAGCGCCTCGGCCGCCGCGATCTTGTTCGCGGCGACAGCGACCTGGATCTGGGTGACCGGGGACTGGCTCTGGTCGCTCCAGGAGGTATAGGTGATCCCACGGCCCGGAAGCCGCTCCAGGAACAGCTCGTAGGCACCCCGGGCACTCCCGATCAGCGCCGAGGCGCCCTGCGCCATGAAGAACGGCACGAAGGCGTAGTTACGGCCGGTGGCACCGGTGTTGGACCGCTCACCGGTGCTCCCGCCGAGCACCTCGATCAGGCTGACCACACGGTGGGCCGGAACCCGCACATCCTGCGCGGTGACCGTGGAACTGCCCGTGCCCGCCCCGTAGGAGGCATGCCAGTCATCGGCGATGGCCAGCTCACTGAAGGGGACCAGAGCGGCGAACGGCGCCGGCGTCCCGTCCGGCCCCTCCAGCAGCGCCGACAACAGCCCCCAGTTCGCACCCCGGGCACCCGACATCCACTTCCACGAACCGCTCAGGGTGTAGAAACCCTCACCGGCCGTCAGCGTGCCCGACGGTGTGAACCCGGTGGAGACCCGGACCGCACCCCCCTCGTACACCTCCTCCTGAGCCCGGTCGGGAAACAGGCTCGGAACCCAGGACGATGACACCCAGATCATCGAGACCCAGCCGGTAGCGGTATCCGCACGGGCTATCTCACCCAGAATCCTGACCTGGTCGGCAACCGGCGCATCCAGACCGCCGAACCGCCGCGGGACCGCCAGGCGGTACACACCGGCCTTGTCGAGCAGCTCGACGTTCTCGTCCGGGATCCAGCGACGCTCCTCAGCCACCGGCCCGCTCCCACGCAGCGTCGGGACAAGGGCTGTCACCTCATCCAGCACCGCGGTAACAGCACTGTCGGTCGTGGTCATCCTGTCTCCTCAGAAAAGTTGGTTCGCCACAGCGACTAACGGCGCTCCCCTGAACATCCCCGGCGCCGACGGGCACCCCTCATCCTCCCGGGAACCAGCTCACACACAGGTAATCCCCCACTCCCCAAACCCCCCACCACCCCACTGACCCCCCGATTACCAAAAATGGGCACACACCAAAAACCACAGGCAGGAAAAACAGAGAAAGACACCAAAAAAGCCCGGCACACACACCACCCCGGGGCAGACAGCAGAACGCCCCGGGACACCACCCCACCCGGTGAGCAGACACGGCACCCCGCCCGCAGCCTGCCAAGAACTCGTAACGCGATCTTGTGCCGCAGCATGGCCGGCGGGGCTCGTAGTCTTGGCGCATGGACATCGGCATCAACCGCGGGGACGATGGCTGGGACATCAACGCGATGCGCGGGATCGGCATCGGAGAGGTGCTCATCGGCAACGTGCTGCGGCTTCACACCGGTACGAACTGCATCGAGGTTCACAGTCCCGCCGAACTGAGGACTGACCATGAAGCCGTGCCCGTCCACGCAGCCTCACGGACCAACCTCGACCGGCTGACGCAGCTGCTCGATCAGGTGATTGCCGAGGTTCACGCAGCCGATTCAGGTAGCCTGCGCTGCCGCTTCGCCAACGGATGGCGCCTCTACGTGCCCGTTTCCTCCGACGCCTACGGCTGGATCATCGGCCTGCGGGGCAGCTACTTCATCAGATCACTGCCCGGTGGTGGCGTGAGAATGCCCAGAGAATTCGCATGACGATCATGTGCGGGTCTTCTTGAGACGTCTCCAGCAGATCAGGCCGCAGGCGAGGGAGACGAAGGCGTCATGGAGTTCGGTGCGGCGTCCCCAGCGGACGGCAAGACGCTTGAAGTGGTGGAGGAGCGCGAAGGTCTGCTCGACGACGCAGCGGAGCTTGCCCATCCCTTTGATGTTCGGGCAGCCCTTGCATGAGATGACAGACAGGATCCGTCGCATGCGCAGCGCGTCGTGGACGGTGAAGACCGAGACCGAGCAGTCCTCCGCGGCCGGCTCGGAGCCGACTCCCAGACCACCGAAGAGGCCGCCGTTGTGGGTGAGCCATTCCAGGGTGGCGCGTTGAGCGGCGGTGAGGTTGAGGGTGCAGACGGGGCGGGCCGCCGACCGGTAGCTGGTGGTGGTCGCACCCTGGCCTCCTGGACGAAGCGCCGCATTGCCGGTGGTGGCTACTAACCTTGCCCCGGTGAACATTGATGATCTTGAGTGGCAGGCGGACCGGACCAGAGGGGTCCCTCCGCAGGTGGTGGACACTCTTCTTGAGTACGGGCACGTGGACCTGGTGGTCCGGGCAGCAGCCGAGCGCAGTGACTGGTTCTGCGCGCAGGGCGCCGTACGCGTGCTGCAAGCGGCGGGTGAGTTCGAGCGGGCGTGGGCGGTGATGAAGCCGTTCACGGAGACCGGCTGGCTGCCCGCCGTATCGGCAGGTGCGGACATTCTGCTCGCGTGGGGCCGGGTGGAGGAGGCACTGACGCTGACCCGTCCCGCAGGGGAGGAGCCGTCGGCGGGCGTGTGCGAGGTCCACGCCGAAACCCTGGTGAAGTGCGGGCGTGTCGACGAGGCGATCACGTTTCTCGAACCACATCTGCGGGACCGGTGGACGATGCGCCGCCTGGTCACGATGACGGAGGGACAGGGAAGGGACGCCCGTGTGCTGAAGCTCCTGGTGCCGCTTGCCGACGAGGCACGCCGCCACCAGAGGCAGGGCCGCCCCCACCCTCTCTGGGAGGCGCTGGACCTTCAGACGGAGGTCCTTGAGCGGTCAGGGCAGGTCGAGGAGGCGATCCGGGTACTCGGCGACGATGTGGCCGCGCGCCGGTACGGCCCGCAGAACACCGTCCAGTCCTACACACAGCTCCTCGCCCGGCACGGACGGGTCGAGGAACTGGAGCAAGCGGCCACCGGCGGGCATGCACGCGAAGCCTTCCGGCCTTTGATAAAAGCATTCACGGCGGCGGGACGCGCGCAGGATGCAGAAGAGGCCCTGCGCAGGCACATCGCCACCGCCGAGTATCCGCGCAACGAGCAGTGGTTCCTCATAGAGTTCCTTGTCGGGCAGGGACGCTTCGAGGAAGCCATCACAGCAGGACGGCCCACCTTCGAAGCCCCGTGGGAGAGCTCCCTGCAAGGAATAGTGTTGCTGCTCGCTGAGAACGGGCTTCACGACCGGGCGCTGCAACTCCTGGACGAGTGCAGCCCGGAGTTCATCGCGGAGCACGGAGACTGGATTCCGTCCAACCGGTGGTGGCTGATGGGAGAACTGGGACGCTGCCGCGAAGCCATCGCAGAAATTGAAGCCACGCCCGGACTGGACGCCGAGGAACGAGCCTGCACGATCGCCGGGCTGATGGCCCAGGACAGCCGGCTGGACGAAGCCATCAGCCTGCTCGCAGAACACCCTGGACACAACGCCACCACAGACCGCGCGCACCTGCTGGCACGCCGGAACCGCCCCACGGAAGCACTCGCCGCCATCCCCGGCGTTACCGCCCAGCGCAAGGAACAGGAACAGCGGTGGGGCCCCGGCAACAACTGAGAAGCCGGCGCGGAGGACAACAACGGCGCGAACAGCAAGGAAAGCAATAAGGGGCTGCCGGGGAGCCGCCGTTCCGGCCTCGCGCTCTCATGAAGTGGGCTCACCCCGGGCCTGGCAGGCATGTGGCTCCGGACGATCCGGTGGAAGTGACGGTGCACGACTCGCCATCGGCACAGACCGGCGACCTGCCCAGCAGGCCTGCCAGGGACCCTGGACCCGGCTCCCTGCCCGAACCATCCCACCTCAACCACCTGCCACCCAGACTTCCACTGCCACCGGCACCGGCGACTCCAGCAGGCTATGTGCGAAGGACCTGACACTCCAGGCACTCCGGGACACCGGCAGCAAAGAAGAGGAAAGGGAGACCGGCTTCCAGCACAACTGCCGGAAGCACAACCACGACCCGCCGATCCCCTGTACAGGGGTGTCCAGCATCGTCAGCGGTCCTCCCGGCAGAACCCCGGGAACAGCCCCCGGAACGGTCACTGCCGACGAGATCCTGCCGCACCCAGGCAGCCGCAGCCACGAGACCACCCGCCCAAACAGCACACCCACCCCTGACTGACTGCCGTGGCCTCCACGGCAACCTGAACGGCCCCCTCGGCCCGATGCCCGAGCAAGCTCCGAGCACAACAAGACCTGACCGTAGAGACTTCGGGCGGCCGGTACCGGACAAGCCGTGAGAGCTGTTCCGGAAGACGGCGCCACAGGCATCGTCACAGCCTCAGGGCCGATGGCCCGCATCAGCGTCACGACGCCGGCGGCCGGGAGACACTGACCGGCGATCGTGCCCGCAGCCGCACCGGACCACACCCGACAGCAACAACCGACACCCCCCTGTGGTATCCGCGCGAGACAGACCGGACCCACATCACCGACCGGCTACGGAAGAAGACTTCCCGCTCGTACAACAGCCACCGAGCCGGGCCACAGTCCTTCCACCATCAGCCGGGGGAGCCCCGCCACAACCGCCACCGCAGGCCCCCGCAGCCAGGAGCACTACCAGCCCCACACCGCCCAGGCCCACACCGATTCCCCCCGGCCAAGGCCAAGCCGGTGCCGGAGCCGGGGCCAAGACCGGAGCTGGGGCCAAGACCGGGGAAGAGCTGCCAGAGCTCCGGGCTTCGCGCCTTCGTCCAGGGCCGCCCGGACCTCCGGCGGCCCCCGGAACAGAACCGCCGGACCCCGTACACCCGATTCCCCGGCCGGCCGGAGAGATGCAGGTGCTCCACGAGACCGCCGACCAGGCCCCCCACATCCAGGGCCCCAGCGAACCCTGCCGTGGCCTCGCCAGAAGAGCTGTCCCGCAGATGCTCCACGAAAAGGGTCGCCCCGACCGGCGCACGGAGGAGAGGATCAAGGGCAATCCGGCCCATCGGGTGTCAAGAGGCAACTGTGGTCGACGACGTGCAGGCAGTGGAACTCTTCCGGTTCGCAGATCCAGGACAAAGCGCCACCGTCGAGACGAAATGCGGTGATCCGCTCCTGATGGAAGACCAACGGTTCCACGCAGCCGAGATCATCGTGGGGAGCGGCTTCGTCAGCGGGCGGGCCGGGCTGCAGGTGTCACTGGAAGACCTGGGCCAAGGGGAACAGTGCCTCGCCGCCCTCGAAGCCGGGGAAGGGACCGAGTGGCCGGCCGGCGGCCGTAGCGCCTGGCTGGGCATGGCCCCGGACGATCCGGTCGAGGTGACGGTGCACGACTCACCCTCGACACAGATCGCCGTACGCATACCGATCGATACCGGCCCCCAGCGGCTGCAGGAAAACCGGCTCCGACTGACCCGTACCCGGAAAGCAGCCACCCGGCGTGATCACCCTCGTGTGACCGGTGCGATCACCACGTCCGAACCGCCCAGGAACCCCCATTATGTTTTTCGCGGTCCAGCAATAGGACCGCCGGCCTCCGGGCCCGGCATGACTGTGTCCCCCTGTGTCCAGGACGGCCTCTTTTGGCCCAGGGGTAACGGGTTCTCTTGGCCCCGGGCGAGGAACGGATTGTTTTGGCCCCACCTGTCCGTTCCTGGTGGGAGTGAGCGGTTCCCCCGCTATCCGATCGGCGAAGTGATCGGGTCCCGGTCGTTCTGATTAATGGGATCCGGTCAGCGTCCTCAGTCGGTCGGTGTGCCGACATAGGTGTGGGTGCGGGTGTACGCGGTGAAGCCCATGGACTCGTACAGCCGCTTGGGGATGGGGTATGCGGCGTCGCCGCGCGAGTAGACGATGGCACGGTGGCCGCCGGCGTCGGCGAAGGCGTGCAGCACCGCGATGCAGGCGGCTCGGGCGAGGCCGAGGCGGCGGTGATCGGGGTGGGTGCCGACGGGTTCGAACTCACCGATTCCGTTGGTCGGGTCGTACCAGCCTTGGCAGTAGGCGACGACTTCCCCGGTGGGCGAGGCCACGATAAGATCGTGCTCGGGCCGGTAGGGCCAGGTGTCCCTCATGCGGGCGTGCCGTTCGGTGGTGATTCGGGTCGATCCGAAGGCGGCGCGGTGTGCTGCCGCCCGGCCTGCCACATCGGCATGGTCGCGCTGGGGGCGGATCGAGTAGCCGTCCGGCAGGTGCGGGATGTCCGGCAGGTCGGCGAAGGGGCGGCCAAGGCACGCCATGAACGGGCCGCCGTCGGTCCGTGTGTATCCGCGCTGCTCCAGCGCCTTGGTCAGGTGCGGTTCGGTCTCGGTGACGTCGATGCTCAGCGGGCCTGATGCCGTGTGTTCGGCCCAGGTGAGAACCTCTTGAGCCAGTTCCGGGTGCTCCGGGTCGACCTGGAGCATCAAGGTGTCGGGCAGTTCTAACCAGCCCCAGGCCAGCGTCTGGTCGCCCTGGGTCCAGACGGCTGTCGGGCACTGGTCGGCGCGGTCGAGGGCCAGGCACCAGTTCCAGGCGAGGTCGCCGATGTGGTGGTAGCCGGTTGCCGGAAAAGTTCGGGTGGCCAGGCTCTGCATGGCGCGCAGTGCTGCGGGTCCGGCGTGCTCATGTCGTTGCATGGCGCCATGCTGTCGAACCGGTTTTTGATCAAGCAACGGAGTATCGGGGTTGCGACCCGCGGGCCAGTCGCTCACATGGGCGTTTTGTGTCCCGTTCCTCCTGCTCAGTCCCGCCGGAACTGCACACTCGTCTGCCCCGGGACCACTTTGCACGGTTCGAGGTCGGCCCCAGCAGAACTGACAAAAGCCAGCTCGAAGGCACCTCATCAATTCAGATCTCTTGGGAACGAACACCATCTAGGAGTCGCCGAGGTGGGATGCACCCGTTCGGAGTAATGCCGGATTGACCCGGGTTCGCGGCCGGGATCACGCTGTGCGGGCTGCCGGCCGGCCGTGTCAGGAGGCCGGGTTTTGCACCGTGTTGAGTTGTTCGAGCGGATCCGTCGTGACCGCAGACAGGAACCGTGAACCCGGTTCGACCGGGTGCCACAGACCGGACACACGGCGCCGTCGGCAGTGCACTGCGCATCTACGCGCACTATCGCGATGCTCACGCCCACTGACAGCACCGCGACGTTCGCGATCGACGGGAACAACAACTCCTTCAGCCGGAGCAGGACCTCTTCCACGGCCCTGAACATTCAGCCCGGCTGCGCTGCCCAGGGATCATTTTCAGGCGACTTCACCCACAACTCGAAGAGGTCCAGCAGTCACCGAGAGCGGTCGCTCCACAGAAGTTGAGCCAGAGCCCGAGAAATGACGTCACCATGGTGTGGTGCCGCCTGAGTACGGCAGTGGCCGACCGCGCTCTTGATCATCGGTCGTTAGACTGCCGGGGTTCGGACGGTGGCGGTGAACCGGAAGGCCAACCATGGACGATGAACGCTGGGCCAGATGGCCCGAGCCGTGGGCAGGCACGAATGCCGACATGCGGACGGTCGTGGGCGCGATCCCGCGGGAGGTCAAGGACGGGTTCAAGTACGACGAGATCCCCTGGCGGAGGTTCCCGCACTTCCACGGACCGGGCGAGGAAGTTCCCGGTCGCCTCGGGACGCTCGCCTCCCCAGACGCCGAAGCCGCCGACCGGGCCTTGGAAGAACTGTGGGAACACCTCCATCATCAGGGCAGCACGATCGCGGTGGGAGCACTGGCAGTACCGTTCCTGCTCCGGATCGCAGCCACTGGACTTCCCGGGCTCCGGGCGAGCACCCTTCGCCTGGTCGCCGAGATCGGACGATGCCAGCACTTCGGGGACGGAACACGCGAAGGCCTTCTCCAGGTTGCCGAGGATCCGATGGAGGCCGAGGGCACCACAATGTGTCCGACAAACTGGACGATTCAGGCTGCCCGCAATGCCATCACGGACGACCTGCACCTTCTGCTCCCTCTTCTCCTCGACCCCGATCCCGATGTTCGCTCCGCGACCGCCTTCGTCCTGGCGACGGTGATCAGCGAGATCCAGCGCGTCTCCTCGGCCCTGCACCGCAGGCTGGCGGTGGAAAACGATCCTGTGGTCCAGGTGAGCTTGATCCTGGCCATCGCCCAGCTCGCCCGCGAACACCAGGATGAAAACGCCCTGGCGTGGGCCCGGGAGCTGTGGTCGGATCCCGACCGACCGCCCGAGATCCGCATCGGCGCCGGCATCGCCTGGCTGTGCCTGTCCGGCGATCCCGTCCCCGACGAGCTCCGAGCCCTCCTGACCGGCCCAAGTACCGACCGATACAGCGATCTGTTCCAGCGGGTGCCGTGGCTCGGCCCGGTCGACTCCAACAGCGGGCTGCGCCGCTGCATCCACGAAATGATCACACCGGATGCCCCCTACTGACGTGGTGGCCCTCCGCCCCTCCAGCGGAGGGCCACCAAAACCTTCAGCGGTCAGCCGACCCTGGCAGACACTTCGGTCCGCGCGCGGGTGCCCGCGAAGCGGCAGGAGCCGGTGCCGGTCTCGATGACGGTGCCGTTGAAGTTGAAGGTGAGGCGGTCGACGACGGCCGCGCAGAGGCGAGGGCCGGCGAAGGTCTTGGCCCAGCCGCCGAAGGACTCGATGGAGGCGATGGCGACGCTGTTCCTCTCCTCGCGTTCGGCCAGCACCTGGAAGAGGAGTCCGGCGCCATGGCGGTCGAATTACATGCAGCCGAGCCCGTCGATGCAGAGAAGATCGACGCGGCCGCAGCGGGCGACGGTCTTGTCCAGCTGCCTCCCGTCCGCGGCCTCGACCAGCTCGTTGACCAGCTTCGTGGCCAGCGTGCAGCGGACCCGGTAGCCCTTCACCGCGGCCCCGGTGCCCAGGGCGATGAGCAGGTGGGACTTGCCGGTGCCGGAGTCGCCGATCAGGCAGACCGGCTGGCTCTTCTTGATCCACTCGCAGCCGGCGAGGGTATGGACGGTGGCGGCGTCGGTGTTCGGGTTGGCGTCGAAACCGAAGGCCCGCAGGGACCTCTCCCGCGGAAAGCCCGCGGCCTTGACCCGTCGTTCCGAACGGCGCCCGGCCCGGTCGTCGCACTCGGCCATCAACAGCACGGCGAGAAAGCCGCAGTAGCTCATCTCGCCCTTGATCAACCGGTCGGCGATCTCGTCGGACTCATTGCGGATCGACGGAAACCGCAGCAGGCGGCAGACGGTGTCGATCGCGGCGCCGACGGCCTGCCCCGTCAAGCCTCGCCGGCGGAGCAGGACCACTGGGCTTCCCCCTCATGACGGCCGCCGCCGCTGGTGCAACGGCGTCGCAGCAGTTGACCGCAAAGGGTCACCGACGCCAACGGCCTGATGTCCCGGGGAGGAAGGAACGCCAGGCACCACCCGTGCAGCGACGTGACAATCGCCGACATCTCACCCGGCATCTGCGGAGCGGACGTCCCGACGACCGGCTCGCCCTCACCCCCGGCCAGAAGACAGCAGAACCAGGAACAGGAAGCCAGAGCCAGAACCCGAAGCAAAAAGGCAGGGGCAGGAAGCAGAAGCCAGGAGGCGGGAGGCAAGGGCAGGAGGCGGGGGCAGGGGCGGGGGCAGGAAGCAAGAGGCGGGAGGCAGAGGGCGGGTGGTGGGGGGCGGGTGGTGGGGGTGAGGTGGCGGGAGAGAAAAAAGGGGGGCGGGCACTGCCCGGCCCGTGGGGGGGCCAGGGCAGTGCCCGCTCGGCTGTACGCCGCCGGCACCGGCGGCGGAAAGGGGGCTGCTACCTCCCGGCCTCGACCCGCTCCGGCGTACCGGGGGCCTCCACCGGGGCCGGCTCCCCGGCCGAAGTCGCCCCGGCCCGGCTCCGCAGCCCGAAAGCACTGATGAACGCCGCCAGCAGAGCCGCGGCCAGCGGCACCGCGAACGCCGCCCGGTACCCCTCCAGCAGAGCCTGCGGCGACGAACCGTCCGTAGCCGCGATATTCACCGCCGCGACAGCCGACAGACCCAGCGCCGCACCGAACTGGAACGACGTGTACAGCAGACCACCGGCAACACCCTGCTCCTCCTCCGCGATCCCGTCGGTCGCCACGATCGTCAGCGGACCATAAGCCAGGGAGAACGCCAGACCCAGAAGGATCAGACTCGGGAACATCGCCATGTACGTCCAGTCCGCACCCACCGGCAGGAACAACGCATACGACAACGACGCCAGCAGCAGACCACCGAAAATCACCCGCGCGTTACCGAACCTCGCCACCAGACGCGGCGTCAGCGTCGGCGAGAGAATCGCATCCACACCGATCACGATCAACGCGAAACTCGTCTGCAGCGTCGACCAGCCACGCAGCTCCTGCAAATACAGCACCGCGATGAACTGGAACCCGAAGAAACCAGCCGCGAACAACAGCCCCGCCAGATTCGCCCGGACCAGCGACCCATTACGGAAAATACCCAGCCGGACCAGCGGCGACGACGACTTCCGCTCCACCGCGACAAACACCAGGAAGAGCAGCACACTCACCCCGATCGTCCCGGCCGTCCACACACCCGACACATGCGTCGCCCGCTCCACACCGAACACCAGCAGCAGAATACCGGCCGTCACACTGATCGCACCCGCCAGATCAACACCCTGACCACCCCGGTCCGGACGCGCCGACCGCGGAATCAGAACAACCGCCGCGACCAGAATCACCAAACTCATGATCACCGGAGCGAAGAACACCCACCGCCAGTTGATCGCCGCGAGCAGACCACCCACGACCAGACCGATCGAGAACCCACCCGCAGCCGTCCCCGAATACACCAGCAACGCCTTGTTCCGCTGCGGACCCTCATCAAAACTCGTCGTGATGATCGACAGCCCCGCCGGCGTCATGAACGCCGCCGCGACACCCGTCACGAAACGCGCCACGATCAGCATCCAGCCCTCAGTCGCGAACCCACCCAGACCCGAGAACAGCAGGAACACCACCAGCCAGAACACAAACATCTGCCGACGCCCGAACAGATCCGCCGCCCGACCACCCAGCAGCATAAACCCGCCATACCCCAGCACATAGGCACTCATCACCCACTGAAGCATCCCCGTCGACATATCCAGATCCTCACGGATCGACGGCAACGCCACATTCAGCATCGCCACATCGATACCCTCAAGGAAAATCGCCCCACACAAAACAAACAACACACCCCAAGCGCGCCCACTCATACGCTCAGCACCCGAAACCGACGACCGACCAGACACACCAAACAACTCCCTCAAACCGAAACCAACACGACACGACACGAAACCGGCAGACACGAAACCAGCACGACACGACACAACGCCCAGCACCACAAACAGCCAGCCGCCAGCCAGCCGGCCAGGAAACAAACCACCAGCACAAAACCCACCAGCAGCAGAAACCCAACCAGCAAACAAACCACCAGCACAGCGACAGCGCTCAGCCAGCCAGCCAGAAACCCACCCACACGGAAACAGCCAGCACAGAACCAACCACAACCCTCACCACAACCGATTGAAAACCCCTTGAAACCCACGTGAAAACCCACCACACCGCGCCAACCCACCACACCAACCCACCACCACACCAACCCACCACCACCACGCCAACCCACCACACCAACCCACCGCGCCGGCCAACCACCACCCCACCCACCCAGCCCGCACACCCCCATCATCCCCACCACCCCACCCCCACGGAAGAACGCACTCCCAAGTCACCCAGGCACCCCACAGAAACCAAACCCACCAAACCCAGGGGCCGCTGCCCCTCCGGTCGGGCGTCGTACGGCAGGATGAGGCCATGAGCGTAGTCAAGATCAATGTGCTGACCGTCCCTCAGGAACAACGCGAGACGCTCGAGAAGCGCTTCGCCTCCCGGGCCCACGCCGTCGAGAGCTCCGACGGATTCGAGTGGTTCGAGCTCCTCCGCCCCATCGAAGGCACGGACGACTACCTCGTCTACACGCGCTGGCGTGACGAGGCGTCCTTCCAGGCCTGGATGGAGGGTCCGATGAAGGCGGCCCACCAGGGCGGCGGCGACACCGGCGGCGAGCGTCCCAAGCCTGCAGCCAGTGGGTCCACCGTGTGGTCCTTCGAAGTCGTACAGCAGGCCGGACCCGTCGGCGCGTAGCCGACGTCGTACGAACCACCCGGGCGCATGAGACGGCCGGTACCGCTCCTGCCTCGGTGGGGGGGGGTGGACTGTGCGGATGTCCAAGGAAAAGGAACAGGCATCAGTCGCAGGCGGCCCTGCCTAGCTCCGCTCACTCACCCACGCACACGTCAGCCCGGCAGACAGCAGCTGCCGGGCTGACGTGTGTTTCTGTTCGGCGGTCGGCACAAGGGGGGCCAAGGGTCGGTCCGGAGACCTGGGTCAGACGGTCTCACGTACCGCGTGCGCGGCCAGGTTCTCCTCAGCTGTGTCCGCCCGACGCGCGGGCGCGTCGGCTTCAGCCTCCGCGATCCAGGCGTCCAGTTGCTCCCGGGTGGTTTTGGGGTCGGCGATCAGCACGCCCAGGTCGTCGCCCTCGACGACGGTGGTCGCCAGGGCCGGGCAGCGGCGGCAGCCGTCCACACCGACCTGTACCCACCACTTGCAGTGGGTTCGCAGATGGCACCGCGGCACGTTCCGGCTCTCGTCCGCCGGCGTCGCCGCCACTCGCTCCACCAGGGTGCAGTCATTGCCCCTACGGTGCAGGCAGTTGCTGACGCAGTGCGACGCGAAGCGCAGTACCCGGGTCGGCTCGACATCCTTCGGGATGACCGGGAGGACGTCCCGGGCCGGTACGGGATCGGCGAGGTACACGACCTCCCCGCCCTGCCCGGAGCGCACGCCCAGTACCACCGACTCCGGTGCGTCGGCCTTTCCGCTCGGGCACCATGTTCTGCTTGTCTCGGAACGGTCCGCGGTGCTCATCTCTACCTCCTCGTCAGTCCGGTGGGACTGCTACACGATCTGGCCGGCACAGACCGGAAGGCAGGCCGCCGACGTTCGCTCCTGCCCGATCGCCTTGGCAAGGTGCGTCTGCAGCTGCGCCGAGGTGATCTGCTGGGGCTTGGGCGCCGGCTGTGCGGCCGCGGTGCCTGCTCCGCCGAGAACGAGCGCGGCAGCCGCGACGGCTGCCGCGGTGCCCCCGACAGAGGGGCGACTCGTGTGCTTCATGTTGAACCTCCTGGATCGGCTTGCGGGGAAGGGGTGTACCGGCACGCTAGGACGTCTCGACGACCGCCACCGGCAGTTCGGGCGGCGGATTCGGCGGCAGACCGGCACCTCGTCGCGGAGCATGAAGGCGTACCGCGCGAACCTCAGTACGGCCGGGACTTCCCCTTGCTCTATGGCCTGGGGCCCCTGGGAGCCGTTCCGATCTCCTGGAGCACGGGGCGCTGTCGGCGCTGTCGGCGCTATCAGCGCTGTCGTTCGGCCGATCCCGCCGAGGAGGTCGGCCGGGCGACCCCGGACCCAGGGAGCAGAGAGGGAGAGGCGATCCGAACGGCAGCGGTCTCTTCCGTCGCGCCTTGCAGTGGTGACGTAAAAGGCGAGGGGCGGGGACCGCGCCAACAGTCCCCACCGTGTACCTCGTGGAAGCCGGACCATCGGGCTCCAGAGGAGGCGGAGATCTTCAGAGATCCGGCCTCGTGTGGAGTATGCGCCCCCGAGGAGTTGTTCATAGCGGGTTCTTCTTCATGAACCGGTTTCCCCTGGACCAGCCTTGGTGACCTGCACGGATGCGGTCCCGAAGGGTTTGTTCATGCACATCCGGAGGCGGCGGCTATTAGTTCAAGGTGGCGCATTTATCGGGCATTTGGTGCGTATGGCCTGACTGAAGGGCGGTTCGAGGCCTATCCGGGGTGGGCAGATTCCCAAGGCATCCAGAGAGCCGAGGAAAGCCGACTCCAGGCCGGTAGCGCCAACTACTGCTCGGCAGGGATGCGCTTGTTCCCAGTCCGGACCGTCGCGCTCATGGAGGGATCCTCATGTTGTCACCCGCCCGCGCCTGCGTGTGGCCCATCGGGCTGCCGTCAGCCGTTTCCGTCAAAGTCGTCGTGATCATCGTGGTCGCCCTGGTGACCTCGGTACTGACCGCACTCGGCTCCAGCCCTTCCACCGCCCTGGCCGTGATCGTCATGGTCACCACCACCGCACTCGACATATCCCGCCGGATCACCGCTTCCGACGACAAGAGGCGGCGGTAGGAGGTGGCTCAGAAGCGCCGTGGACGCCCGGAGCGTCCGGTCACCAGCAGCGTTCCGGCGCTCGCGGAGCTCGCGCACCAGTTGCGCGAGCTCCGTCGCCGCGCTGGCCTGACCCTGGACGAACTCGCTCGGGCCACGTACCGCAGCAAGGCCGCCCTCAGCGCGGCCACCAGCGGGCGCACCCTGCCGAAATGGGAGCTGGTCGAGAGCTGGGTGACGGTGTGCGCGCCCGGGGCCGACCTGGTCGTGTGGCAACGCAGGCACCGGGAGGCGCAGTTGCAGTACGACGCCGCACGAGCCAGGAATCGGCCGACTGCCGCATCCGCCGTTGAAAATCCCTTTGAAGATCCCATCGCAGAACCTGGTGAAGATCCTGGTACAGATCCCGTCGCAGAACCTAGTGGAGAACCTGGTGGAGATCCCCAGGCAGCGCTCGGTACGCCTCAGGTGTCCCGACGGCCGGAACCGTCTCCTGCACCTGACGCTGAAAGCGCCCCGGCCACCCCGAGCATTCTGGAGCTCGACGGCTGGCGCACGCTCGCACCCGATGCGCGGGCGTGGTCGGCCGCGGCGCACCCTGCTCCGCTGATGATCCGCTACGAGACAGTGGGCAGCGATCTCACCGACACCGCCGATGACGTCGCCCTGACGGGCCATTACGGGGCGATCGGGGAGATCTTCCGCCTCTCCAGCGCTCGCTGCATGCTCATCCTCGGCCCGGCGGGCAGCGGCAAGACGCAACTCGCACGCAACTTGGGCATGTGCCTGCTGAGTTCCGGCGGGCAGCGGCAGACCGGTGCCGTTCCCGTACTGCTCTCGCTGCGGGGCTGGCGCGGGGCTCTCGGGCTGGACGGCCTTCTCGCGTTCATGGCCCGGTCCCTGACCGGCTCGTCCGCACCGGAAGTGCGGGCACTCCTGGGGCGGGGGGAGTTACTCCCTCTGTTCGACGACTTCGACAGTCTGCCGCCGCGCGACCGAATCTCCGCGCTTCAGGCACTGAACCTCCTGGCCCAGCTCGCATCGTTCGTGCTGATCAGCAAGGAGGACGCGTACAGCGATACCGTGGTGGAGTCCGACATGGTGATCACCGGCAGCGCCGGTGTCAGGCTCTGCCCTCTCGCCCCACGGGATCTCGACGGCTGGATCCAGCGGGGCAAACGGTCCTCGTCGAAGACCCAGGCATGGCGGTCCGTCTTCGACCATCTGTCCGCTCATCCGGAGGCTCCTGCCGCCACCGTTCTCGCCGACCCCCTGCTCGCCGGTGCAGCCCGGCTTCTCTACACGGACGGCAGGGCCAGCCCCGGCGAACTGATCGCTCCCGACGCCACGGAGGAAGGGCTCGAACGGCGCCTGGTGACCTACCTGGTCAACACGCACATCCCCCGGCACCGGCTGCGGACCAGCCACCACGGGCAGTCCCCCGGCGCGGCCCGCCATCAGCATCTGGCTCTGTCCATGCTCGCCTCCCGGCAGAACGACCTGTCGGAACGCGTCAGCACCCGCTCCTCCTTCTATCCGACCCCTCGGCCGGGCAGTCGGCAGGCCCTGGCCACCGCGTTCCTGCTCTTCCTGATCTTCTTCGGGCTCGCACTCGTCTCCGCTCCCCCGAACGACCCGTACCCCGGAACCGAATCGGAGATCCAGTCGGGCGGCTTCCTCCTGGCCGTGACCGTCGGCTGCTTCTCCTACGTCAGGCTGCAACGCGCCGGCCAGGGCTCGTGGTTGCCGCGACGAACCGTGCTGGCGACCGTCATCCCCAGCAGGGCCGCGCTGGTCTCGTTCGTGCTCTGCCCGGCGGGTCTGGTGACGGTGGCCGAACACCCCTCGGCAGGGGCCATCTCCGGCTTCCTCCTGTTCACCGGCGGATGCGGAGGCTTCGTCTGGGTACAGGCGCGCTGGGGCAGCCGCAGCAGCACAGGACGCAGCCTGGTCGAAGGGGTCTTGTGTTACGTGATCCTGTTCTCCGGCCTGCTGGGCGACGGCTCTTTGGCCCTGCACCTGCTCGGCTTCCTGCTGATGGCGACGACGAGCATCCACTGGCGGTGGCTCCGGGCAGCAGTGGGCTCGCACTTCAACTGGCTCCCCCTCACTCCCGGCCGGCTGCAATCGGCCGTGGCCGTAGCCGCTCAGCAGGGCATCATCCACTGTGACGCCCACAGCTACACGTTCACCCACCACGCGCTCCTGCGCTTCTTCCAGGCCGCTCCCGACCTCAACCCGGTCCAGCACTAGGTTTTCCTGGCCGCCGCCTTCCGGCCGAACCGCGCCGAACCACGCCGACCCGCGTCAACCCCGCATCCCCGAGGGGCCCTCCGAGAAGGGCCCCTCCATGCTGAGCCGTGTCGCGCCGAGCCGAGGGTCACCCCTCCTCGTCGCCCTCCCCGTCCTCGTCGCCCTCGAAGGCGTCGCCGATCTCGTCGATCACTTCGGCGGCGACCATCCCACCGACCACTCCGACCGCCACCCCTGCCGCGACTCCCGCCACCACCGCCCCGGCACCGGGGCCCGAGCGACGGTGTCCGTCGTCGTGGTGACCATCCTGCGCGTACGGGTACGGCGCCGCGTGGGCCGCGTGGGCACCGGTCACCTGCCGCAGCCAGGCATCGACCTCGGCGCTGCGGTCGAGCTGCGGCACGGCGTCGTGCGAGGTCGTGAAGCGGTGCACCGTGTCGTGGCCCTCGGAGAAGTGCCCGGCCCGCTTGTCGGCCTCGATCACGACCTCCAGACCGCTCGGTGAGGCGAGGAACGTCACCTCGATCTCGTTCACGGCGTGGGCGTGACCGGCGGGCGGCACGATCTCGATCTCCTGGTAGCAGGGCAACTGCTGACCGGTCCCCCGGATGTGGCCGAGCTCCAGATCGGCCGACTTGAAGCCGTAACCGAGCTGTCCGAAGGCCTCCAGGACCGCTTCCTGGACCGGCAGCGGGGCCACGGCGAGCGCGTCCAGGTCGCCCTTGTCCCGCGCTCCGGCCACCTCCAGCTCCGTCCGGATCCCGAGCACGGGGCCCAGGGGCTGGCCGTGGAGCTCCGTGACCGGGGTCTCCCAGGGGAGGGTGACGGTGAACGGTACGGCGTGCTCGGCGCCCTCCGTGAGCCGGAATCCGCCGCCGACGGTGAACCGTTCGAGGACGACCGTGTCCTCGTGCTCCTCGTCATGGGCTTCCACCTCGACCCGTGCCACCAGGAGGAGGGAGATGCGTTCGACCGTCACGTCGCTCCCGCCGCCGCGCAGGCGGACCTCGCCGGAGAGCGGGCCGCCCGGAAGGGCCGGACCGGGCTGCAGAACGGTGTCGACCGAGGGGCCGCCGACACCGAGGGCTCCGAGCAACTTCTTGAACACCATGTCCGGCGTCCACTCCTTCTCTGGATGGGTAACTGGATGGGCCTGGATGGGCCTGGATCGGCAGAGGGAATCCTCTGGATCTGGCTGGATGCTGGATGGTGGGATCGAGGAGGGTGGCGGCCGAAGGTTCGGACCCGGTCCACATTGACCGGAATCCATCACCTTCCGGCAGGGATCACCCTCATCTCCCGGCAGGTACGGCCCTCGCCTGCCGGCGTGAATCACGTTCGGCGAACGCGTCCGCCGGATATCGCCCGGGCGTGACACGCGAAGGCGTGCATGCCGTAGGTGCCGCCCGGTCCGGTGCTCTCCACCGGCGCCTCCCGTCGTCCGTGCTCCGTCTCGACTCCATCTCGCCCGGCAAACTGCCCGGGGAGGCGAAGCGGTTCCCGGAGCCGGGCCGCAGGTGTGTAGTTCCGGCCACTCCGATCGGTTCGTCAGGCCACTCCGAATCAGTTGTCAGGATGGAAGGCACCTGTTCAGAGCCCCGCCCGGCTGACACGCGCTGTGATGCGCACCACTCCCCATTGCTTTGCGGTCCCTTTACTATCAACGGGGCGGGTTTTCCCCGCCCCTCAACGTCGAGCCCGACGACCCGAACAGAGAAGGAGCTGCGGTACCGCAATGGGTGAGCCTCCCAGTACGAACCGTGTCATCCCTGCCCCGGCACACCAGGGGACGGAGGTGACACGGTGAGCGAAGTACTCCTGCTCCTTCTCGCCCTCGGTCTGACTCTGGCGTGCGCGGTGTTCGTCGCGGCCGAGTTCTCGCTGACCACCATCGAGCGCGGCGAGCTCGAACGGGCCGCGCAGGCTGGTGAGCGCGGCGCCGAGAGCGCCCTCAAGGCCGCCAAGCGGCTGACGTTCCAGCTGTCCGGCGCCCAGCTCGGCATCACCGTGACCTCCCTGGTCATCGGCATGCTCGCCGAGCCGTCCATCGCCGTCCTCCTGCGCGGCCCCCTGGAGTCGGCCGGACTGCCGACGGGCGCCGTGTCCACGGTCGCCACCCTGCTCGGTGTGGCGCTGTCCACCGTCGTCCTCATGGTGATCGGTGAGCTCGTCCCGAAGAACTGGGCGATCTCCAGCCCGCTCGCCGTCGCCAAGGTGGTCTCCGGCCCGCAGCGCGCCTTCACGGCCTGCTTCGCCCCGTTGATCCGCCACCTGAACAACACCGCCAACCGCGCCGTGCGCCGACTGGGCCTGGAGCCGGCCGAGGAGCTCGCTTCGGCCCGTACGCCGCAGGAGCTGATCGCTCTCGCCCAGCACTCGGCCCGTCAGGGCGCCATCGAGCAGGACTCGGCGGAGCTCTTCGTCCGCACCCTGCACCTGGCCGAGCTGTCCGCCGAGAACGTGATGACGCCCCGGGTGGACGTACGGGCCCTGGAGGCCCACGCCACCGCGGCCGACGCCGCCAACCTCACGCTGGCCACCGGCCTGTCCCGCTTCCCGGTCTACCGCGACAGCCTGGACCAGGTCATCGGTACGGTCCACATCCGCGACGTCCTGGCCCTGGACGAGTCCGAGCGCGCCCGGACCCCGGTCACCGCTCTGGCCACCGAGCCCCTCCTCGTACCCGATTCGCTGCCCGTGGACCGGCTGCTCGCGCAGATGCGCCGGCACCGGACCATGGCGGTCGTCATCGACGAATACGGGGGCACGGCGGGGGTCGCCACCGTCGAGGACATCGTCGAGGAGGTCGTCGGAGAGGTCCGCGACGAGCACGACCCGCACGAGCGCCCCGACCTGGCACCGGCCGAGCCGCTCGGCGACGGCCGCCAGGTCTGGGAGGCCGAGGGCAGCATCCGGCTGGACCAGCTCGACCGGATCGGCTTCTCCGCGCCGGAAGGCCCGTACGAGACGCTCGCCGGTCTCCTCGCCAACCAGCTGGCCCGCATCCCCGTCCGCACGGACCGGGTGGAGGTCGACGGCTGGCAGTTCGACGTGCTCGACATCGAGCACCACCGTGCCGACCGGGTGCGCGTCACGGCGCCCGCACCGGCCCTGAGCCTCGTGGAGGAGGACGCCCGATGACCACCGTTCAGCTTCTCATCGGCGCGCTCACGCTCCTCACGAACGCGTTCTTCGTCGGCGCGGAGTTCGCCCTGATCTCCGTACGCCGCAGTCAGATCGAACCGCAGGCCATACAGGGCAGCAGGCGGGCCAAGAGCACGCTGTGGGGCCTGGAGAACCTGTCGGCCGCCATGGCCACGGCCCAGCTCGGCATCACCATCTCCTCCCTGGTGCTGGGTGCCGTCGCCGAGCCGGCCATCGCGCACCTGCTGGAGCCGCCGTTCGACGCGATCGGGGTGCCCGGCCCGCTGGTCCACCCGATCGCCTTCATCATCGCGCTGACCCTGGCGACCTATCTCCACATGCTCATCGGCGAGATGATCCCGAAGAACATCGCGCTCGCCGCGCCCACGGCGACGGCCCTGGCGCTGGGTCCGGCCCTGGTCGGCCTGACCCGGGCGCTGCGACCGGTCATCTTCGGTATCAACGCGTTCGCCAACATGCTGCTGCGGCTGCTGAAGGTCGACCCGAAGGACGAGGTCTCCTCGGTCTTCACCGACGACGAGCTGGTCCGGCTGGTGAAGGACTCCAGTGATGCCGGTCTGCTCGCCCCGGCCGACGGCGAGCGGCTGCGGGACGCCCTGGAGCTGGGCACCCGGCCGGTCGGCGAGGTGATGGTCCCGCTGAACCGGACCGTCACCGTCGACCTCGGCATCACCGCGCAGCAGCTGGAGCGGGCGGCGGTCGCCTCGGGCTTCTCCCGGCTGCCGGTGACCGGGCCGGACGACGGAGTGCTGGGGTACCTGCACATCAAGGACGCCCTGGGGGTCGCGGAGCGCACCAAACCGCTGCCCACGAGCACGATCCACCCGGTCATCCGGGTCGAGATCGACACCCCGCTCGACGACACCCTCACGGCGATGCGCGCCGCCGGTACGCACCTCGCCGCCGTCGCCGGGGACAAGGGGACGGTCATCGGCTTCGTGACGATGGAGGACGTCCTGGAGGAGCTGGTGGGCCCGGCCACGGTCTGACCCCCATGAAAGTCGTACGAAGGTGAGCGGGAAGGCGGTCCGGCCCGTGCCGGACCGCCTTCTCGTCGTCGCCCCCGTCGGCCGGACGGGCCGACCCGGAGCACGTAAGCTCGGCGGATGGCCAAGTACTTCGACGTGCACCCCGAGAATCCCCAGCCGCGCACCATCAGCACGGTGGTCGACAGCATCCGTTCCGGTGCGCTCGTCGCGTATCCGACCGACTCCTGTTACGCGCTGGGCTGTCAACTGGGCAACCGCGACGGCATCGCCCGTATCCGGTCGATCCGCAACCTCGACGACCGCCACCACTTCACGCTGGTGTGCCACGACTTCGCGCAGCTCGCGCAGTTCGTGCGCGTCGACAACGACGTGTTCCGGGCGGTCAAGGCGGCCACGCCCGGCAGCTACACCTTCATCCTCCCGGCGACGAAGGAGGTGCCCCGCCAGCTCCTGCACCCGAAGAAGAAGACGGTCGGGGTACGGATCCCCGACCATGCCGTCACCCAGGCGCTGGTGACCGAGCTCGGCGAGCCGCTGCTCTCCAGCACCCTTCTCCTGCCGGACGAGGAGGAGCCGCTGACGCAGGGCTGGGAGATCAAGGAACGGCTCGACCACGAGGTGGACGCCGTGATCGACTCGGGTGACTGCGGTACCTCGCCCACCACGGTCATCGACTTCTCCGGTGACGAGCCGGAGATCGTACGCCGGGGCGCCGGCGACCCGTCGCGCTTCGAGTAGGCGGCCGTGGCGGGCGAGCGGCTCCGGTTCGACGGCTGGATCGCCGGGGTGGGCACCGCCTCGGGGACCCGGCTGGTGGTGGGGCACTGGCCCCGGTCGCCGTTCGGTGCGTTCAGCGATGTGATGGTCCAGCGTCCCGACGGTGAGCGGGTCCTGCTGGCTCCCTCGCGGCGGGTCGCGGAGTTCGTCTCCGCCACGTACCACTTCGAACGGATCGACGTCGTTCCCGTCGCCGTGACCGTCTCCGGTGCCGTCTCCGGGGCCGAGTGGCGTGTGGCGGCGGGCGGGCTGGAGCTGTGGCTGCGGACCGGGCGGAGGTCCGCCTTGGGCCTGGTCCTGTCCGCCGTGCCCGCCCCGCTCGCCCGGAGCCGCACCTGGGCGGCGCTCTGCGACGTACCGGCCCGGCTGATGCCCGGCGTACGCACCCTGGGCAGCGCGGGGTCGGGACGGCGCGAATGGTACGGGGCACGGGGGCTGTGGCCCGTCCGGGAGGCGCGTGCGGTGCTGGACGGGACGGACCTCGGTGCGCTCGCCCCGCTCGAACCGCCGGTGGACTTCGGCTTCGGTTCCGCGCCGCGTACGCCGTCGCTGGTCCGCGTCACAACAACGGTGGAACTGACGGCGACGGCACGATGAGCCCCGTGGGCGGCCGCCCACGGGGCACGGGCTGCGCAGGGCGGTTCGCGGGGATGCGGGTGCGGCGGGCCCGTCGCAGGGTGGAGCCATGGCTAATCCCCCGATCGTCATCCACCGGCCGACCCCCTCGGGCGGCCGCCGGGTGACCGTGCACTACGAAGGCCGGGACGAGATACTCGGGCTGGCCCACAGCGATCACGACGTCATCGTGTTCCTGAGCGAGGCGGGCCTGGAGGAACCCGACCGGATACTCGACAACCCGGTCTGGGTGGAATGGCGCGGTGGGCGGGCCCACCGCTACGAAGCGGCCTGAGGGCGCCCCCGTACCGCGCCCTCCCCCGCACCGCCCCGCGCCCCGGGAACCCGCTGCCTTCGCCGGACGGCCGGATCAGTCGAACGGCTGGATCAGTCGGACGACCGGATCAGTCGGCCCCGGCTCCCCCGAGCAGCTCGCGGACCTCCTCGGCGCTCGTCTCGTGGAGTCCGTCCGAGAGCAGGATCCAGCGGGTGATGCCGATCGAGTCCAGGAAGGCCAGGTCGTGGCTGGCGACGAGGAGCGCTCCCTCGTAGGACGACAGGGCGCTGGTCAGCTGCCGCACGCTGGCCACGTCCAGGTTGTTGGTCGGCTCGTCGAGCATCAGCAGCTGGGGGGCGGGGGCGGCGAGCATGGTTGCCGCGAGGGCGGCGCGGAACCGTTCCCCGCCCGAGAGGGTGCCCGCCGGCTGTTCCGCGCGCGCTCCCTTGAAGAGGAACCGTGCGAGCTGGGAGCGGATCTGGTTGTCGGTGGTGCCGGGGGCCGTGCGGGCCACGTTCTCGGCGATGGTCAGCGTGTCGTCGAGCACGTCCAGGCGCTGCGGCAGGAACCGCAGTGGTACGGAGACGGTGGCATCGCCCGACAGCGGCTCCAGCTCGCCGGTGAGCGTGCGCAGCAGGGTGGTCTTGCCCGCCCCGTTGCGGCCGACCAGGGCGATGCGCTCCGGGCCGTGCACATGGAGGCTGCCCTCGCGCAGCCTCCCGTACGGCAGGCTCAGCTCGTGCAGGGTGAGCACCGTGCGGCCGGTGGGCACGGCGGTGTGGGGCAGGCTCACCCGGATCTCGGCGTCCCGGCGGATCGCCTCGGCCGCCTCCTCCCGCCGCTCGCGGGCTTCGTCGAGCCGGTCCTCGTGCAGCCCCCGCAGCCGGTCGCCGGACTCCTGGGCGGAGCGCTTGCGTGCTCCCGCGACGATGCGCGGGGCCTTGCGCTGGGCGTCCAGCTTCTTGTCGTGGCGCTGACGGCGGGCCACCTTGATCCGGGTCTCCTCCAGTTCGCGCTGCTGGCGCCGTACGTCGGCCTCGGCGGAGCGCAGCATCCGTCCGGCCGCCTCCTGCTGGGTGGCGAGGGCCTCCTGGTAGTCGGACCAGCCGCCGCCGTACCAGCTCACGGAGCCCGAGCGCAGTTCGGCGATGCGGTCGACCCGTTCCAGGAGGTCCTGGTCGTGGCTGACGACGACGAGGACGCCCGTACGCCAGGAGTCGACGGCCTCGTAGAGCCGGCGGCGGGCGAACAGGTCCAGGTTGTTGGTCGGTTCGTCGAGGAGGAGGACGTCCGGGCGCTCCAGCAGCAGGGCGGCCAGGCGGAGCAGGACGGTCTCGCCGCCGGACAGCCGGCCGACCGTGCGGTCCAGGCCGACGGAGCCCAGTCCGAGTGAGCCGAGGGTGGCCAGGGCGCGTTCCTCGACGTCCCAGTCGTCGCCGACGGTCTCGAAGTGCTCCTCCCGCACATCCCCCGACTCGATGGCGCGCAGGGCGGCGCGCTGCCCGGCGATGCCGAGGGCCGCGTCGACCCTGAGGTCCGTGTCGAGGGTGACGTCCTGGGGCAGGTAGGCGAGGCTGCCGCCGACCGTGACGGAGCCCTGGGAGGGGTGCAGCCCTCCGGCGAGCAGGCGGAGCAGGGTGGACTTGCCGGTGCCGTTGGTGCCGACCAGTCCGGTACGGCCCCGGGGAACGGTGAGGGAGAGTCCGTCGAAGACGGTGGTGCCGTCGGGCCACCGGAAGGTCAGGCCGGAACAGGCGACGGAGGCGCTGGGCGCGGTGGGATGGCTCATAGGGGTTACTCGCAGTCTCAGGCACGGGGAAGGGGGCTTCGTGTGCGAGCAGCACGCGGCGACCGGGCCGGAGAGACCGGGGAGGGTGGGGGTGAGCGGTCCTGCGGAAAAGCGGGGACGGCTCAGCACCGAGGTCGCATCCACGCGGGGATCACGGGCGGCAGATGTGCCGACAGCGTCGTGACCGGTGTACGGGCGGGCCGTACCGCGTGATGATCGCGGACCTCAGATGCGCAACGTCCACCTCTATCGGAGACAACAGGACGTGATCAGCGTAGCGGAGCCCTGCGCGGGGCGTCGAGCGGATATTTACGCGGTGTCCTGCGGCTGTCTACGCGGTGCCCTGCGGTGCCTCGGCGGGACGCGGGGCGGGCGCGGGTCCGGTGGCGCGCGGTCCGGGCAGTTCGGCGGCTTCCGCGCGGAGCGGGTTCCGGCGGACAACGAGGGTGGCGACGACGGCTGCGACCGCGGCGAGGGCGAACCCGAAGGGCGGGGTGGAGCCCGTGGGGTGGGTCTCGTACACGAGCGCCGCCGACAGCACGACGAGGACCGTGGTGACCCGGCCCTGCTGCTGGGTGGCGGCCACGACGACCAGCCCCCACAGGAGGTACCAGGGCTGGACCATGGGCGAGAGGGCGACCAGAGCGAGCAGGGCGAGGCCCAGGGCGTGGACCGGGGGCAGGTGGCCGTTCATCGCCTTCCGGGCCAGGAGGAGGATCAGGACGACCGCCGCCGCCAGGCCGAGGGTCTGCACGGCGGACTTGACCGGTTCGGGGTCGGTGCCCAGGAGGAGGCGGCCCAGTTCGCCCAGGCCCAGGCCGAGGTCGCTGACGACGGAGAGCGCGGTGTGGATGTTGCCCGCGACGCCCTGGGTCCGGAGCCAGCCGAAGCCGGTGCCGCTGACCAGCGTGGCCGAACCGGCGACCGCGCACGCGACGAGGCCGGGCGCGATGAGTCCCTTGGCCCATCGGCGGAGCTGCGGGCCGGTCGCCGACGCGTGCACGGTGACGCCGATGAAGAGCAGCGATACGGCGGCCGGGGACTTGACCATCATCGCGAGTCCGACGAGGGCGCTGCCCGCCACCCATCTGCCGCGCAGCGCGAGGGCCAGTCCGGCCAGCATCAGGCCGATCATCAGACCGTCGTTGTGCATACCCGCGACGACGTGCATCAGCAGGAGCGGGTTGAGCGCCCCCAGCCACAGGGCGCGGCTCTCGCTGCGGCCGTGCTCACGGGCCAGCCGCCGCAGGGCCCAGACGATGAGGACGAGCGAGGCCAGCGCGATGAGCCGCATCGCCAGGACGGCGGGAACGATCGTGCCGCCGGTCACCTTGGCCACGGCGGCGGACAGCAGGAGGAAGAGAGGGCCGTACGGGGCCGGGGTGTCGCGCCAGTGGTTGCCGACGCTCGCCGCCGCGTCGCCGCCGATTCCGGCGGGATCCAGGCTGGAGGGGCCGACGCTGTAGACGTCGAGGCCCTCGACGACCATCGCGCCCTGGGCTATGTAGCTGTAGACGTCGGCGCTGTAGAGCGGGGGCACCAGCAGGAACGGCGCCGTCCACCAGGCGAGGGTGACCAGCGTTTCGCGTACCGAGGACGCGGTTCTGCCGTACTGCCACCAGGCGACGACGAGGACGGTCAGCCCGATGTAGGCGAGGACGGCGGCGGCCGTCCGCACGGTGAGGCCGTGGTCGATCCAGAGGCCCCAGGGGTCGTGGGCCGGCAGCTTTCCGGAGATCCAGCCACCCACGGCGGCCGCCAGGGCCCCTGCCGCACCCAGCCGACGGTGTCCGACAGCGCTCAAAGCCCACATGACCGGAGAATCTATCGGACGGCGTGACGCTGCCGTTCCCCTCCCCCCGCCCATCCGTCCGTCCGGGCGTTCCCGCGCGGCGGTGCCCGGCGCGGCATCCGCGTGGAGCGCGACGGGCCGCGCGGAGCCGGTCCGGCCGTTCCTAGGGCCTGTCGTCAAACTGCCGTCGTCGCCCGAAGGGCGGCCGCGCGGCGCATGGTGCGTGCGATCGCAAGGCGCCGGAATGGTCTCGTAG
>NZ_JBHYVE010000055.1:0-18345 GCF_042750035.1 Streptomyces sp. NPDC059452
TTCCACGGGTACTTTCCCCCCCGGGGGGACAACCCGGGGGTTTTTTTGTTCCCGTAATGACCTTTTTATTTTTTTGTTATTTTTTAATTCATCCACTTCCGGGTGGGGGTTGCTCGGCCCCCCCCACCCGCGAGGCCAAGGCTGTTCCGCAGCACAAGTAATCATGAATCAGTGCGCAGTTGAGCCCTGGGTGGAGTCGGTTGGCCCGTCGGCGATGGTCATGATGTTGCCGACGGCGGCTTGGCTCCGGATTCCACCCCGTCACGGGAGACGTGCCGGTTGCCCGGCAGGGTCGGCCGACCACGATCAGGACGGTGTTCTTGCGGAACCGCTTGCGGGGCTGGAGCGCGAGCAGCGGCCCGAGGTGGCCGATGATCCGGTCCGCGGCTGGGTTCGAGACGCCGAACGGCGGGGCGATCCGGCGTCTGGTCAAGTTCGTGCTCCAGTAGGCCGCGACCAGCAGAATGCAGTCCTGGGGCGGGAGGCTCCAGGGTCGCTCGCGCTGAAGCTCGGTAGCGGGCTCGCGTCGCACGGCCGTCACCAACTTGCCGAAGCAACGCGGGCTCAGCCCGGTGAACGGGGCTGTCCAGAACGGCTCCGGCGCCGTGATCAAACCAGCTACACCAGATCTTCTCACCCGTGACCAGCGGTTACAGGACAACCTTTAGCCAGTCCTGTCAAGGAAACACATGGTGCCGATCTGTCTCTTATCCATCGTTGCGAGGCCCCGTACTGTGGATTTCACCGCGCGGTTCAGACCAACGTCACATAGAAGGAGGACAGCATGAGCATCATCGACGAGCAGCAGATTGCTGAACTGGCCGAGCAGGTCAACAACTCTGAGGCACAGGACATCGACCTCAGCGCCATCGACTCGGAGTTCCAGGAGATCGCCGGCCTGAGCCCCGAGGACCTCCAGGCATTCCTGGAGGACAAGATGAATGTCTCCGCGGAAGAAGGCGTTCAGGGAACCATCGGGTCGGTCATCGTGACGCCTGCGACCCACTGCTAAGGGCATAGGGAACGCAATGCCACTCTCTGCTGCTGCAGAGGGCTTTCTGCGGGCCCGGACGCTGGGGTTTCACGCCCCGCGGCCGGGTTCGCGGCCCTCGCCACGCACCTACGTCACCGCACCTCTGGAACGTCGCGACGTTGAACAGTCCCTTCACCACATGGGTATCGAGCACACGGCTGTCAGTGGCTTCAGCCGCTGTGTCTCGAGGCGTCGAGTGGCCTGGGTGGAGTTCGAGGAGCGCAGTCCTCTCCTGGTGAAGTGGCCGGATGACGACGCGGAACTCAACAACAACTACGAGTCCGTAGCTCTGAAAATGCTCCGGGAACTTGAGGTTCCCGATAGCTTCCGAGGCTCTGTGCCCAGCGTTGTAGGATCGTACGACGATGGCAAGATGCTGGCCTTGGAAGTTCTCGATCCGGCCACCAGCCTCCGCGATCTTCTCAGTCTTTCGGGCAGGCTCCCGCACGTGGTCACCTCCGAGCTGGCAACCTGTCTGGCGATCCTCCACAGCGCGGACGCGACGCACATACGGGCCAGGTATCCGGAATGGGATCTCATGTTGCCGGTGCCTACCTCCTGCCACTTGAGTCTCGAAGAGTACTCGTGGGGATGTGGGCTCGACTTTGAAGCGTACTTAAAGGTTATGCAGCGGCTGGAACCTGCCTTCGTGGACTTCCACAAGGCGTGGACCCACCAGTCTCTCATTCATTTCGATTTACGCGACGATAACATTCTGTTCCGGCTGGGAGAGACGACCGACTGCCGAATAATCGACTGGGAGCTTGCGGGGTTTGGTGATCCGCTCTATGACGTCGGCTACGTTGTCGCATATCTTTTGCTTCCCATGATCCGGGCGCAAGCGGCAGGATCAGGGAGCCGCAGTGCGACAGTCAGCAGTCGGGACAACAGCATGGACCTCATTTGTGCTTACACAGCTGAGGCCGCCCTGGAACCCGAAAATAAAAACCGCATTATCGCCTACGCCGGCCTCGCCTTGGTGGTGCACGCATCGATGCGACTGCAGCAGCTTGGAGCACTTGGAAAGATTGGCCACCTCTGTCTGCTGATAGGGGAGCGGTTGATCTGCAAGCCCGAAAAGTCTGGGCTCACCTAGCGCCTGTCGATCTGTAGGGAGTGAATGTGAGTCAAACAGTTCCCGATGTTTCATCAGTAGATGTCTCACCATATGAGCAAATGGTCCGGAAGATCGCGGAGGAGTGCAGAATCATTGATTCCAGCACTCTCATACACAGCGAGCTGGGCAAACTGCGGCCCCCCAGAGATCTGGAAACTGACGCAGACTACCCAGTCATGCGCCATCTTTGGCGGGTCATTTACCTGCACTACTATGCGGGCGATGCGGCGGCGACCCGGCTGTTCCTCGACGGGGGGCAAGCCGTTGCGGCGATCTCGGACCACGAGGATTATGACCTGGTCGAGCAGTATGAGGCCGCCCATCATTGCAGGGGCTACTGGACTTCGGGGTGGACAATCAAGGCTTCGTCTGAGGCTGGCGCCCTGGTCTCAAAGGAGGGAGTAACCGTCCAGGCTCCCTTGAGCAGGGTGCGCCTGGGTCCGGACCAGACCGCTGAGGTACGAATGCCGCCTGCGCGTCGATACGCGGTGATGGGCTGGTACAGCATCGTGGGCGATGCCGGTCCGGTGGATCGCCAGGAACAGAACATCCGACTGTACATCACTCTTAAATATCCCGAAGCGGGCATCAAAACCTTGGGCAGTATCACCCGCTTCCTTCGGCAAGGCGACGTAAAATACCAGTACAAGCTCGTCAACCATCCGGATGCATTTTTGCGCCGCGACAACTCGGTTCTGTACCTGCCGGCGGAAGTCTGGAGCGGCCCGCTACAAAATGACTTGCTTTCCTTGCTCTCAGATGAGAAAGGGAATCTGCGCGATGACTCACCGTGCTTCGCCAAGAAGCTGATTCCTGGCGTGGCGTTCGCGGTCGAACCCGCAGCAGGGTCCGCGGTGAGAAGCTTCGGAGAACACCGATGTCAACTTGTCGCCCAGGGCCTAATAGAGGCATTCAGGGTCGGTGAGAAGACCAGTGATGGCAAGGTAGCAATAGTTCGGCAGGAGTTCGAGGCGGCTGGTTTGTCTCTGGACCGTCCGTTTGAGGGACGGGATGCAGCATGACAGCGGTCAAGGGTGTGCAACCCCGGATTGTTCGCAAGATGGCAGGTCCATACTTGACTCGAGCATGTTTGCAAGAGGGGCGCACGTTCAGATGGTTCGAAAGCCTCAAGCAACACCCGGCACCATACCTAGGTGCGGGGGAGATAGAGCTGGTGACAGGTATTACCCGCAGTGTGGGCCAACACGTAAGCCTGCCAAATATCCCGGATGAGAAGTCGGCTTTGTGGGAGCCGGTCCAGACCCCGAGACTGCTCTGCGACGACCTGTTCGACTCTTCTCAGGGGAAAGTGCTTACCCTGGGTGAAACGGTGCGGAATCTAGGAGTCTTCTTGGGGCTCCTTCATTTATGTGAGATCCCAGAAAATTCCCTTCCGCTGAGGCTCGAACCCGCCTGGCTCCAAATGGACCGGGAAGCACGAAAAGGGATCAGCGGAGCACTCAAGGGGCTCCCGATCGAAGAGTGCCCTCAGCTGCGGGCAGATGCTGACAGGATGCCAGTCCTTTCACTGCGTACCTTCGTCCACGGTCGTTTCTCGACCGGTTTGGTCGTGAGTAGAGGTGTTTTCAAGGTAATGGGTTGGCGTGAAGCAGGATTCGGTGATCCGCGAGTCGATGTAGCATACCTGCTCAGTGAAATAGTAGAGGCTGCGGCAGTGGCTGATCTAGCCGTTGAGTCAGGGTGTTCCCTCATTCAGGGGTTCCTTGACGGATACCGGGAAGCATGCGATCCCTCTCTTGACCTTGCATATCTGGAGAGTTTCGTAGCAGAACGCATCCTCAAGCATTATGCGCAGAGCACCTGGGCCTTTGGGGAGAACGGTCAGATTGGTGAAATTCTTCACTCCGTCGAGCAGGCTTGGATCGACTTGAGGCCGAGTTTCGAGGCGTCGGGACATGAGTGAATTCGGAAAAATCCGGATGGTCGTGGGTGTTTGTGGAGGGATCAGCTCTATGGGATCCCCCCACGTTCTTTATTGGCTCAAGCAGAAACTGAATCTCCAGATTCAAGTAATTCTTTCCCCTGCCGCTCACCGTTTCGTCACACCTGAGTCGTTTTCTGATCTGTTGCATCAGCGTCCCCTCACCACTGCTGAGGACTTGGCACCTGGCGAGTCACATGTGTCGCTCGCCCGGAACGCCGATGTGATCGTGCTCCTCCCGGCGACGGCCAACACGCTGGTAAAGCTCTCCGTGGGTCTGGGCGACAACCTTCTGTGTTCCACAGTCATGGCGGCTGACTGTCCGGTGTTCCTCATGCCGGCCACAAGCGAGATCACGTGGAATAAACCTGCCGTTCAGCGGGCCGTTGAGCAACTACGCAAGGACGGATACACCGTCGTGGACCCGGGCCCTGGTGCTTCCTTGGCAACCGGTGAAAGGGAGGTTGGATCCCTAGGTGACTTTCGCAAACCACTACTCGAAGCCGTAGTAGCGGCAGCTAGCAGATCGAATGAGGGGGATGGGCAGTGAACATTCAGCCGGACACTGTGCTGCATCGCAAGCCTGAGCTGATCGTGGAGATCGACAGCGCGAACTGTATCCGCGTGCATCATGACCAGCAGATTCTTCAGTTTGACCAGTACGGACTGGGGCTCCTCGACGCGTTCTACGAACCTCGAAGTGTTCGAGAGGGCATCGCGGTCGTACAACGTCGCTTGGGAGGCCGACGGGCAACAGAAGAGATCGTCACTACCCTTTCCCAGCTCGTCGATGGCGGCCTGCTGCAAAGCGCCGCGGACGTCGGTTTCACGGAGCGGATGTTCCCGCACGGAGGCTATGGCATAGCGGCTTTGAACATCGCGATCCTCGACGACCCTAAGCGCAAGCGGGCGTTCATACGGGCCGTCGAGGACGTGGTAACTCCACAGGACGTCGTGCTGGACCTGGGGACAGGCTCAGGGGTGCTGGCGATGGCCGCGGCACGAGCCGGGGCACGGCACGTGTACGCGGTGGAACCCGCGCGTTCCGGAGATCTGGCGGCGAAGGTGGCGGCTGACAATGGATTCGAGGACAGGATCACGTTCATCAAGGGATGGTCAAGCTCCCTGATGTTGCCCGAACCCGCGACGGTGATCACCACGGACATCGTCGGCAACGAAGCCTTCGACATGCTGATCTGGGAAGTCTATCAAGACGCACGTCAACGCCTCGCGGTTCCCGATGTAAAGCTCGTCCCAGAGTCATTCCGCGCGTCGATCCAACTCGTTGAAATCCCCGAAACGGTTGTTGAGAAACAGCGGGTCACGAAGCGGCACATCGAGACGTGGAGGAACTGGTATGGATTCGACTTCTCGGCCATGTACGAGATCGACACGCAACGTGTGGCTGGATTCTACGAGCGCCCCGAAGAGGTCAGCCAGTGGGTAGATATGTCGGAACCCACCGACATCTTCGTCGCCAGCTTGGCCGACGATGTCAAGAAATTCGAATCCGAGGCATCCGTGGCCATCACTCGCACGGGCCGCGTGAACGGCGCGGTTCTGTCGTTCGATGCACAACTTTCCCCGCAGACCGTTCTCTCCGCTGCCCCTGAGTCCGGTAGCCGTCGCAGCCATTGGTTCACAGCATGCTGGGCCTTCAGCGAAGCGCGGCAGGTGAGCGTCGGCGAGCAGGTTGGATTGGGCTACCGATACCAAGGCGAAGGGCTTTCCGCTGTGTGGCTCCGAGAAGGAGGAAATGCCTGATGATGGACCTGCGCAAGTCGGTGATGAAGAAGAACGGCCCTGGTGTGCACCGTGAGTTCAGCGCCGAGGAAACTTGGGAGCGAGTCTCTCCACACATTCTGCGCGCAGGCGTTACCCGGGTCGCCGACATCACGCACCTGGACCGTATCGGGCTTCCCGTCTACAATGCGATCTCCCCGCGATCGAACGACATTATTTCCGTGTACAACGGAAAGGGGTTCCGCTCGATCGATGCCAAGGTGTCGGCAGTGATGGAAGCTGTGGAACGGTTCGCGGCCTGGCTCCCCGTTCGGCCGGACTACGTCGCCACGTACAACGAGCTGGTCGCGAGCGGTCACCCGGTAATGCATCCAAGTGAGTACAACCTGGAGGTCGCTGGGGACTACCGGGATGCGAATCCGATCTCGTGGGTCTGGTGCTGGGACCTGCTCAACGAGGAGCGCGTTCTTGTTCCCCAGGACGGCGCTGTATATCAGCCTCGCTTGCATGAGCAGCCCTGCTACAAGATCACGACCACCAACGGCCTCGCCTCGGGAAACTCGCTGGAAGAGGCAATCTGTCACGCGCTCTCCGAACTCGTCGAGCGCGACTCGATGACGATCGCGGAGGTCATCAGCAACCGACTGCCGCAGGCCCTTAAGAGGGGAGGGCTGGACCTTGGTGTTGAGAAGGAACAGATCATCGACGAATTGCGAGGTCGGCACCCGCACGTGAGAGTCCACTCCCTTCCCCCGAGGGCGATGGCCTTAGTGGAAAAGTACAGGGCTGCCGGTCTCGATGTCCGCATCGTGGACATCACCTCCGACTTGGGCGTACCGAGCTTCTTCGTTGCCACAGCAGAGAACCTGGGGCCGCACACCTCGCAGGGTCACGGCGGGTTCGGCACACACCCCGACGCCGAAGTTGCATTGGTGCGCGCGATCACGGAGTGCGCCCAGGGGCGAGCCGTCGACATCCAGGCGATGCGAGAAGACATCACCTTGCCGGGCACTGACGTGCCGAAGTATCAGTTCCATGTCCGCAGGTCGGCCAAGCTGGATCGAGAGGCGTGGGCCTGGCTTCCCGCCAGCAGAACGGTGGACTTCGGGAGCATTAAATCCACTCCGAGCAGCGACATCATGGACGACGTCAGTTACATGCTGGAAGCCATCAAGGCCGCTGGACTCCCACGTGTCCTCGTCTATGACTTGAGCCCGCCCCACATGCCCGTCGCGGTGGTCCGAATCATAGTGCCCGGCCTTGAGTCCTGGGCTGTGGATCACTGCCGCCTGGGAGCGCGCAGCGCTCAGGCGTGGAATCGCGCAGTTTCGGATGTGCTGTCCAGCCGTAAGAAGCAGGAACTCTCAGGAAGGGGCTCCGCATGAGCCGCCCCGTCGTTTTCACAGGAACCAGCATCAGGCCCGACGAGGTGGCGAACCAGTACGACGTCGAGTGGCTACCTCCAGTGGCACGCGGCGACATAGACGCACTGCTCGAACGAGACGAGTGGCCGCAAGCCATCGGGATCATCGACGGGCGTTTTCTCCAGAGCCTCAGCATTTCGCCGAAAGAGGTGCTCCGAGCCATCGACCGCGGCATCCCGACGTATGGAGCATCCAGTATGGGTGCACTGCGTGCGGTGGAGTGCGTTCCGTTTGGGATGGTCGGAATTGGGAGAATCTTTGAAGAGTACGACTCGGGGAGGACCGACCAGGAGGACGAGGTGGCGGTCACGTTCGACCCGGAAGGGCTGCAACCTGCTTCCGAACCGCTGATCAGTTGGCGGCTTGGGTTGCAGGACGCCGTCAATAGGGGGGACGTGTCAGCGGAGTTGGCTGATCGCTTCCTGGGCCTCGCCAAAAAGGCATACTTCCCTGACCGTACGGTCAGGATGGTACTTTTTCGAGCCGACGGTGCACTTACGGACGTCGAGAAGGAGACGCTGCAGGATCTCCTGGGGCGTCCCGAGGCGAACATTAAGCGCCTGGATGGCATCCAGCTCCTCGATCGCATGATGGGGGATTTGAAGAACAACGCGGGCACGCAGCCAAAGGGGGTTTCGCATCGTGCGCTCTCGACTCGTTGATGCGGACGCTCTCCAGCGTGACGGGTTTTATTTTCCGGTTAGGGTGTTCGCCGCGGACAAAGCGGCAGCCTACCGCCAGCAAGTCTTGGAATGGGAGACCGTCTCGGCGCGGATCGGGGGTGACGTACGTTCGCGCTGGAACTATCCGAAGGTACATCTCCTGGCCGGTTGGGCAGACGAGTTCGTGCATGAGGAATCGCTCATCGACCTGGCTGAAGCTGTTATCGGGCCTGATCTCATGGTGTGGTCGATCAACATATTCAAGCGCGCTGCGGGTTCGGGCGAAGATTTGGCATGGCACCAGGACGCGCCCTATTTCGGGTGGACAGGCATGATCGGCAAGACTGTGCGAATCTGGGTCGCCCTCACACAAACCATTCCAGAGAACGGCACGATGCGATTCGCTAGGGGAATGCACGGTGAGTTGGTGGCGCACGCATTCCGCAGCAACTCCCCAGAGGACATTATGCGCGGCGAGTCCGTTCTTGTTGAGGTGGAGGAGGACACGGCTGTCGATGTCCGACTCTCACCGGGAGAGGCCTCCATGCATCTGCCGACGACGGTCCACTGTTCCACCGTGAACGAATCCGACTCGGATCGCCTCTGCGTCGCTGTCGATTTCATCTCGCCGGAACTCTTCCCGTCGGGTGAGGACTCGGCGCTCCTGGTGCGTGGCCAGGACCAGTTCGGCAGGTTCATCCATGAGCCACGATTGAGGGTGCCTTACTCCCCGGCCGCTCTTGGGGAGTTCCGCAAGGCGTGCCAGCGGCGTGACCGCATGATCATCGGCGAGTACCGGAAGCGAGCCAGGACTGATGGATAAGCCGTCATCAACCTGCCATGTGCCGCTCCTCCCTGAGGGGCGGCAGCCTGTGTGCGATCAGACGGACGTGCCCGCATGCGCGGCGGTTGTCACGTGCTCGTTGGCAGCGACTGTGCTTCCTTTCGACGAGCCGGCCTCGGTGAGGCACCTCTACTGGTCGTCACGTGAATTAGCGGGACGCTCCGGGCGCCGTGGCACCCGCCTCATCGACTGCATGGAGGCGTGGTCCAAGTGGGGGTTGGTCGCCGAATCCCGCTGGCCGTGGGAGAAGGATGGTGTGGAGGAACGTCCTCCGGAATCTGTGCTGGCAGTACAGCACAGTCGTTTCCGGCCAGAGATTCGGCGTGCCGACGAACGTGAGCGGTTGCCTACCGAGGGAGAAGGACTGGTGCAGGAGCTCCGTGCGCTCGTGTCGCGCGGGAAGCCCTTCTCTCTGGAGTTCCCCTTGCACCCTGCGCAGTTTCCGGGGTTCAGTGACGGTCACCTCCCTGCGCTCTCGGCAGATCAGGCTGCGTTTGGGCACCATGTCGTGTTGGTTACAGGTTTCAGCGATACGCAAGAGTGCCGACATGAACCGCGGACTGTAGGGGCATTTCGCTTCCAGAACTCATGGGGAGCGGAGTGGGGAGAAGGTGGAACGGGCTGGCTCCCCTACGAGTATGCCCTCACTGGTAGGGTGCGAGATGTTTGGGTCGTCTATCCGTTGGGGGAGATACCAAGAAATGGTACGGTCCCGTGCGAAGCGGAACGGCCGCAGGTGGTCAGACTGGATTGAAAGGCATTGTGTATGGGCAAGTTGCGAAAAGTGCTGGGAAGCGCCGCTCTGCTTGTGATTGCTTTAGAAATTGTCTTGGTGCTCACCGGCGTCATTGACTTCTCGTCCGCAGCAAAGTTCACCATCATCATGGAGCTTTGCCTTGCCGTATTTGTGATCTTCGAAGTCTTTATCATCGTGAAAGCGATCCGGGCAGCCAGGGCCTCCGGGGTCGATTTTTCATTCGCCCTCGAGGGTTCACTCGCCGAATTCTTCCCCGTCGCCGTCGCCCGTTATGTGCGCCAGGATTTCATGCTCCTCAGAGCGATCGTGATGCTGCTCACCGGCCGTCGTGATGTGCGGGAACAGGAAAAGTCCATGGGGTATTCCGGTCCGCTCGTCGCCATGCTGGTGAGCATCGCAGTGGTCGATGGGATCGTCGCGTTCCTCTTGCACCTGCTGCTGCCTCCCGGAGTCAGGGTGGTTGCGCTCATCCTGGGAATACTCGGATTCGTCTGGCTGGTCGGCTTCATCGCCTCCGTGATCTGCTATCCCCATGTCGTCGGAGGCGGTCGCTTGCGCCTGAGGTTCAGCGCATTCCACGATGTGGTGATCCCGTTGTCGGCGATCAACGGTGTACATGCGGTGAGTGGCCAACCGGAGTCCACGAGCTCCGCCGCACGGGTGGGGGAGAAGCTGGTCATGGCCGTTGGAGGTCAGGCGAACCTTGCGGTAAAGACGGCCGACATCGTGGAACTAACCACCCTGAATCCGCGATTGTCAGGGGATCCCCTGGCCCAGGTCGTCTTCTATGTAGACGACAGGCGACAAGCGCAGGAGTTGATAGGACGAGCCGTTGCCCAGGGCTGAAGCGTTCTCGCCTGGCGGGATGAGTAGTTGGCTGTGATCGTGCGCGTTGCCCGGATCGACGCCGACGTTCTGGACCGGGCTGTCGGAGACTGGCTCGCCGGCCACGTCGAACCGGCCGAAGGGCTGTGAGCCCTGGTCGTGGACGGCAAGTCCCTGCGCGGCTCGCGCATCGCCACCCGCACCGCGGTCCATCTGCTCGCCGTGGTGGTGCGCGGTGAACGCGCCGTGATCACCCGGCGTCAGGTCGACACCAAGAGCAACGAGATCACCGCGTTCCAGCCCCTGCTCACCTCGTTCGAACTCGCCGGCACCGTCGTCACGTTCGACGTGCTGCTGACGCAGACCGATCACGCACGCTTTCTCGTCGAGGAGAAGAACGCCCACTGCATTGCTGGTCAAGGCCGACCATCCCGGCCTTCAAGCGGTGGTGGGGCAGCTGCCCGGCGGGACGTTCCGCTCCTGGACAAGACGTGCCAGACCGGTCACGGCCACGACGAGATCCGCCGGCTCAAGGCCGCCACGGTCACCCGATCGCCTTCCCGCACGCCGTGCAGGCGCTTCAGGTCGTGCGGCCGCCGACGCGACATACGGACCGGCAAAGTCACCATCGAGCGCGTCTACGCCGTCATCAGCCTGACCGCCGAGCAGGGCCACTGCGTCCCAACCTGCCGAGGCCGCAGGCGGGCACCGGCAAGTGGACGCATTGCACCACGTCCGTGACACCACCCTCCACAAGGACGCCCGCCGCGTGCGTACCGGTAACACTCCCCGAGCCCTGACCACCTTCCGCAACCCCACGATCGCCCTGGCCAATCTCGTCCGCTGGAGCAATCACTCGGAATCGGAAGCCGCAGATCACCACCGGTCACGTCCCGACCACGCACTCGACCTGGTCACGCCCATCAGCCGAGAACGCTCAGCCACTGGGTGACCCCGTCCCTCTAACAGGGTCGCGCTGACCTGGGGTTTTGCTCGTATTGCTCACGCGTCAACATCTTGTTAACGCCGAGAGGGGGCCCCTAACGTCGTCCGGACCGCCGAGACCGGTGGGAGTTCAAGGATGAACGTTAGGTATCCCCCATGCTGACAATCCTCGGCTTCGCCATGATCGCGACCTTTCTGGTCCTGATCATGACGAAGAAGATGTCGCCGATCGCGGCGCTGGTACTGATCCCCGCACTGTTCTGTGTCGCCGTCGGGCAGGGAGCACAGCTCGGCGACTACGTCATCGAAGGCGTCGGCAACCTGGCGCCGACCGCCGCCATGCTGATGTTCGCCATCGTCTACTTCGGCGTGATGATCGACGTCGGCCTCTTCGATCCGATCGTCCGGGGCATCCTGCGGTTCTGCAAGGCGGACCCGATGCGGATCGTCGTCGGTACGGCGGTGCTCGCCGCGATCGTCTCGCTGGACGGCGACGGCTCCACCACGTTCATGATCACCGTCTCGGCGATGTACCCGCTCTACAAACGCCTGAAGATGAGCCTGGTCGTGATGACCGGGGTGGCGGCCACGGCGAACGGTGTCATGAACACCCTTCCCTGGGGCGGCCCCACCGCCCGGGCCGCGACCGCGCTCAAGCTGGACGCCTCCGAGATCTTCATCCCCATGATCCCGGCGCTCGCGGTCGGACTGCTTGCCGTGTTCCTGCTCTCGTACGTGCTGGGCCTGCGCGAGCGCAAGCGGCTGGGGCTGCTCACGCTGGACGAGGCGCCGGTACGGGAGCCGGAGCAGGAGACCGTACGGGCGGGGGCGGGCGGTACGGGCGGTGGCGAGGACCCTCTCCGCAAGGGCTCCACCGGCTTCGGCGGCACCGGCCCCACCGGCTTCGGCGGCTCCGGAGCGGGCGCGGCGGACCCGGCGGATGACGAGGAGAACGCGGGCGAGGGCGACGAGGAGTTCAAGGGCCTCGACCCCAACCGGTCCACCCTGCGGCCCAAGCTCTACTGGTTCAACGCCGGTCTGACCGTCGCCCTGCTCACCGCCATGATCATGGAACTGATGCCGATCCCGGTGCTCTTCCTCCTGGGCGCCGCCCTCGCCCTCACCGTCAACTTCCCCCACATGCCCGATCAGCGGGCCCGGATCGCCGCCCACGCCGACAACGTCCTCAACGTCTCCGGCATGGTCTTCGCCGCCGCCGTCTTCACCGGCGTCCTCACCGGCACCGGCATGGTCGAGAGCATGGCCGACTGGGTGGTCGGGGCCGTCCCCGACGCGATGGGCCCGCACATGGCCATCGTCACCGGGCTGCTCAGCCTGCCGCTCACCTACTTCATGTCCAACGACGGCTTCTACTTCGGCGTCGTCCCCGTCCTCGCCGAAGCCGGCGCGGCCCACGGAGTCTCCCCGCTGGAGATCGCCCGCGCCTCCCTGGCCGGTCAGGCGCTGCACATGTCCTCGCCGCTGGTTCCCGCCGTGTACGTTCTCGTCGGCATGGCGAAGGTGGAGTTCGGCGACCACACGCGGTTCACGGTGAAGTGGGCGGTGCTCACCTCGTTGGTCGTGCTCGCGGCGGGCGTCCTCTTCGGCACGATCTGATGTCACCCGCGCTGACGAGCACCTTCTGATGTCACCGATGTCACCGGCACCGGCACCGGCACCGGCACCGCGACCCGGGCCCGGCAGGGGCTGGCTGCTGCGCCTCGTCATCGCCGGGGTCTACGCGCTGCTGCCGCTGTTCGCCGCCGTCCCGCTCGGCCGCCGCACCGACCATGGCCGGTGCGCGCCGCTGCTGCCGCCCGGCGTGGTCCTGATCTCGGGCGGCTGCGCACTCAGCGGTACGGTCTTCTCCCTGCCCGCGATGGCTGCCTGGAGCGGGGTGATGGGCCTCGGCCATCCCTACTTCGTGATCGGCGCCCAGTCGATCGTGGCCCGGCAGTCCGCCCCGGCCGAACAGGACCGCAACTTCGGCCACTTCACCATCGGTGCCTCGCTCGGCCAGCTGGGCGGCCCGATCGAGGCGGGAGTGCTGATCTCCGGGGAGAGCGGTGCTCTGGGGCGTACGAGCGCACTCGCGCTCCTCGTCTCGTCGGGCGTCTGCGCGGTCGCGCTCACCTCGCTGTGGCGCATCGAGCACCGGCGTACGCCCGGCGCCGGGCCCGCCACGAAGGCGGGGGCGGCCAAGGTCCCGGTCACCACGACCCTCGGGGCGCGAGGTGTCCCGGCCGGGATCTTCATCAGCATGGCGGTCCTGTCCTCGACCGACACCCTCACCGCATACCTGCCGGTGGTCGGCGAGCACCGGGGGATCGCCCCCGCCACGGTCGGGTTGCTGCTCAGCCTGCGGGCCGCCGCCACCATCGCCTGCCGCCTGGTGATGACCCCGATGCTGCGGCTCCTCGGCCGGACGGCCCTGCTGGCCACCAGCTGCCTGCCGGCCGACCGGCCTGCTCTGCGCGGGGATGGTCCTCCCGGCCCCCGTCCCGGTGCTCGCCGTCATGCTGGCGGTACTCGGGTTCTGCCTCGGCGTCGGTCAGCCGCTGTCGATGACCACGGTGGTCCAGGTCGCGCCCGCCGAGGCCCGGCCCACGGCCCTGGCCCTGGCCCTGCGCGGCAGACGAGCGGCCCGTACCTCCTCCGTGCCGCCGGAACCCACCTCCGTACCACCGGAGCCGACGCCCGTACGCGGACGGGAACAGGGCGACAGTGCGTTCCCAGCCAACCGGAACCGCTCCTGACGCACCAGCCCCACCCAACTCCGTACGTCCCACACGCCCCAACCTTCGCGCGAGTCATTCCCACACCCCGCCCCGTGGGCTAACTTCCCTCCCAGCCGCTCCCCACCGCGACGCCACACCTTCACCCCGGGCGGACCTTCATGACGCGCGCCATCTCCCTGCACCACGTCAGCAAGAGCTACGGCCGGGACCGGCGGGCCGTCGACCGGTTCACGCTCTCCATCGACCCGGGCGAGTTCATCGTGCTGCTCGGCCCCTCCGGCTGCGGCAAGTCGACCGTGCTGCGCATGATCGCGGGGCTGGAGGAGATCAGCGAGGGCGAGCTGCTGCTCGACGGCGCGTACGCCAACCACATCCCGCCGCGCGAACGCGGGATGGCCATGGTGTTCCAGAACTTCGCGCTGTACCCGAGCATGACCAACCGCGCCAACATCGGCTTCCCGCTGAAGCTGGAGAACCCGCGCGAGGACAACAGTGCCCGCATCGAGGCCACGGCCCGGATGCTCGGCATCGAGCACATACTCGACCGCTACCCGGCCCAGCTCTCCGGCGGCGAGCGGCAGCGCGTGGCGATGGGGCGGGCGATCTCCCGCAGGCCCTCCGTCTTCCTGATGGACGAACCGCTCTCCAACCTGGACGCCAAGCTCCGCAACCATCTGCGCGCCGAGATCGCGCTGCTCACCAGGGAACTCGGCGTCACCACCGTGTATGTGACGCACGATCAGGCCGAGGCGATGTCGCTGGGTGACCGGGTGGCGGTGATGCGTGGCGGAGTCCTGCAACAGGTCAGCCCGCCCCGCGAGGTCTACGCCCTGCCCGAGAACGTCTTCGTGGCCGCGTTCATCGGCACCCCGCGGATCAACCTCCTCCAGGCGGTCGTCCACGCCCCGTTGGAGGGGCGGATGTCGATCGACCTCGGCCGCCAGCGGCTCGCCCTGCCCGAACCCCTCAGCGCCGACCACCAGTTGCTCCGCATTCAGCAGGGCCGCCGGATCATCGTGGGGCTGCGCTCGGAGGCGGTCCGGATCGCCCCGCCCAGCCATGCCCGCCCCGGTGAGGTGGCGCTGAGCGGGATCGTCGAGCACGTGGAGTACCAGGGGCACGAGGCGCTGGTCCACCTCAACACCGGTTCGCGGGCGGCCCTCGTCCCGGACCTCGAATCGGCCCACCCCCGGGCCATGCCCCGCCGCCGCAGGGCCGCGGTGGGCCACGGGGGCCTCCGTGGACAGGGTGGCGCCCTCGGCGTCCTGGACCGGCTGAAGGGCGGCCGGGCCGGAGCGCGGATCAGCGGTCCCGTCGTCACCCTCGACGACCCCGCCCCGGACCCGGCGGCGGTCCGCACCCCGGACCGGCCCTCCGTGGTCTCCGGCGACCTGGTGGTGCGTACCGGCCCCGACATGCGGCTGCGGACCGGCGGTCAGGTGCCGCTGCTGGTGGACCTGGCCCACCTGTACGTCTTCGACCACTACGGCCGCCGTATCTGCCCGCTGCCGCAGGACGTCCCCGGCCTGGACGGCTGAACCCCCTCCCCGATGATCAGGCCCGGCGCACGCCTCCCCGCGTGACCGGCGTCTCCGGAAGCTCCCTGGCGCCCAAAAACTAACGGCGCTAGTTTGGGCGGGTGCGAGGGCGCCTCGCACCCGCCAGAGCGCCGGTACAGCCCGTCCGGGAGGAAACAGCCATGAAGGCCCATGACCAGATGTACATCGGCGGCGCGTGGCGGCCCGCCGTCGGCCAGGACGCGATCGCGGTCGTGAACCCGGCCGACGAGCAGCTCATCGCTCACGTACCGGCGGGTACGGCCGAGGACGTCGACGCGGCGGTGAAGGCCGCCCGCGCCGCGTTCCCCGGCTGGGCCGCCACCCCGCCCGCCGAGCGCGCCGCCCGGCTCTCCGCACTCAGCGACGCGCTGGCAGCCCGCAAGGACGAGCTGGCCGAGACGATCACCGCCGAGCTGGGCGCACCGCTGCCGCTCTCGCAGATGGTCCACGCGGGCGTCCCGGTGCTGGTCGCCGCCTCGTACGCCGAACTGGCCGCCTCCTACGCCTTCGAGGGAAGGATCGGCAACTCCACCGTCCTGCTGGAGCCGGTCGGGGTCGTCGGCGCGATCACCCCCTGGAACTACCCGCTCCACCAGATCGTCGCCAAGGTCGCCCCCGCGCTCGCCGCCGGCTGCACGGTCGTCCTCAAGCCGGCCGAGGACACCCCGCTCACCGCCCAGCTCTTCGCCGAGGCCACCGAGGCCGCCGGGCTGCCCGCCGGGGTCTTCAACCTGGTCACCGGCCTCGGCCCGGTCGCCGGTCAGGCGCTCGCCGGGCACGAGGGCGTCGACCTGGTCTCGTTCACCGGCTCGACCGCCGTCGGCAGGCAGATCGGCGCCACCGCCGGGGGCGCCGTCAAGCGCGTCGCCCTCGAACTCGGCGGCAAGTCCGCCAACGTGATCCTGCCCGGCGCCGACCTCGCCAAGGCGGTCAATGTGGGCATCGCCAACGTGATGACCAACTCCGGCCAGACGTGCAGCGCCTGGACCCGGATGCTGGTCGACGCCGAGCGGTACGAGGAGGCCGTGGAGCTCGCCCAGGCGGCCGTCGCCAAGTACGTACCCGGCGAACGGGTCGGCCCGCTCGTCAACGCCAAACAGCAGGCCCGGGTGAGCGGTTACATCCGCAAGGGCCTGGAGGAGGGCGCCCGGCTGGTCGCCGGAGGCCCCGAAGCGCCCCTGGAGACCGGCTACTACGTCAGCCCCACCGTCTTCGCCGACGTCACCCCGGACATGACCATCGCCCAGGAGGAGATCTTCGGCCCGGTGGTCTCGATCCTCCGGTACGAGGACGTGGACGACGCCCTCCGGATCGCCAACGGCACGGTGTACGGGCTCGCGGGCGCGGTGTGGGCGGCGGACGACGAGGAGGCGGTGGCCTTCGCCCGCCGGATGGAGACCGGACAGGTCGACATCAACGGCGGCCGGTTCAACCCGCTGGCCCCCTTCGGCGGTTACAAGCAGTCGGGGGTGGGGCGAGAGCTGGGGCCGCACGGTCTGGCGGAGTACCTCCAGACCAAGTCGCTCCAGTTCTGACCCCCGTAACCCTGCTGATAGAGGAGCCTGTTCGTGGTCCGCGCCGCCGTACTGCCCGCCGTCGGAGCTCCGTTGGAGATCACCGACATCGTCCTGCCGGAGCCCGGCCCCGACCAGGTGCGCATCGCGCTCGCCGCCGCCGGGGTCTGCCACTCCGACCTGTCCCTCTCCAACGGCACCATGCGCGTCCCGGTGCCCGCCGTCCTCGGCCATGAAGGCGCCGGAACGGTCGTCGCCGTCGGCGAGGGTGTCACCCATGTCGCGCCCGGCGACGGCGTGGTCCTCAACTGGGCGCCCTCCTGCGGTGCTTGCTTCCACTGCGGGATCGGCGAGGTCTGGCTCTGCGCCGACGCGCTGAAGGGGACCGCCAACCTTCACGCCCGTACGGCCGACGGCACCGGCCTCCACCCCGGTCTCAACGTGGCGGCCTTCGCGGAGGAGACCGTCGTCGCCGCGAACTGTGTGCTCCCGGCCCCCGACGGCATCCCCCTCACCGACGCCGCCCTCCTCGGCTGCGCGGTCCTCACCGGCTACGGGGCCATCCACCACAGCGCCCGGGTCCGTGAGGGCGAGAGCGTGGTCGTCTTCGGGATCGGCGGCGTCGGCCTCGCCGTGCTCCAGGCCGCCCGGATCGCGGGCGCCTCCCGGATCATCGCGGTCGACGTCTCCCCGGCCAAGGAGGAGCTGGCCCGGCAGGCGGGGGCCACCGACTACGTCATCGCCTCCGCCACCACCCCGCGCGAGATCCGCAAACTGACCGGCGGCCAGGGCACGGACGTCGCCGTGGAGTGCGTCGGCCGCCCCGCGACCATCCGGGCCGCCTGGGAGTCCACCCGGCGCGGCGGCCGTACGACGGTCGTCGGGATCGGCGGCAAGGACCAGCAGGTCACCTTCAACGCCCTGGAGATCTTCCACTGGGGCCGGTCCCTGACGGGCTGCGTCTACGGCAACAGCGACCCGGCCCGCGACCTCCCGGCCCTGGCCGACCACATCCGCGCGGGCCGCTTCGACCTGTCGATGATGGTCACCGAACGCATCGCCCTGGACGGTATCCCCGCCGCCTTCGACAACATGATCGCGGGCAAGGGCGGCCGGGCGCTGGTGGTGTTCCAGGGCTAGGGCCTGTCGTCAAACTGCCGCCTGCCGCGCGACGCCTGGCACGCACGCTCGCAGCGACCATGCGCCGCGCGGCCGCCCTTCGGGCGACGACGGCAGTTTGAC
>NZ_JBHYVE010000056.1:0-15925 GCF_042750035.1 Streptomyces sp. NPDC059452
GGGGGGGTTGGGGGGGCCCACGGCCCTTCTTTCTTCGCTTTTTCCGCGTGCTTCAGGAGTACTGGGCGACCAGGCTCCGCGGGCGGATGTCGGTCCAGTTCGCGGTGACGTACTCCAGGGCGTCCGCGCGGCTGCCGGCTCCCCAGACACTGCTCCAGCCTGCGGGGATGGCGGCGAAGTCGGGCCACAGCGCGTGCTGGCCCTCGTCGTTCACGACGACGTGGAAGATGCCCTCGGTGTCGTCGAAGGGGTTGACGGTGTCGCTCATGACTGGCTCCTCAATTCGTTTATCTGCAGGGCGGAGAGCTTCTCGGAAATTATTCTTCCGATGTGTGAAAGGGGCTCTTGCTCGGCCATCCGAAGGTGGCCGGATTCCACGGTGTGGTTCTCGACGATTCCTTCCAGGAAAGGAATCCAGGTGGCGGCGAGGGAACCCTCCGCCTCCCCTGTTCTGCGGGCGGTGAAGAATACGGCTCCGGTGTCGGCCACGCCCGGAACGTGCCGGGCCATGAGAGCGGCGTGCGTCTCGGAGGCGCCGATCACGCCCCGGATCTCGGCGGAGCTGAACCCGCCGAGAACAGGGTCCTCGCGGCGGATGCGCTCCACCTCGGCCGCGAGGTCTCCGGCCGTCGTGTCCCTGGCCGTTGTGTCCCTGGCCGCGACGGTTCCGGTCGCCGCGAGGTCTCCGGCCGTCTCCGGGGCGGTCTCCGGCGGCGGCAGTACGGACACACTGCCGGGCCCCGTCTGGTGCACGTCCATCAGCGCGAGGAGCTCGACCCGCTCCCCGGCCTCGCGGAGCCGGACCGCCATCGTGTGGGCGACGATCCCGCCGAAGGACCAGCCGAGCAGCCGGTAGGGGCCCCAGGGCTGGACCTGCCGGACGCGCTCCAGATAGTCGTCGGCCATCTCCTCCACGCTGCCCGGCCGGTACCCCGGCTCGCTCAGCGCCCGCGCCTGGAGGGCGTACAGCGGCTGGTCGTCGCCGAGGTGCCCGGCGAGGCCGGCGTAGGCCCAGCCGACGCCGGTACCCGGGTGCACGCAGAACAGTGGGCGGCGGGTGCCATGGGTGCTCAGCGGCAGCAGGACGCCCATGGCACCGGCCGCCCCCTCGTCGGAGGAGCCGAGCAGCCCTGCGGGGGTGGGGGAGCGGAACAGGTCGCGTACGGTCCGCTCGACGCCCAGGACGGAGCGGACGCGGCTGACCAGGCGGATGCCGAGCAGCGAATGCCCGCCCAGCGTGAAGAAGTTGTCGTCGATACCGACCCGGGGCACGCCGAGGATCTCGGCGAACAGCCCGCACAACACCTCCTCGCGGGCGTTACGGGGCCGCCTCCCCCCGCCGCCGCCCGCCGCCCCGGCGTCCCGGCGCGGGGCGGGCAGCGCCGCGCGGTCCGGCTTGCCGTTGACGGTCAGCGGCAGCGCGTCGAGGAGAACGACCGCTGAAGGCACGAGGTGTTCGGGCAGCTCGGCGCGGGCCGTGGTCAGCAACTGCGCCTCGGTGACGCTCTCGTCGGCGCGCGGCACGACGTAGCAGACCAGGCTCTTCTGCCCCGGCGTGTCCTCCCGGACCAGCGCGAGGACCTGTCCGGCCGCCGGGTGTGCCGACAGCGCCTGTTCGACCTCGCCCGGCTCGATCCGTACGCCGCGCAGCTTGACCTGGCCGTCCGTGCGCCCGAGGAAGCGCAGCTCACCGGCTGCCGTCCACACCACACGGTCGCCCGTCCGGTACATGCGGCTGCCGTCCGCCTCGAATGGGTCGGGGAGGAACCGCTGCGCGGTCAGGTCCGGCCGGCCCAGGTAGCCGCGCGCCACATGGGAACCGGCGATGTACAGCTCCCCGGGCACCCCCGGCGGCACGGGCCGCAGGGCACCGTCGAGGACATGGCTGCGGGTGTTGTCCATCGGGTGCCCGAGGTGCACCCCGGACGTCCCGAGCGAGCGCCTGCCGGTCGTGAACCACTGGTTGTGGGAGGCGAAGGTGGTCTCCGTCGGCCCGTACGAGTGGACCAGTACGGTGTCGGGGCAGTGCTCCAGGACCCGCTGGACGGCCCGGGGGGAGGCGGTGTCCCCGCCGGTCCACACCTCGCGCAGCAGCCCCAGCGTGTCCAGGCCCTCGTCCGCCATGACATGGAAGAGGCCCATGGTGAAGTAGGCGGCGGTGACGCCGTGTTCGCGTACGGTACGTTCGGTCTCGGCCAGGTCCGTACCGTCGCCGCGCATGATCACCAGGCTGCCGCCGGTCAGCAGCGGCACCCAGATCTCGAAGACCGAGGCGTCGAACCCGGTCGCCGAGTGCACCAGCATCCGGTGCGGACCCCCGGCGGTGATGTCACGGTCGGCCGCGAGCGCCGCCACGTTCCGGTGCGTGACGCCCACCCCCTTGGGGCGGCCCGTGGACCCGGACGTGAACATCACGTACATCAGATCGTCCTCGGAGACCTCGGAGACCTCGGTGGCCTCGGGCGTGGGCGTTTCCGCCTCCCCGGGAGCCTCGTTGCCGACGGTCAGCACCGGCAGGTCCGTACCCTCCAACTCCGGTACGGAGAAGGCTCCTTCCCCGTCCATGACCACCAGGCCGGCCCCCGCGTCCGCCAGCATCAGCCCGATCCGGGCCGACGGCAGCCGCGGGTCCAACGGCAGATACGCGGCACCGCACTTCAGGGCGGCGAGCGCCGACACGACCAGCGTCACCCCGCGCTCCAGCAGGACGCCCACGGTGTCGCCCCGGCCCACCCCCGCCGCCCGGAGCCGTGCGGCCAGCACCTCGGCACGGGCGTCGAGCTCCCCGTACCCGACGGTCTCCTCATCGGTGATCAGCGCCGGGGCTGCCGGGTTGGCAGCAGCCTGACGACCAATCAACTCATGGACTGTTCCCGGGTTCTGCGTCGCCGTAGCAGTGTCGTTGTACTCGTCGATGAGCCGGAACCGGTCGGCCGGGGTGAGCAGGTCGATCCTCCCGATCCGGGTCGCCGGGGCCGTGGCGGCGGTCCGCAGCACCTGCTCGATATGGCGGGCGAGCAGCGCGGCGGTCGGGGCGTCGAAGAGATCGGTGGCGTACTCCAGGCCGCCCCTCAGACCGGCGCGCTCCCCGTCGCCGTCCTGCCGCTCCCACACGGCGAAGGTCAGGTCGAACTTGGTCGACAGTCCCTCACCCGTGCCCGGTTCGGCCGGCCGGAAGAAGGCGTCGGCGCCGGAAGCGTCGCGGGTGTAGTCGTGGTGGAGCTGCACGACCGTCTGGGTCAGCGGGTGGTGGGCGGTGCTGCGGGCCGGGTTGAGGTGTTCGACCAGGCGGTCGAAGGGGAGTTCCTGGTGCGCGTAGGCGGCCAGATCGGTCTCCCGGACCCGGGCGAGGAGTTCTTCGAAGGTGGGGTCGCCGGAGGTGTCGGTGCGCAGCACCAGGGTGTTGACGAAGAAGCCGACCAGATCGCTCAGCGCCTCGTCGTCCCGTCCGGCGGTCATGGTCGCCAGCGGCAGGTCGGTGCCCGCCCCGTGCCGGGTGAGTACGGCGGCCAGCGCCGCCTGGAGGACCATGAACAGCGTGGTGCCGCTGCGCCGGGCCAGCGCCTCCAGCGCCTCGTGGGTCGCGGCGTCGACGGTGACGGGGGCGTGTCCGCCCCGGTGGGAGGGGTCGGCGGGGCGGGGGCGGGCGGCGGGGAGTTCGAGCACCGGGGGAGCGCCGGCGAGGGCCTTCTCCCAGAACGCCAGGTGCGCCCGGGCCGCCGGGCCGGTGCTCAACTCCCTTTGCCAGAGGGTGTAGTCGGCGTACTGGACCGGCAGCGGCTGCCACTCGGGCGCGCGGCCCCCGGACCGGGCGGCGCAGGCGTGGGCCAGGTCGGCGAGGAGCGGCCCGGTGGACCAGCCGTCCGCCGCGATGTGGTGCACGAGCAGGACGAGGACCTGCCCGCCGCCATGGTCGGGTGCCAGCAGCGTGGCCCGCAGGGGGATCTCCTCGGCCAGGTCGAAGACGTAGCCGGTGGCCGCGGCGACGGCGGCGGCGAGCGCCCCGGCCGGGACGGTACGGACGTCGAGGACGGGCCGGGCCGTCGCCAGGATGTCCTGGTGGGGCTCGCCGTCCACGGCCCGGTAGCGGGTACGGAGTGCTTCGTGGCGGTCCGCGAGGTCGGCCAGCGCCTCGGCCAGGACGTCTGCGTCCAGCGGTGCGGCCGGGCGGACGACCAGAGGGATGTTGTAGGTTGCGCTGGGCCCTTCGAAGGCGTCCACGAACCAGAGTCGGCGCTGCGCGTAGGAGAGCGGGACGCGCTCGGGCCGGACCGCGTACGGGGCGAGCTTCGCGGTCTGCTCTCCTGTGCCCGTCGGGGCGGTGTCCGCGATACGGCGGGCCAGGGCCGAGGGGGTGGACGCGAGCAGCAGGTCGCGGACGGTGACGCCGGCGCCGAGCCGGGCCCGTATCCGGTTGGCGAGGCGCACCCCGCTCATCGAGTGGCCGCCGATGGTGAAGAAGCCCTCGTGTGGTCCGACCCGGTCCAGTCCGAGGACTTCGGCGAACATCTCGCACAGGGTGTCGACGTGTTCGGCGGGCGGCGCGTCGGCGGCCAGGGCGGCGGCCCGGACCGTGGCGGCGGCCGCCTCGGCGGCGCGGGCGTCGGCCCGCTCGCGGCGTACGTCCAGGGCCCGGCGGTCGTCGAGGGCGACCAGCGAGGCGTCCGCTACCCGCTCGGCGGGCCGGTCGGCGGCGGTGCGCAGGGCGCGTTCCAGCGCGGCCAGCAGGATGCCCGCCGTCTCCCGGTCGAGGACGTCGTACGCGTACTCCATACCGAGCCGCAGTCCGGCGGGCGCCCCGGTGGCGTCCCGGTGCTCCACGCACGAGGCCGTCAGGTCGAACTTGGTGGTGGCCGGGCCGGCTTCGGCGAAACGGCCGTCGATCGGGCCGAAGCGGAAGGTGGTGTCGTCGGGGCCCGCCGTCGTGAGGGTCAGCATCACCTGGAACAGCGGATGGACGCCCGGCGAGCGCGGCGGGTTGAGGTGCTCGACGACCAGGTCGAAGGGGATGCCCTGGTGGGCGAAGGCGGCCAGGTCGGTGTCGCGGACCCGGTCCAGCAGGTCGGCGAAGGCCGGGGCGCCGGAGGTGTCGGTGGGCAGGGCGAGCGTGTTGACGAAGAAGCCCACCAGCGCGTCCAGCGCCTCGTCGTCACGTCCGGCCACGGGTGTGCCGAGGGCGACCCGTTCCCCCGAGCCCGCCGCGCGCAGGGCCAGCCCCAGCGCGGCCTGGAGCACCATCAGAAGGCTGGCGTCGTGGTCGGCGGCCAGCCGGACCAACTGCGCGTGGACATCGGCTTCGAGGGTGACGTCCACCAGGCCACCCCGGTGGCTCGGCACGGCGGGACGCGGCCGGTCGAGCGGCAGAGCGGTCACGGCGGGCAGCCCGGCCAGGGCCTCGCGCCAGTGGTCCAGCCCCCGGGAGACGGCGGAGTGCGGGTCGTCGGCCCCGCCGAGGAGTTCGTTCTGCCAGAGGGTGTAGTCGGCGTACTGGACCGGCAGCGGCTCCTGGTCCGGGGCGGCGCCCTCGGTCCGGGCGCGGTAGGCGTGGGCCAGGTCGGTCAGCAGCGGGGTGAGCGACCAGCCGTCGCCCGCGACATGGTGGAGCAGGACGGCCAGGGTCGCGCCGGGACCGTCCTCGGGGAGGAACAGGGCGACCCGCAGCGGGAGTTCGCGCGAGAGGTCGAAGGTCTCGGAGGTGAACAGGGCGACCTGGCCGGCGAGTTCGTGGGCCGGGCACCGGACGGTGCGCGGCCGGATCGCGGACGGGGCCAGCACATGCTGGTACGGCTCGTCCTCGGGAGCGAGGAACACCGTACGCAACGCCTCGTGCCGGTCGGCCAGATCACTTACGGCGGCGGCCAGCGCGGCGGGGTCGGGCGCGGTGTCCAGGTTCAGGACGATCGGCAGGTTGTACGCGGAGGAGGGGCCGTCGAGCTCGTTGACCAGCCACAGCCGGCGCTGGGCGTGGGAGAGCGGCACCCGGTCCTCGGCGGGCAGCGGCTCCTCGTCGACGACCGGCAGCCGGGGGTCGGTGGTGCGCAGCGCCTTGCGGTTGATCTTCCCCGAACTCGTACGGGGCAGCGCGACGACGACGCTGACGGCGGCCGGGACCGCCGCGGCGGGCATGCGCTCACGCACCCAGGAACGCAGCTCATCGGCTCCGGTGCCGCCCTCGGTGACCACGAACGCGACGAGCCGCTTCACCCCGTCGCCGTCCTGCTGGGCGACGACGGCGGCCTCCCGGACCTTCGGATGGCCGGCCAGGACGGAGTCGACGGCGGCCGGGTCGATGCGCTGGCCGCCGATCTTCACCTCGTCGTCGGCCCGCCCGTGGTAGACGATCTGCCGGTCCTCCGAGACGGTGACCAGATCGCCGGTGCGGTAGGCGCGTTCGCCGTCCAGCTCGGTGAAGCGGCGGGCGTTGAGCTCGGGGCGGCCGAGGTAACCCCGCGTCAGACCACCGCCCAGCAACAGCAGTTCGCCGTCCACGACGGCGGCCCGGACGCCGGGCAGCGGGCGGCCGATGGGGACGGGCCCCTCCCCGTGCCGGGTGAGGTCGGCGACGGTGGCCACCACGGTGGTCTCGGTGGGGCCGTAGGCGTTGAGCAGCCGGACCCGCTCCCCGGTCAGGGCGCGCCACTGGGCGACCCGTTCGGGCAGGGCAGCCTCCCCGTAGATGATCACGGTGCGCAGGCACGGGGGGAGGTGCGCCGAGCCGGTCGACAGGACGTAGACGAGCTCGTGCCAGTAGGCGGCGGGCAGGTCGAGCACGGTGATGCCGTGGCGGGCGCACCCGGCCAGCAGCTCCCCGACGTCGAGCATGTCCTCGGTGCGCAGCACGAGGGTGCCGCCCGCGCCGAGGGTGGCGAAGACCTCCTGGACGCTGGCGTCGAAGTGCAGCGGGCTGAACTGGAGGACCCGGTCCTCGGCGCCGATGCCGTAGACGGGGATGGCGCCGGCGATGAAGTGCGCGAGGGAGTCGTGGGCGACGACGACACCGTTGGGCGTGCCGGTCGATCCGGAGGTGTAGATGACGTACGCGGCGTCCTCGTCGCTGCCCAGGCCGGCCAGGACGACCTCGCCGAGCCGGGCGACCTCCGCCGGGGCTGGCGCCGCCTCCCCGCAACTGTCCTGCAGGATGGCCGCGTTACGGGCGTCGGGGGCCTGCACGTCGAGCGGGAGGTAGGCGGCGCCGGTGCTGAGCACGGCGAGCAGGCCGACGATCGCGTCGACCCCGCGCGGCCGGTGCAGGGCGACGAGGCGGCCGGGGCCCGCACCGGCCCCGGCGAGCTCCCGGGCCCGGTCGCCGACCGCGTCGGCCAGCTCGGCGTAGGTGAGCCGCTCGTCACCGTGGACGAGGGCGCGGGCGTCGGGGCGGACGCGCACCTGGTGGGCGATGAGGTCCAGCACCGGCGGGGCGGGGGAGGGAGGGGGTCCGCCGTCGAGCAGGTCTTCCGTTCTGATGGGGGCCATGCTGCATTCCTCCGGTAAAGGGCCGAGAGACCGGGGCGAACGGTTCCTCTCGCCTCCGTGCCCTTCACGCTAGGGGCGGCGGGCCCCGGGACGGGGCAGTACGCGGGGCAGCTCCGGGCGGCAGTAAGCCACCCGGAGCTGCCGGTCGTGGTTCCCCCTCCTGGTGCGCTCAGCTCCGGTTCCGGGTGCCCGCCCGGGTACGGCGCCGCAGCGCGGGGGACGGGCCGCGCCCGGGAGGCGCCGGGGCGTCCGTGTCCCCCGTGGCGAGCCGCCGGGCCAGGGAGGTCACCGTCGGATTGCGGAACACGTCCCGCAGGGTGAGGTCCTGGCCGAACTCGGCGCGGATGCGGTTGAGCAGCCGTACCGCCAGCAGGGAGTGGCCGCCCGACTTGAAGAAGTTGTCCGTACGCCCGATGGCGCGGCCGTCGAGCACCTCACGGAAGACACCCAGCAGGCGTTCCTCCCAGTCGGCCGGCACGGCAGCGGCCGGGGTCTCCTCCTCGGGCACCTCGACGGTGTCCTCGCCCGGCTCCGGAAGCCGCGCCACCTTGATCACGCGGGCGGGGGCCAGATACTCGGGCAGCCGCTCGGAGGCCCAGCCGCGCAGCTCGGCCTCACCGGTGCCGGGCGCGCCGACCACGTACGCGACCAGCCGGTCGTCCCGGACGGCGACGGCCGCGCCGGACACGGCGGGGTGCCCGGACAGCACCTCCTCGACCCGGCCCGGCTCCACCGGATAGCCGCCCACCGTCTGCGTGGCGACCGGGTGCAGCGTGCCGTCGGCGCCGGGGTAGGCCCGCCGCCCGGTGGCGCGCGGCGCCTCGCCGGGGGTGAGCGCGTGCACCTCGCCGGGCACCCGCACCGGCACCGGCAGCCCCCGCCCGTCGAGGACCGCCTCCCGGTCGACGGGGGCCGCCGGACCGTACCGCGGCCCGGACAGCGGCGCCTCCGGGTCCGCGGCGAACGCGTCGAGGGTCTCGGCCAGCCGCCGGGCCAGCAACCGGGCGGTGTCCTCGTCGTAGAGCGCGGTGGCGTATTCGAGGACGCCTTGCAGACCGGCCGGACCGCCGCCCGGCTCCGCCCGTTCGGTCAGCGCGAAGGTGAGGTCGGACTTGGCCCCGGTACTGCGGAAGAGGAGCGGATCGCCGTCCAACGCGGAGGGCGCCCCGGGCGCGGTCCCGGCCGCGTGCACCTGCACCATCACCTGGACCAGCGGAGCGTGGGCGGCGGAGCGGTGCGGGCTCAGGTGCTCGACGAGCCGGTCGAAGGGCAGGTCCTGGTGGCTGTAGGCGGCGAGCCCCACGTCCCGCACCCGGCGCAGCAGGTCGGTGAAGGCGGGGTCCCCGGAGGTGTCGGTGCGCAGGACCAGCGTATTGACGAAGAACCCGACGAGCGGGTGCAGCGCGTCGTCGGCACGGCCCGCCACGGTGGTGCCCAGCGCCACATCGGTGCCCGCGCCGTGCCGGGTGAGCAGCGAGGCGAGGGCGGCCTGCACCACCATGAAGAGGGTCGCCCCATTGCGGCGGGCGACGCGCAGCAGCCCCCGGTGGGTCTCGGCCCCCACCTCGAACCCGGTGAGCGCGCCGACCCCGTCGCTCTCCGCCGGCCGGGGCCGGTCGGTGGGCAGCGCGAGCAGCGGCCCCATCCCGTCCAAGGCCGTCCGCCAGTAGGCGAGTTGATCACCGGCAACCCCGTGCTCGCCGTCGAGGAGCTCGTGCTGCCAGAGGGTGTAGTCGGTGTACTGGACCGGCAGCGGCCCCAGTTCGGGCTCGCGCCCCTCCACGCGGGCCCGGTAGGCGGTGTCCAGGTCGGCGAGGAGGCAGCCGGTGGACCAGCCGTCCCCGGCGATGTGGTGCACCAGCACCACCATCACCTGGCCCCCGTCCGCCTCCTCCAACAGCCAGGCGCGGAAAGGGATTTCGGCGCCGATGTCGAAGACGTACCCGGCGGCGGCGTCCACGGTCGCCCGCAGCCCCTCCGGCCCGTCCGTCCTCACGGTCTCCAGTACGGGCCGGACGTCCTCCAGCACCTCCTGGTACGGCTCACCGTCGGCCGACCGGTACACCGTGCGCAACACCTCGTGCCGTACGGCGACATCGGCCAGCGCGGCGGCGAACGCGCCCGGCTCCACCCGCCGCCGCAGCCGGGTCACCACCGGAATGTTGTACGTGGCGCTCGGCCCCTCCAACTGGCCGACGAACCACAGGCGTTGCTGGGCGGCGGACAACGGGGTCCGCGCGGGCCGCAGCGCCTTCGGCACGGGCCGCAGAGCAGGCCGTACGGAATCGTCACGGTCCTCGCCGAGGCGCCGCAGCAACTGCCCGGGCGTGGGGGCGAGGAACACGTCACGGATGGAGGCGGGCAGACCGAGCGTGGTCCGGACGCGGTTGCTGAGCTTCCCGGCCAGCAGGGAGTGCCCGCCCAGCTTGAAGAAGTTGTCCGTGGGCAGTACCTCGTCCCGGCCCAGCACCTCCGCGAACAGCCCGCGCAGGATCTCCTCACGGGGATCGGCGGCGGGACGCGGTCCGGACCGCTCGCCGTCCCGCGACGCGCCGGAGGTGGCGGCGCGCCGCTGTTCGGCCCGGGTCAGGGCCTGGTGACGGCGGTCGAGATCCTGCTGCTCGCCCCCGGTGAGCAGGTCGATCCGGCGGAGAGGGGTGTCGCCGGGCTGCTCGGCGAGGGCCGTCAACGCTCGTTGGAACAAGGCCAGCAGCAGGTGTGCGGTGCTCTCGTCGTACAGGTCGGTCGCGTACTGGAGTCCGAGCCGCACTCCGTCGGGGTCGCCGTCGGGCCGGTGCGTCTCAGCGCAGTGGAAGCTGAGGTCGAACTTGGCGGTCGCCAGGTCGGCCCCGTCGAGGGAGGCGGGTATACCGCCGATGGAGACAGTGGTGTCCTGCGCGGTCTGCGCGGTCAGCATCACCTGGAAGAAGGGGTGACGGCCGAGGGAGCGCTCCGGGTTGAGGTGCTCCACCAGCAGGTCGAAGGGCAGGTCCTCATGGGCGTAGGCGGCCAGGTCCGTGTCGCGGACCTGGTCCAGCAGCCCGCCGAGATCGAGATCCCCGGAGAGATCGGCGCGCAGCGCGAGGGAGTTCACGAAGAACCCGACGAGCTCGTGCAGATCCTCCTCGGGGCGCCCGGCGACCGGCGTGCCCACCACCACGTCCGGCCCGGCCCCCGCCGCCCGCAGCGCCAGGGAGAGCGCGGCCCGGGCCGCCATGAAGAACGTCGCCCGGCGCGACCGGGTCAGCCGGAGCAGCGCCCGGTGGGCCTCGGCGTCGAGGAAAGCGGTGACGGTGGCCCCCCGGTGGGAGGGCTCCGCCGGACGGGGCCGATCGGCGGGCAGCCGGGTCACGGCCGGTACGCCGTCCAGGGCCGCGCGCCAGTGGGCCAGCTGCTCATGGGCCGTGCTCTGCGGGTCCTCGGGATCACCGAGCATGTCCCGTTGCCACAGCGCGTAGTCCGCGTACTGGACGGGCAGCGGCTCCCGGTCGGGGGCGCGGCCCTCGACGCGGGCCCGGTAGGCGGCGTCGAGGTCGGCCAGCAGGCAGCCGACGGACCAGCCGTCGGTGGCGATGTGATGGATCAGCAGGACAAGGACGTCCTGCCCCTCAGGGCCGGTGAACAGCCGTGCCTGCAAGGGGAGTTCACGCGTGATGTCGACGGGCGTACGCGCATACGCGGTGACGGCGGCGGCCATGTCACCACCAGCGCACTCCTGCACCTCGAACCGTACGTCGGGGTCGCCGACGATGTGCTGGTACGGCTCGGCGTCCTTGGCCGGGTAGACCGTGCGGAGCACCTCGTGCCGCTCCACCACGTCCCGCACCGCCGCCGCGAGGGCGCCCCGGTCGGGGGCGCCGTCGAAGCGGAGCACGACGGGTGCGTTGTAGGCCGGGGACGAGCCCTCCAGCCGGTTCATGAACCACAGCCGGCGCTGGGCGTAGGAGAGGGGGATCACGGTTGCTGCTCCTCGTGGGTGACGGGGGCGGGCGGGGTACGGGCGGAGAGCGGAACCTGCTGATGCGCGGGCGGAGTTCAGGCATCCCGGGCGGCCATGAGCTCACCGATGTGAGCGGCGAGGTCACGGAGTCTGGGGTGCGCGTACACGGCCTTCACGGGCAGGGCCAGGGCGAGTTCGGCCCGTACGCGGGAGACCAGCTTGATGGCGAGCAGCGAATGGCCGCCCAGCTTGAAGAAGTTGTCGTCGGGCCCGATCGACGGGCGCCCGAGGACCTGCGCCCAGACCCGGGCGATCAGCTCCTCCGCCTGGCCCTCCAAGGCGGTCCCGTCGTCCTGGACCGCGTCGGTCCCGGTCTCCGCCGGGGCGGCGGGGAGCTCGGTGGGCAGCGCGGACCGGTCCAGCTTGCCGCTGGGCGTCGTCGCGAAGCGGTCCACGGCGACGAACGCCGAGGGAACCATGTACGAGGGCATCGTGGCGCCCAGCGCGGTACGCAGCAACTCGGCATCGCCGCCTCGGTGGTAGGCGATCAGGGAGGCGGTGCCGCCCGCGTCCGCACCGAGGATCACGGCGGCCTCGGCCACCCCGTCCACCCGGGTCAGCGCGGCCTCGATCTCCGCCAACTCGATACGGTGGCCACGCAGTTTGACCTGGCCGTCGGCGCGGCCCAGATAGGCGAGCCGGCCGTCCGGCAGCAGCCGGCAGCGGTCGCCCGTACGGTACATCCGCTCACCCGGCCCCCCGGACAGGTCGGCCACGAACCGCTCCGCGCTCAGCCCGGGACGGCCCCGGTAACCGCGCCCCACACGCGGGCCCGCCAGATACAGCTCACCTGCCTCCCCGGGGCCGACGGGCGCGAGCCGCTCGTCCAGCAGGAGAGCCCGCAGCCCCGGCAGGACCGTGCCGATGTGCGCCTGGCCGGGCCGGTCGATCCACCCGGCGGTGGCGTCCACGGTGCACTCGGTCGGCCCGTACACATTGAGCGCGCGCAGCAGGCCGGAACCGTGGGCGGCCGCCAGCCGGTCCCACAGGGCCGGGCCGATCGGCTCCCCGCCGACCAGCAGGGTCAGCGGCCGGGGACCGCCGTCTCCGGTGAGCAGGTCGAGCAGCGGATCGGCGTGCGAGGGCGTGATGTCGAGGTCGGTGAGGGCCTGCGCGTCGACGAAGGCGGCGAGCAGCGAGGGGTCCCGGCGGGTCTCCTCATCGATCATCACGAGGGTGTCGCCGCGGCAGAGCCGTATCCACTGCTGCACCGAGGCGTCGAACGACGGTGAGGCGTTCCAGCCGACCCGGCGGCCCTCACCGACGGCGGCACCCACCCCCTCCAGCTCCCTCAGCAGCAGGGAGGCGGCGCCCCGGCCGATCTCCACCCCCTTGGGCCGCCCGGTGGAACCGGAGGTGTAGATGACGTAGGCGAGGGTCCCGGCGGAGACCGGCTTCGGCGCGAAGTCGACGGGGGAGCCCGCCTGTTGTATGGACAACGCGGTCAGATCGGCCAGGGTGAGGACCGGCGCGGCGGCCGGCCCCTGCGACGCGGAGGCGCTGTCCGGCTGGGACGGGGAGGCGTTGCCCGGGACGACCGCGAGGTCGGCGCCGGAGTCCTCGACGAGGTAGCGGCGCCGCTCCTCGGGCAGGGCCGGGTCGACCGGCAGATAGGCGGCCCCGGCGGTGAGGGCCCCGATGATCGCGACGGCCAGGTCGGCCCCGCGCGGCAGGCAGAGCGCCACCAGGCTCTCCCGGCCGAGCCCCTTGGCGGCCAGACCGGCCGCGAACGCGGCGGCCTCGGTGCGCAGTTCGGCGAAAGTGAGCTCCCGGTCCCCGCCGACGACGGCGGTGCGGCCATCGGGGATGGTGGCGAGCCGGGCCATCAGGTCGGCCGACCCGGTACCGGCCGTGCAGTCGCCGCAGGAGCAGGCGTCCGGGTGGCCGGCCAAGGCGGAGCGGGTGCTGTCGTCCGCGCTGCCGGTGTGCGGCGGGAGGAGCAGATCTGCGGTGCGCTCGGGAAGGACAGTGGTCATGGCGGGGTTCACTCTCCGTACGGGGCGGTGGAGGGGGCGGTGCTCGGGGAGCAGTCGGCCAGCGGAACGGGCTCACCCATGGCGACGAGGATCTTGCGGGCTCCGGTGTAGGACTCCCGGCCGTGCGCGGAGAGGATGTTGTCGACCAGCATCACGTCACCGCGCTGCCAGGTCTCCCGTACGGTGACGGCCTGGTACACCTCGTTGATGGTGTCCACCTCCGCGTCGGTGAGGGAAGTGCCGTCGCCCAGGTAGGTGTTGAACGGCAGCCCGTCCTCGCCGAAGGTCTCGACGAGCACGTCGCGGACGTCCTCGTCCAGGGTGCGGGCGTTCCAGAAGGCGAAGTGGTTGAACCAGGAGCGCTCACCGGTCACCGGGTGGGTGATGATCGCGGAGCGGAGCTGACGGGTGCGCAGGGTGTCCTCGTCGAGCCACTCGTAGCCGATGGAGTTGGCGTCGCAGTACTCCTCGGCCCCCTTCGGCTCCTCGGACGAGAAGGCCTTGCGCCACGGCATGCCCGCCAGGTCGGAGTAGTTGCGCTCCAGCAGCCAGCCCGCCTTCGCGAACCGGGCCGCCAGCTCCGGCGGCAGCAGGGCGAGCGCCTTGCGCATGTCGCCCACGGTGGTGGCGCCGCCGGTCTCGGGCGCGATGACGCAGCCGAAGAGGAGGACACCGGGGAAGTCCAGGGTGTAGCTGTTCTCGTTGTGCAGCCGGATGGGCTGGACGGCCGGGAGGTCGGTGGAGGAGAACACGCCCTCGCCGAAGTCGGTGCGCGGGGTGGCCTTCTCCTTGTAACCTGCCCGCTCGGCGATGAGGGCGTCACGCGCCTCGGCGAAGGTCGCCGCGTCCTCGACCGGCAGGCCGCGCAGCAGGACCGCCCCGGAACGGTGCAACTCGGCCTGGATGGCGGGCCGGTGGGCGGTGAGCCAGGCGGTGGCCTCCGCCATGCCGGTGAAGTCCGGGGTGTGGACGACCACCGGCTTTCCGGGCTCCCGGATCGGGGTGATGGCGGTGGCGGTGGGCTGGGACAGTGTGGTCATGGGAGTTCCTCGTCCTTCGCTGAGATGCGCTGGGAGTTCACGGGGTTGAACCGAGGGGCCTGGGAGTCAGCCGGCCGTGGCCGGTGCGTCGCTCAGGGCGTCGAGCACCGGGTTGAGCCGGGCGAAGAACCCCGGCAGGTCCTGCTGGAAGTAGAAGTGGTCGCCCGGGAGCACCTCGGGCACGATGTCGCCCCCGCCGACCAGGGACCAGCTGCCGAGCATCCCGGTCGGTACGATCGGGTCGGCGTCGCCGCCGAACACGGCGACCGGGCAGTCGAGCCGGACATCGGGGACGGTGCACCGGTAGGCGTCGTCGATGGCGAAGTCGGCCCGGATGGACGGCAGGACGATCTCGCGCAGCTCCGGCTCGTCGAGGATGCCGTCGTCGGTGCCCCCGCGCTCCTTGATGGCGGCCACCAGCTGGTCGTCGTCGAGCAGCTCCGGATGGACCGGGCACTGGTTGGGCAGTACCGGCGCCCGGCAGGCGGAGGCGATCAGGCCCCGGGGGGTGCGGCCCGCCGCCTGGAGGGCACGGGTCACCTCGAAGGCGACCAGGGACCCCATGCTGTGGCCCAGGACCACCAGATCCCCGGTGTCCGCGGGCAGCGAGTCGATCACCGGCAGCGCCAGGTCGTCGACCGACTCGGGCAGGTCCTCGCTGTAGCGGGCGCCCCGGCCGGGGTACTGGCCGATCAGCAGCCGTACATCCGCAGGCAGGTGCTCGCGCCAGACGCCGTACGCGTGGGCGTTGCCCCCGGCGTGCGGCAGCACCAGCAGCGACAGGCGGTGCGGGGCCTCGCCCGGCAGGTCCCAGACGACGTCGTCTGCGGCGGGCGGCGGGGAGTTGGTCATGAGCTGATCCGTTCTGTCCGGGTACGGCGGCGGAGGGCGGGCCGGGCCTTCGGGGCGGGCGCGGCCTGGAGGGAGACGATGTGCTCGGCGAGCCGGGCGGGGGTGGGGCGCTGGAACAGGTCGCGCACGGTCAGCCGGACGCCCAGCGAACCGGCGATGTGGTTGGTGAGACGGGCGCCGAGCAGCGAATGCCCGCCCAGGGTGAAGAAGTCGTCGTCGATCGTGAGGGCCGCGCTCGTGCCGAGGGTCTTGGCGAACAGGGCGACCAGGGTCTCTTCGAGCGGGGTGCGCGGCGGGCGCCCGTCCGAGACGACGGTGGCCTGCGGTGCGGGCAGGGCGCGTTTGTCGATCTTCCCGTTGGGTGTGAGGGGCAGCCGGTCGAGAGGCATCAGATAGGTCGGTACGAGGTGTTCGGGGAGCCGGTCCGCCAGGTGGCGGCGTACCTCGTCCACGGTGAGCCGGTCGGAGTCGGTGACGAAGTAGGCGGCGAGTTGTTCGTGGTGGGTGGTGATGGTGGTTTGGGTGATGTGGGGGTGGGTGAGGAGGGTGGTTTCGATTTCGGTGGGTTCGATGCGGAAGCCGCG
>NZ_JBHYVE010000057.1:0-2178 GCF_042750035.1 Streptomyces sp. NPDC059452
TTTCTCGTTCTCCACCCCCCTCTTTCCACCCCCCTGCTTTCGACCCCCCCGGCGCCCCGGCCGCGCGGGCGCCCCCCGTCTCTTGGGGGGGGCGCGCCCCCGCCGCCGTTTCGCTGTCTGACTGGTTGACACTAGTTATATGCACATGCAAGATTAGAGCCCTCGGGGCGGGTGACGGTGGCGGATTACGGGAAAATAAAGCTTGCATGTGCAGGCAATAACTCGACCGCTCCTCCCCCTCGCCCCTCTCCTCGCCGCCTCGCATCCACCGCACGGAAGGACCTCTCATGCACTGGCTCTACCTCGCCATCGCCGTCGCCTTCGAGATCGCTGTCGCCATCGCCGCCGGAAAGGCCGAGGGATTCAAGAACCGCAAGTGGACCGGCATCACCCTGCTCAGCGGGGCCGCCGCGACCTTCTTCCTCAGCAAGGCGCTGCTGACCTTCGACGTCGGCGTCGGCTACGCCCTGTGGACCTCCGTCGCCGGGGTCGGCATCACCGTCCTCGGGGCGCTCTTCTTCGGCCAGCGTCTGAACGGGAACAAGGCGATCGGCATCCTCCTCGTCATCGGTGGCGTCGTCGGCCTGCAGCTGAGCGGTTCCGCCTGAGCCCGGCGCGCATCTCCCGGACGCGCGTCTCCCGGACGCGCGTCTCCCGGACGCGCGTCTCCCGGACGCGCATCTCCAGGACTCGTGCCCGTACCCGTACTCGTACTCGTATCGCAGTGCACCCCGCAGACCACCTGACGACATCCCCGGTACCCCCGGCATCCCTGAGAGAGGACCCATCTCCCATGTCTTCCACGTCCAACGCAGCCAAGAGCTCCACCAGCGCGAACGCCTGGCTCATGCTCCTCCTCGCCGGAGTCTTCGAGATCGGGTACGCGCTCGCCGTCGGCGGCAGCGAAGGCTTCACCCGGCTGACCTGGTCCCTGGTCGCCGTGGTGTTCTTCCTGCTGACGCTCTACACCCTGAGCCTGGCCCTGCGCACGATCGACGTGAGCATCGGCTATGCCGTCTGGGCGGGTGTCGGCGCGGTCGGCGCCGCGGTCTTCGGCCCGCTCTTCTTCGACGAGACCCTCACCCTGGCCAAGGGCATCTGGCTGGCGGTCATCATCGCCGGAGTCATCTGGCTGAAGCTCGCCGACCGTACGAAGCCCGAGGCGGCCGCCGGGACCCAGGGGTCCGCGCAGCTCGTGGACCGGCCCGGCGCACTTCAGGTCTGACGCTCTCCCGACGGTACGCCCCAGGCGCCTGCCGCCTTCCCTGACAAGGGCAGCGGGCGCCTGGGGCGTACCCGGCTCGCCTGGGGCGTACACGGCGGTTCAGGGCATCATCGCGGCGCCGCGTGCGGGCGTCGCATCGGCGCGGATGATGACGGCCGGGACCGCGATGCCCGGGAGGAGCAGGTTCCACATCTGCTGGGTGCGCTCGGGGAGGTCCGTGCGGCCGCTGACGACGTTGGAGTACATCTGCATCCCCGTGCAGGCGGCGACCACGAACTCCGCGACCACGACCGGTTCGACGCCCGGCTGGAGCTCGCCGCCGTCCCGGGCGTCCTGAAGGAACCCGGTCATGATCGCGCGGAACTTCTCGTACGGGTCGGCGTTCGCGGGGCCGCCCGCCGAGGTCTGCTCGTTCGTCAGCCGTACGCCGGCCCGGAGCAGCGGGTCGCGCTGCAACTGCCACGACCATACGAGGGTGAGGTCGATGAGCCGTTGCAGGCCACCGGCGGCGAGCAGCGGGACGAGGCTCTCCGGCTGGCTGTTCATCACCGCCCTGGCCAGGTCCTCCTTGGAGCCGAAGTGGAAGTAGAGCGCCCCTGCCGTCACTCCGGCGCGCTTGAGGATGCGGTTGATGCTGGCCCCCGCGTAGCCGTACTCGTCGAAGACCTCCGCCGCCGCGTGCAGGAGGGTGCGGCGGGTCTGCTCCGCCCGCTCCTGTTTCAGTTGCGCCATACCCTTCACCTTCTCAAAAAGAATGTTCTTTATGTTACCTGGGTTCCGAGGGCTCCGGGTGGCTCCGGGTGGCTCTGGGTGGCTCTGGAGGGAAGCCCGGGCATGCGAAAAGACGGCGGTGGGGGGGGGGGGGGGGGCCCCCCCCCCCCCCCCCCCCCCCCCCCGCCCCCCCCCCCCCCCCCCGCCGCCGGCGGGAGTATAAAAAAAAAAAAAAACAAAAC
>NZ_JBHYVE010000057.1:2188-7885 GCF_042750035.1 Streptomyces sp. NPDC059452
GGGTCACCCCGGCCGCCCACCGCCGTCGTCCGCCGTGCTCGCGTCAGGCCGCGCTGCGCAGTGCCTGTACCGCCCGGGCGAGCTGGGCGTCGGCGCTCGCGGTGTTGAGGGCCGAGCTGAGGACGTCGGCGTACGTGGCACGGGCTTCCTGGTAGCGCTTGCGGCCCTCGTCCGTGATGACGGCGAAGACGCCGCGCTTGTCGTCGGCGCAGTTGTCCTTGTAGGCGTATCCGGCGCTGTCCAGCCGCCCCACCAGGCGGGTCACCGAGCTCTGGCCCAGGCCGATGCGGTCCGCGAGCTCCTGCATGCGGCATTCGCCCTTCTCGGTCTGGGTGAGGGTCTCCAGGGCCCGGTACTCGGAGAGGCCGACGCCGTAGCGGCGCTGAAGGGTGTGCGCGAGCTGGCGCTCCACGAAGGCGTGCAGGCTGAGGACGGCCTCCCACATGGTCTGATCGGAGGCGGCGCGCGGCTGCTGGTTGATCGTCATGGAACGGCTCCCCTTCTTGACTGCGATGACACCAAAGATACATGCCTGTGCAATCATCTGGGGGGTGCTTGTGCCTACGGAAAGGGCTCCGGCCGCTATATACTTGTATAAGCAAGCAACGGAGTCAGTGGGTCACTTCCCCCAGGGTGCCGCAGGCGTAGGCGGCCGAGACGAGCGTCATGTGCCGGTGCCAGCCGGGGAAGGAGCGGCCCTCGAAGTCGAGGAGGCCGAACTCCTCGCCCATGCGGTGGACCGCCGTCCGTGCCCCTCGGGGGGAGCGGGCCAGCTCCAGCAGTTCGGCCGGGTGGCGGTCGGTGATGTTCGTCAGCCAGATCCGGCCCGGGCGTCCGGTGTTCGCGTCCCACTCGGCCATCAGCCGGCCCGGCCCGTGGCTGTGCTCGCCGCCGGGGCGCAGCCCGCGTACGGGGGTGTCGTACGAGATGACCTGCCGGCCCGCCCCCGCCGGGTGCCGCACCCCCCGGCGGAGCAGCAGTGCGCGCGCCGACTCCCGTTCGCCCGGCGGCAGTTCGGGTCCACCGAGGGCGGTCTGACCCGGGATGGCGAGGACGAAGGTGTGCCCGCTGCCCTGGAGCCGCCGCGCCAGTGGTGTGACGTCGCACAGGGCCGTCAGGTCGGCCACCACGGGCGCCGTCCGCCCGTCCGACCAGGATGTCATCTCCTGGACCAGGCGCAGGGCGTGCTCCCCCAGCGGCTGGGCCTGTGCCGTCGCGGGGATCTTCGCCCGGTCGCGTACGGCCGTGTCGCGGGTGAACCGGGGAGGGAGGAAGAGCCGCCAGTCGACCGGGACATGGGCCCGCCCGACATCCAGGAACAGGCCGAGGCCCAGCTGGCAGTTGACGGTCCGCCCGGACTCCGGGAGGAAGCGCCGGTGCACCCCGGCCGAGCGGTCACCCCGCTTGGGCAGCACCGCCGGGGCCAGGGTCCAGGCCTGCACCGGCAGCGACCCGGCCGCCCAGCGGGCCAGCTCGCCGCGGACCGGGGCCCACTCCCACGGGCTGGCATTCACGAACTGGTGCAGTGACGTCGACGCCGCCTCGGAGCCGGTCACGACGGCCGCCATGCGGCGCACGGTCTTCTTCCCGTGCGTGCGGAGCAGCCCCTGCAAGTAGACATGCCCCCAGCGCTGCTGGTCGGAGCGGTGCAGATGGCCGAACAGGAGCCGGGACAGGTGGTCGGCCGGGGGTCGGCCCGTCGCCATGCCGGGCGTTTCGTACATCGTCGTCACTGCGGTCCCTCCCGAGTGGGCGTCGCTGGGCAGGCTAACAAATATAGAGAATGTTCGTTATGTTTTTGAGGGAGGGTGCGACTACTTACCGAGGTTCGATTGCTTACCGGGGCCCCGCCGTGGCTCAGACGGCCCGCAGCGCCCGAGCCGTGGCTCAGGCGGCCCGCAGCGCCCGTTCCACCGCGCCCGCCACCCCGTCCAGGACCCGTGCGCCGGGGCCTGCCGTCAGTCGGCCGCTGACCCAGGCAGCCCCGGTCCCGGCCCGGGGCCAGGCCCGGTAGGCGGTCCCGCCGGGGCCCTGGTGGCCGAAGGCGCCGGAGCGGAGGGCCAGGTGGGGCCCCTCGTCGAGGAGTTGGAGGCCCCCCTCGCCGTAGGCGGTGACCTTGCCGAGCAGCGGGTCCAGGCCCTCGGCCCAGAGGCTCCGCGCCTGGTCGAGCGTGCGCCGCGACAGCAGCAGCGGCTCCTCGCCCGGGGCCCGTACGGCATCGGCGGCCAGGACGCCCTGGAGCCGGGCGAGACCACGGGCCGACGCGTACGCTCCCAGCGAGGGGACGGCCGTGCAGCGCCGCCGCCTCTCGCTCCACACCCCGGCATCCGCGGGGAAGGGAGGCGGGTTGTTCCACACCCGCCCGGAGAGGTCGGCCGCGTCGTCGCCCGCCCCGCCGCCCTCCGGCACCGGGAGCCGGGAGCGGAAATCCGCTCCGTACGAGATACGGGCGGTGTACGGCAACTGGTCGGGTATCAGGCCGAAATGGACGTCGAGGCCCAGCGGTCCCGCGATCTCCTCCAGGAAGAACAGGTCGAGATCCCGGCCGTCGACCCGGCGGACCACCTCGGCGACGATCCACCCGGCGGTCCACGGCCCGTGCAGCACACCGCAGGCCCTGGGGTCGTCCTCCAGGCCGTCCGCTTCGAGCAGCGCGGCCATCATGCGCGGGTTCTCCACGTCCCGCTGGTCGAGGTCCTCCGCCATGCCCGGGAGGCGGGCGGTGAACGTCAGCACGTCCCGCAGCGTCACCGCGCCCTTGCCGCGCACCGCGAACTCCGGCCAGTGGTCGGCGACGGGCCGGTCCAGGGCGAGCGCGCCCATGTCGGCGAGGAGCAGGACCGCCGTGGCGAGGATTCCGTGGGAGCCCGTCAGCACGGGGGCGAGGGTGTCGCCGGTCCACGGCGTCCCGGTGGCCGGATCGGCGGTGCCCTGCCACAGGTCGACGACCAGCTCCCCGTCCCGTACGACCGCCAGGGCGGCACCCCGGGAACCGGGCGGGCCCGCTTCCCGGCAGGCCCGTTCGAAGAAGTGGTGCACGGAGGCGAACCCGGGGGCGGTGGTGCCGTGGACGCCGGTCGCTGTCGTCGTTGTCGTTGCCGTCGTCGCCCGTGGCCGGGGCTGCGGAATGACCTGTCGTACCAGAGAAGTCGTCATGTCGGGGACTCCAGAAGCGTTGTGATGGGCAGTAAGTGCTGTGATAGGCAGTAAGCGTTGTGATGGGCAGTCGAGAGCGGAAGCCGGGGGCAGCGGTGCACGCGTGAACCCCGCCCGGCTCACACCTCGGCGGCGCCCGCCGGGCGGGGCAGGAACTCCAGCTCGGTCAGGTCCTGTTCGGTCAGGCGGAGCCGGTCGCCGCCCAGGTTCTCCGCGAGGTGGTACGGCGCCCGCGTGCCCGGCAGCGGCACCACGTGGTCGCCGAGCCGGAGCAGCCATGCCAGGGCCACCTGCGCGGGCGTGGCCCCGTGCCGGGCCGCCACCCGGGCGACGGCCCGTGTGAGCGCGAAGTTGTGGCGGATGGCCCCCGGGGCGAAGCGGGGCTGGGTGCGCCGCCAGTCGCCCGGGGGCAGGTCCTCGGCCCGGGACAGCGCACCGGCCAGCAGACCGCGGCCGAGCGGGGCGCCCGCCAGCAGGGCGATCCGGCGCTCCACCGCGTACGGCACGACGTCGTCGAGGCCGCAGCGCGTGAACAGCGACACCTCGGCGGCCATCGCCGCCGCCTCGTGCACGGCTTCGGCCTCGCGGGCCTCCTGCACGGTGACGACGGGCAGCCCCAGCATGCGGATCTTGCCCGCCCAGACCTGCTCGGCGAGCGCACCCCAGCTCTCCTCCAGCGGTACGCGGGGATCGACGCGGCGCAGCAGGTAGAGGTCGATGTGGTCCACGTGCAACCGGCGCAGGCTCTCGTCGACCGCGTCCCGCAGCGCCTGCGGACCGCCCTCGGGCCGTAGTACGCCGTCCGGGTGGCCGAGCAGGCCGCCGCCGGTGCAGAGCACCACCTCGTCCCGCCGCCCCCGGATGGCCTCACCGATCAGCCGCTCGTTCTCCCCGGCCGCGTAGGCGTCGGCGGTCTCGACGAGGTTGACGCCGAGGTCCACCGCCTCCCGGACCAGCGCCACGGCCCCGGCTCTGTCCCGCAGGGCCGGGGCGTAGCGGTACGAGAGGCCCATCGCCCCCAGTCCCAGCCGGCCGACGACCGGCCCGTCCCTGCCCATCGTTGTGGTCCGCATTCCGGTCGGACTCCCTTCTCCACGGCGGAAAGTGACCCCCTCATGGCAACAGCCCGGACTGCCGGATCACAGCATTCCGCTCCTACTTGCCGAACTCCGACGACTTCGGGAAGTCCGCGCCGTCCCGCATGGTGGACGCGCCCGAAGTTTTACCTTTCGGTCCCGGCCCTGCTCACGGCGGGATCCGGATGGACTTCCTCCGGAATCAGGGCAGTTGAGAGGGGTGATGGCATCGTTGTCGCGGTCGGCGGTGGGGCGGTGGCGAGCCGGTGCGGCGCGGGCGGCACCGTCACGAAAGATGGTCTAGACCTTGACAGGTCCAGACCATCATCGCTTGAGTGTCGGCACCCCCACGGCGGCGCACGGCCGGACGTAGCGCCGCGTCCAAGGAGTGTGATCACGTGATCCGACGTGTCCTCAGCCTGATGGTCGCGCTCGGCGCGCTCGTCGCGGCGCTCGTCGTCCTCCCCGCGGCCACCGCCCAGGCCGCCACCTGCGTCACCGCCTGGAACTCCTCGTCCGTCTACACGGGCGGCCAGACCGCCTCGTACAACGGCCGCAACTACACCGCCAAGTGGTGGACCCAGAACGAGCGGCCGGGCTCCTCGGACGTCTGGGCCGACAACGGAGCCTGCGGCACGGGCGGCGGCGGTGAGCAGCCGGGCACCGGCTTCGTCGTCAGCGAGGCCCAGTTCAACCAGATGTTCCCGAACCGGAACTCCTTCTACACCTACAGCGGCCTGACCGCCGCCCTCAGCTCCTACCCGGGCTTCGCCAACACCGGCAGCGACGAGATCAAGAAGCGCGAGGCCGCCGCCTTCCTCGCCAACGTCAGCCACGAGACCGGCGGGCTGGTGTACATCAAGGAGATCAACGAGGCCAACTACCCGCACTACTGCGACCGGAACCAGTCCTACGGCTGCCCCGCCGGCCAGGCCGCGTACTACGGCCGCGGCCCGATCCAGCTGAGCTGGAACTTCAACTACAAGGCCGCCGGTGACGCGCTCGGCATCGACCTGCTGAACAACCCCTACCTGGTCGAGCAGAACTCCTCCGTGGCCTGGCGGACCGCCCTCTGGTACTGGAACACCCAGACCGGCCCCGGCACCATCACGGGCCACAACGCCATCGTCAACGGCCCCGGCTTCGGCGAGACGATCCGCTCCATCAACGGCGCGATCGAGTGCAACGGCGGCAACCCGGCCCAGGTCCAGAGCCGCATCAACAAGTTCACGCAGTTCACCCAGGTGCTCGGCACGACCACGGGCCCGAACCTGAGCTGCTGACCCACGCGCGTGTGAACCATCCCGTACGGGGGTGGGGGCGGGCCCCCCGGGTGGGCACCCCGGGGGCGGGCCCCCGGCGCGGGGGCGGGGGGGCGGCCCCCGGGGGCCCCCCCCCGGGGGGGGCGGGGCGGGCGGGCCTTCGGCCGGGTGGACGCCGGGGCGCTGCCCCGGACCCCGCTCCT
>NZ_JBHYVE010000057.1:7895-12224 GCF_042750035.1 Streptomyces sp. NPDC059452
GTTTTTGTTTGGTCGTGGTCGTGGTCGCCGCGGTTCGGGGCCGGCCCCCCCCCGGAGCCCCCCCCCCACCCCCGTTCCGGCGTCCCGGAGCCCGTATCGCTCACACCAACTGCGGCTTCACCGACATCAGCAGGTGGCGGTGGCTGTACCGGTCGCTGTGGCGGTGGCTGTGTCGGTCGCTGTCGCTGTGGCTGTCCCGGTGGGCGTCGTCGTCCGGCCCCGCCCCGCCCGTGATCATCGCCCGCTGCCCCGCCCCCATCAGCAGCAGCCGCAGCGAGGGTTCCTCGAAGGAGGCCAGGGCGTCCGCCAGATACCCCGGGTTGAACGCCACGGTCATCTCGCGGGCGCCCTCCAGCGTCGCAGGCAGCCGCTGGGACGCCACGTCGTCCTCGTAACCTGCCTGGAGGAGTACGGAGTTGTCCGCGCCGGAGAAGGCCATCTGCACCGGGCTGTCCCCGTCGGCGACCACCGAGACCCGCTTGACCGCCTCCACCAGCCGGGCCCGGTCCACCACCGCCACGGCCGGGCTCTCCATCGCGAAGAGCTTGTCGTGGCGCGGGAGCCGCCCGTCCAGCAGCCGCACGGTGGTCCGCATCCCCGCGTGCTCGAACCCCGCCGAACCGGCGTCCAGGGCCACGCTCACCAGCCCGGACCGCCCCAGCGAGCGGGCGATCTCCGTCAGCCGACGGGCGGCGACGACCACATCGGCGCTCTCGTCGTCCGCCGCCGCCTTCCACGGAAGCGTCCGCACGGCGAAGCGGTACCGGTCTGTCGCGGCGAGCGTCATCGTCCCCGTCGCCCCGTCGAGCCCCAGCCGGATGCCGGTGAGCGCGGGCAGTGTGTCGTCCCGCCCCGCCGCCACCGCCACATCCGCGACGGCCGCCGCGAACTCCGCCGCCTCCACCGCACCCCGCACCTGCGGGAGCGAGGGCAGCGCCGGGTAGTCGGCCAGCGGCAGCACGGAGAGGCCGAAGCGGGCGCCGTCCCCCGACACCGTGAACCGCGAGCCCTCCACCGCGCACTCCACCGGCCCCTCCGGCAGCACCTTGCAGATGTCGAGGAGCCGCCGCCCCATGACGAGCACCTTCCCGGGGCGCAGGACCTCGGCCGCCTCCACGTCCATGCGCGCGGACGCCTCGTAGTCGAGCCCGCTGACACACAGCCGCCCGCCCTCCGTGTCCAGCAGCAGCCCGCCCAGTACGGGGACGGGGGAGCGGACCGGCAGGACGCGGGCGGCCCAGGCCACGGCTTCGGTCAGGGCGGTGCGCTCGATACGGAACTCCACGGCGGGGCCTCGTCTCACAGGTGGCGTCTCACGGGTGTGGTCCGGACACCGACGACGTTAGATGCCACCACTGACAATCGGCCCTGACCAGCCAGTTCACCGACCCGGCCGGGCAGTTCGCCAGGAGCCGGGCTCCATCGGCGCGCACAGGGGCCGGCGACAGCGACCACCCCCGTGAGCCGCTGCCACCGGCATCGTGAGCGTTCCGGAACGGCGTGGCGGAACGACGTACCGGAACACGTTCGGACCATAGATCGGTGGGTAGGGGCACGGGGAGATTCAATGCGCCCAGTGAGGCGACGGCGGGGGTATCAGTCCGCACAGCGGGGCCCCGGCGCAGCGACGGATCGGGGGATCACGTGCGAGCGCGGCAACGGGCCGACGACCTGATGAGAATGCAGCGGCTGGCCCGGAACGGCGGGACGGCCGAGTTCCTGCGCTGGCTCTCCGGCCGGGCCACGGGCTGGGCCGGAATCGTCGCCTCCGACGGAACCGTACTGTCCGCATCCGGCACGGTGCAGCCGACGGCGGGGAGGGCTGAGCCTGCGCCGGGGAGGGCCGAGGCCGCGTCCGGGAGGGTCCAGGCCGAGCCTGGGAGGGCTGAACCCTCGTCCGGGAGGGTCCAGGCCGCGTCCGGGAGGGCTGAGGCCGTGGCAGGAAGGACTGAGGCCGCGTCCGGGAGGGCTGAACTCGCGTCCGCAAGGGCCCAGGGTGCCCCCGGAAAGGCCCAGGGTGCCCCCGCAAGCGCCCACCCCGCCCCCGACGTGGCCGGGCTCGTGGCCGGAGGTGTACGGGCTCTGAAGGAGCGCGGGGCCCTCGCGTACGCCCACGACACCGGCGAGCACACCGCCCTTCTCTTCCCGCTGCCGGCCGACGACCAGGCCACCGCGCCCCTCCTCGCCGTCGTCACGCCCCGCCCCGTGGCCGCCGGGCTCGCCACGCTGCTGGCCGACGCGCTGATGCCGCTCTCCCTGTGCTGGGAGGCCGAGGCGGTCGAGCGGAAGCGGCGCCGGGTGGACCTCGCCGAGTCGCGCGGCCGGGAGGCGGTGCTGCATTTGCTGATGACCGGTCAGCTCTCCATCGCCCAGCAGGTGGCCGGTGCGCTGCGCCCCCGGCTCCCCGACCCCGTACGGGTGTGTGTCGTGGAGTGTTCCAGTGACCGGCGGGACGAGGTGGCCCGGGTCTGCGCCGAGGCGGACGGCGGGCGGTCCTGGATCGTGCGGTGCCCGGTCTACGCCCGCCACCTGGTCATCGTGATGCCGGCGGAGGACGGGCCGGAGGGCACCGCCACCGACGAGGTCCTCGCCGCCCTGGTGGACGACTGCGTGGTGGGCGTCAGCGAGCAGGTGCCGCTGGCCGACACCGCCACCGGCTACCGGCAGGCCTTCCACGCCCTGGCCGTCGCCCGCGAACTGCCCACCCGGCACGTCCGGTTCGGCCTCGCCCCGGAGCCCGCGCTCGTCGTCGGGCACGCAGGACGGCAGTGGGCCGACGCCCTGCTGACCCCGCTCCTGACGCACGTCCCGCGCCGGGCCCAGGACCCGGGGAGCCAGGAGCTCGCGGCCACGGCGGCGTCCTGGCTGGCGTTCTCGTCGCACGCGACCGGCCACCTCAAGGTCCACCGCAACACCCTGGCCGCCCGCCTCAGGTTCATCGGCGAGCTGCTCGGCCTGGACCTCCACCGGCTGGCCGACCAGTCGGCGCTCGACCTGGCCCTCCGCGTCCGGGCCACCCCCGCCCCGGCCTGCACGCCAAACCCCGCGGAGACGGCCTCCCCGACCGATGCCGCACAGACGGCCTCCCCGACCGACCCCGGAAACGTGAACGGGGCGGCGCACGGCCTCGACGAGATCCTGCGCCGCCCCGCCGTCCAGGAGTGGGCCGCCCGCCAACTGGCCCCGATCGCCGCCCCGGTGGGTGGCGCGGCGGCCGAGGACACCCTGCGGGCCTGGCTGAGGTGCGAGGGCCGTCTCGGCCCGACAGCGGCCGAACTGGGCATCTCCGTCCCCGGAGCCCGCAAACGCCTCACACGGCTGGAAACCATCCTCCAGCGCTCGCTGCTACGCCCCCCGAGTGCCCGCTACGACCTGTGGCTGGCACTGCGGGCCCAGGAGGTGCACGCCGACCGCTGACGACGGCTTCCCTTCGCTCCCTTCGCGAAGGGCCGTTTCCTGTGCTCCTCGGCCGGATTTTGCCTGACCACTCCATGATCAACTACCTTTCGCTTCGCACGGCTCGACCACCGCGTAAACGGGAAGACGCGAAGCGGGGAAGCGGGCGACTCAAGCACCGAAGTTCTGCTGAACGTAGCTCTGTTCGTCCCGGCCGCCTTCTTCTGGACTCTGCTGACCGGCAGTCCACCGCGCGTGCTGGCAGCCATGGCCGGGCTGTCGTTCCTCGTCGAGTGCCTTCAGGCGGTGACCGGGCTCGGGGCCAACGACGTGGCCGACCTCATCGCGAACAGTGCGGGCGGAGCGCTCGGCGTCCTCGTGGGGAGCCTCGTCCTGCGGTTCCGCAGGCGTACGGACGGGACGCTCCGGCTCTCCCGAAGGCAGAGGGTGCTCACCGCAGGTGGCACAGCTGTTCTCGTCGCGGCCGCCGTGGCAGGGGTGTTCCTCGGTGCGGAGCAGCGTCAGGCGTCACTGGAGCGGGAGCTGCACGGCCGGTTCGCCGGGACCGGACTGGAGACGTACTCCGCCTGGGAGGCGGACGACAGCCTCTACGAAGAGGTGTTCGACGCCGCCTCGGTGCTCGCGGACGGAACACACCAACGGGAGGACGGCGTCCGGGTGCGCTATCCGGCGTCGTTCCTCGGCCTGCCCCGGTGCGTCTTCGTCGAGTGGGCTCCGGGAGACGTCGCCGTCCACCGTGGCTCGGGCAGGGAATGCTCCGTGTTCATGGGCTGACCCATGCGTACTACGCACCGCGTGAACATACAGGGCGGGGGGGGGGGGGGGTGAAGTTGACCCGCGGGGGTGGTTGTAAAAAAAAAAAGCCCCCCCCAACCAAAAAAACATGGTATATATAAAAAAAAAAAACACCCC
>NZ_JBHYVE010000058.1:0-8147 GCF_042750035.1 Streptomyces sp. NPDC059452
CCAACACCAGCGACATCGAACTCCGGCGTCCAGGACACGCACGGCAACTCCGCGACATCCACCACCTCCGACGGCGCCTTGTGCAGCACCACCTCATACCGGTGACGAGTCAGCTCATTGTGATAGCCACCCCGCTTCAACCGGATATCAACCGCACCCACACGCTCATCCCGCCCGGCGATACCGGTGAAGAACTCCGGAGCGGTCACAAGCTCCTTCTCCAGCAGCACCGCACGGTCCACCACCGAACGCGCCGCCGCACCACGATCGGCGTTCACCGCCGCGTGCAGCGCCCGCAGCGAACCCGCATGCCGCACATCACCGATCACGAGACGGCCACCCGGGGCCAGCAGCGCCATGGCCTGGTCGATCACCCGGGCCAGATACTCCCCGTCCGGGAAGTACTGCACCACCGAATTGATCAACACCGTGTCGAAATACTCCGACGGCAGCCCGTCGACCACATCGGCCGCCTGACACCGCAGCCGCACCCGATCCGACAACCCCGCCCGGGCCACCTGAGCGGTCAGCCTGTCGATCACAGCACCCGAGAGGTCCGTGCCCCAGTACTCATCCACACCCGGCGCCAGATGCGCCATCAACAGACCCGAACCGACACCGACCTCCAGGACCCGGCAACCGCCAAGATCGCGCACCCGCTCCACGGCCGCATCACGCCACGCACACATCTCGTCCAGCGGAATCGGCTCACCCGTATACGAACTGTCCCAGCCCGAGAAATCCTCACCGAAACCACCCGACCCCGACCCGGCATACACCGAGTCATAGATCTCCCGCCATTCACCGACCTGGGCGTCCCCACCGGAATCCGCCTCCTCGGCACCGCCCGCCGCGGCAGCCGCCGCCGCTGCTGCCAGGTCCGGCACCACATAGGCAGCCAGACGCTGATCGCCCGGAACATCCTCACGGACCAGGACGGCCGCCTGACGCACACCCTCGCAGCCGGTCAGCAGGGACTCGATCTCGCCGGGCTCGATACGGAAGCCACGGACCTTGACCTGTTCATCCGCGCGGCCCATGAACTCCAGCTGGCCATCCGCACGCCACCGCGCCAGGTCACCGGTGCGATACATCCGCACCCCCGGCTCGAACGGACAGGCGACGAAGCGTTCCGCCGTCAGCCCCGCCCGGCCCAAGTATCCACGCGCCAGACCAGCACCCGAGGCGTAGAGCTCGCCGACCACGCCCACGGGGACCGGCCGCAGCACCTCGTCCAGGACGTAGGCGCGGGTGTTGGAGACGGGGTGGCCGATCGGCACCACGCCGCCGGAGAGGTCGCCGCTCATCGAGATGGCCACGGTCGACTCGGTCGGCCCGTACGCGTTGACCACGCGGTGCCCGGCCGACCAGCGCGCCACCAGCTCCGGCGGCGCGGCCTCGGCGCCGACGACCAGGCATGCGAAGTCGGTCAGCTCCTCGGCCGCGTCGGGCGGGAGGGTGGCCACCACCGTGGGCGGGATCAGCGCGTGGGTGATGCGTTGGCCGGCCAGCAGCTCCCGCAGCGCGTCGCCGACCAGGCGGTCGCTGTCGGGCACCACCAGCGCGGCGCCGGCGGCGAAGGTGAGCACCAGTTCCCAGACGGCGGCGTCGAAGCTCGGCGAGGCGAACTGCAGGACGCGGCTGCGGGAGGTGGCGCCCAGGCGCTGGAGCTGGGTGTGCGCCAGGCTGGCCAGGCCCCGGTGGGATACCACGACGCCCTTGGGGGTGCCGGTGGAGCCGGAGGTATAGATGACGTAGGCGGGGTGCGCCGACTCCACGGGGAGCCGGGGGTCGGTGTCCGGGAAGGCGGACAGGTCCCGTGCCAGTGCCTCCGGGTCCAGGACGAGGAGCGGGGACGCGTCCGCCAGCATGAACGCACGCCGCTCGGCCGGGTAGGCCGGGTCGATCGGTACGTACGCGCCACCGGCCTTGAGGACCGCCAGGACGGCCACCACCATCTCCACCGACCGCGGCAGCTCCACCGCCACCAGCTTCTCCGGCCCCACCCCCCGGCCGATCAGCCAGTGCGCAAGCCGGTTGGCCCGAACGTTCACCTCCCCGTACGACAGGGACACCCCACCATGGACCAACGCCACCGCATCCGCGTCCCGCCGCACCTGAGCCTCGAACAACCCCGCCAGCGTCGCCCACGGCACCTCGACGGACGTGCCGTTCCACACCTCCAGCAGCCGACCACGCTCATCGCCCGACAGCAGCTCCACCGCACCGACGGACAGCGAAGGATCCACCACCACCTGCTCCAGCAACCGCACCCAACGCCCCAACAACCCCTCCACCGTCCCACGGTCGAAGAGGTCCGTGGAGTACTCGATGGTTCCGGTCACCCCTTGCCCACCGGTTCGCTCGGCCAGGCTGAGCAGCATGTCGAAGCGCGACCTACCGATTGCGACGTCTTCGGGGGTGGCCCGCAGGCCCGGCAGGTCGAAGTCGCCTTCGGGGGTGTTCTGGAGCACGAGGGCGACTTGGAAGAGCGGGTGGTGGGAGGTGGAGCGCTGCGGGTTGAGGAGCTCCACCAGGTGCTCGAACGGCACGTCCTGGTGCGCGTACGCCGCCAGGCTCGCTTCCCGCACCCGGCCCAGGAGTTCCTCGAAACCGGGATTGCCCGAGGTGTCCGTGCGCAGCACGAACGTATTCACGAAGAGGCCGACCAGGTCGTCCAGGGCATCGTCGGTACGACCGGCGACACCGCTGCCCAGCGCGATGTCGGTGCCCGCGCCGAGGCGGGTGAGCAGCGCCGCCATACCGGCCTGCAACACCATGAACACCGTCGTGTTGGTGCGGCGCGCCAGCCGCACCAGCCGCTGGTGCAGCTCGGCGTCCATCTCGAAGTCGAGGTGGGTGCCTTCGTACGAGCCGATCGCGGGCCGCGGCCGGTCGGTCGGGAACGTCACCTGCTCGGGCAGGTTGTGGAGCTGTCGGCGCCAGTAGTCCACCTGCTGGGCGTAGATGCTCTCCGGATCGTTCTCGTCGCCGAGCAGCTCCTGCTGCCACAGCGTGTAGTCGGCGTACTGGACCGGCAGCTCGGGCCAGCGCGGGGCGCCGCCCTGCGAGCGGGCGGTGTAGGCCGTCACCACGTCACGGGCGATCGGGCCCATGGACCAGCCGTCACCCGCGATGTGGTGCACCAGGAGCATCAGGACGCTGTCCTGCGGGCCGATGTCGAAGAGCCAGGCGCGGACCGGCATCTCGGAGGAGAGGTCGAACCCGTACTGGGCGGCTTCCTCCAGAGCCTTCGGGAGCTCCTCCTCCGTCACCGAGCGGCGCTGCCAGTCCAGCTCCGCGCTCTGCGCGTCGAGGACCGACTGGTGCGGCTCGCCGTCGACCTCGGGGAAGACGGTGCGCAGCGACTCGTGTCGGCCGACCAGGTCCCGCAGGGCGCCGCGGAGCGCCTCCGCATCCACTCCGCCCGTCAGACGGAGTGCCAGGGGCATGTTGTACGTCGCCGAGCGGCCTTCCAGCTTGTGCAGGAACCACAGGCGGCGCTGGGCGAACGACAGCGGCACCACATCGGGCCGTTCCATCGGCACCAGGGCGGTACGGGTCCGGCCGCCGTCGGTGAGGCGGGGCGCCAGACCGGCGACCGTGGGGGCCTCGAAGACCGCGGCGATCGGGAGCTCCGCACCGAGGGCGCTGCGGATGCGGCTGACCAGGCGGGTGGTGAGGAGGGAGTGGCCGCCGAGGTCGAAGAAGCTGTCGTCGATGCCGACCCGGCCGACGCCGAGGACCTCGGCGAACAGGCCGCACAGCACCTCTTCCTGCGGGGTGCGGGGGCCACGGCCACCGGCGGTCGCCACGTACTCCGGCACTGGAAGCGCCTTGCGGTCCAGCTTCCCGTTCGGGGTCAGCGGCAGCCGGTCCAGCACCATGACCGCCGACGGCACCATGTACTCGGGGAGCCGCCGGGCCAGGTCCTCGCGGGCGGCCTTGACGACCGCGCCGATACCCCGGGCGGTGACCGGGCTGTTGGCCTTGGGGCCAGGGGAGCCGGACGGTGTGTAGACGCCCGTGAGGACGGCCTCGGTCGCCGCTGTCTCGGACGGCAGGATGACCGCGTCGAAGAGGGCCACCGACTGCGGCGACCAGGTAGCCACGACCCGCAGACCACGGTCCGCGCCCCAGGCCACCAGCTCCTCCGGATCCACCGCAGGGCCGAACTCCTCGGCATCCAGCCCATCAAGCCGACGCTCCGCAGCCACCTCCGCCACCAACCGCGCGTTCGGAATCCCCGTCACCCGCACCGGGCCGCCAACACCAGCGACATCGAACTCCGGCGTCCAGGACACGCACGGCAACTCCGCGACATCCACCACCTCCGACGGCGCCTTGTGCAGCACCACCTCATACCGGTGACGAGTCAGCTCGTTGTGATAGCCACCCCGCTTCAACTGGATATCGACCGCACCCACACACTCATCACGCAGTGCCAGCTCCGTGAAGAACTCCGGCGTGACCACCAGCTCCTTCTCCAGCAGCACCGCTCGGTCCACCACCGTGCGCACCGCCGCACCACGCCCGCCATGCACCGCTGTGTGCAGTGCTCGCAGCGAACCCGCATGCCGCACATCACCGATCACCAGACGGCCACCCGGAGCCAACAGCCCCATGGCCTGGTCGATCACCCGGGCCAGGTACGCCCCGTCCGGGAAGTACTGCACCACCGAGTTGATCAACACCGTGTCGAAGTACTCCGACGGCAGCCCGTCGACCACATCGGCCGCCTGACACCGCAGCCGCACCCGATCCGACAACCCCGCCCGGGCCACCTGAGCGGTCAGCCTGTCGATCACAGCACCCGAGAGGTCCGTGCCCCAGTACTCATCCACACCCGGCGCCAGATGCGCCATCAGCAGACCCGAACCGACACCGATCTCCAGGACCCGCTCACCGCCGAGGTCACGCACCCGCTCAACGACCGCATCACGCCACGCACACATCTCGTCCAGCGGAATCGGCTCACCCGTATACGAACTGTCCCAGCCCGAGAAATCCTCACCGAAACCACCCGACCCCGCACCCGAGTAGACCGCGTCGTAGATCTCCCGCCATTCACCGACCTGGGCGTCCCCACCGGATACCGTCTCCTCGGCACCGCCCGCCGCGGCAGCCGCCGCTGCTGCCAGGTCCGGCACCACATAAGCAGCCAGACGCTGATCCCCCGGAACATCCTCACGAACCAGAACAGCCGCCTGACGCACACCCTCACACCCCGTCAGCAGCGACTCGATCTCGCCGGGCTCGATACGGAAGCCACGGACCTTGACCTGTTCGTCAGCACGGCCCACGAACTCCAACTGGCCATCCGCACGCCACCGCACCAGATCACCGGTGCGATACATCCGCACCCCCGGCTCGAACGGACAGGCGACGAAGCGTTCCGCCGTCAGCCCCGCCCGGCCGACATAGCCCCGGGCCACCTGGGCCCCGGTGACGTACAGCTCACCCACGACGCCCACCGGCACCGGCTGGAGACCGGCGTCGAGGACGAATACGCGGGTGTTCCACATGGGGCGTCCGATGGGGACGTTGTGCCCGTCGTCGGTCTCGCCCTCCCAGACGGACGAGGCGACCTGGATGGTCATCTCGGTCGGGCCGTACAGGTTGTACAGGGCGCTGTCCCAGTCCTCGCTGATCCGCGCAGCGAGCTCTGGGCGCAGGGCCTCGCCACTGGACCAGATGCGGCTGACACGGTGGCCGGCGGGCGGCTGCGGCAGGTTGGCGAGCAGGGACGGGGGGAACTGGGCGACGGTGACGCCGTTCGCCGCGATGTGGGAGACCAGCCGCTCGGGGTCGCGGATCACCTCGCTGGGGGCCACACAGATCGCGGCGCCGTGGAGGAGCGGGAACCAGAGCTCCAGGCCCACGGAGTCGAACCGGACCGACGTACGGAACAGCAGTATGTCCCCGGCGCCGACCGGATAGGCGTCCTGCATCCACTGGAGGTTGTTGGCCAGTCCGCGGTGTTCCACCATGACGCCCTTGGGGCGGCCGGTGGAACCGGAGGTGTAGATGACGTAGAGCGGGTTGGCCGGGGTCAGCGGCGCCGTGCGGTCGGCGTCCGTCAGGTCCTGGGTGGACTGCCGGGCGATGGCCGCGCGGGTCTGCCCGTCGTCGATGGCGAGGAACGGGATCCCGGTCTCCGGCGCGTCGAGGCCGGTCCCGCCGGAGACCAGGGCCAGGACGGGTCGGGCGTCGCTCAGGGTGTGCCGCAGCCGCTCGGCCGGGTCGTCGGGGTCGAGCGGGAGGTAGGCGCCGCCGGTCTTGATCACCGCGAGCAGCCCGACGACGGTGTCGGCGGAGCGGGGCAGGGCCACCGCCACCAGCTTCTCCGGGCCGACGCCCCACTCGACCAGGTGGCGGGCCAGTTGGTTGGCGCGGGCGTTCAGCTCGGCGTAGGTCAGGGTGGTCTCGCCGAAGAGCACTGCGGTGGCGTCGGGGGTGCGCCGCACCTGCGCTTCGAGCAGGCCGGCCATGGTCTCCTGGCGGACCTCGGCGTCGGTGTCGTTCCACCCCGCGAGGAGCTGGCTCCGCTCGGCCTCCGTCAGCAGGCCGGCCCGGCTGATCGGCTCGTGCGGGGCGCTCAGAGCTTGCGCAAGGAGGCGTATCCACCGGCCGAAGAGCCGCTCGACGGTGGACCGGTCGAAGAGATCCGTGGAGTACTCCACCACACTCTCGATGCCGGCCGGGTTCCCTGCGGCGTCATAGCGCTCGGTGAGCGAGAGGAGCATGTCGAAGCGCGAGGTGCCGGGGTCCACCTCGGTGGTGCGCACTCTCAGCGCGGGCAGGGTGAAGTCTCCCTGGGCGTTGTTCTGGAGGACCAGGGCGACCTGGAAGAGGGGGTGGTGGGAGGTGGAGCGCTGCGGGTTGAGGAGCTCCACCAGGTGCTCGAACGGCACGTCCTGGTGCGCGTACGCCGCCAGGCTCGCCTCTCGCACCCGGCCTACCAGTTCCTGGAACGCCGGATCGCCGGAGGTGTCGGTCCGCAGCACGAAGGTGTTGACGAAGAGGCCGACCAGGTCGTCCAGGGCGTCGTCGGTACGACCGGCGACACCGCTGCCCAGCGGGATGTCGGTGCCCGCGCCGAGGCGGGTGAGCAGCGCCGCCATACCGGCCTGCAACACCATGAAGACGGTCGCGCCGGACGCGCGTGCCAGCTCCGCCATCTGCCGGTGCAGCTCTCCGTCGACCGTGAGCGTGACGCAGGCGCCCTCGTACGAGGCGACTGCGGGCCGCGGCCGCTCGGTCGGGAACGTCACCTGTTCGGGCAGGTCGTGGAGCTGTCGGCGCCAGTAGTCGACCTGGCGGGTGAACAGGCTGTCCGGGTCGGAGTCGTCGCCGAGGAGCTCTCGCTGCCACAGCGTGTAGTCGGCGTACTGGACGGGGAGCGCGGACCACTGCGGGGCGCTGCCCTGTGAGCGGGCCGTGTAGGCGGCGACGAGGTCCTGGGCCAGCGGGCCCATGGACCAGCCGTCCGCCGCGATGTGGTGGAGCAGGAGCAGGAGTACGGAGTCCTCGGGGCCGGTCTCGAAGAGCCAGGACCGGACCGGCACTTCGGAGGAGAGGTCGAACCCGTAGCGGGACACCTCTTCCAGGGCGGTCGGCAGCTCGGACTCGGTGACCGACCGGCGCTCCCAGCCGAAGGCGGTGGCGGCCGGGTCGAGGACCAACTGGTGCGGCTCGCCGTCGACCTCGGGGAAGACGGTGCGCAGCGACTCGTGTCGGCCGATCACATCGAGAAGGGCCGCGTGCAGCGCCTCGGCGTCGACGGAGCCGGTGAGGCGGAACGCCAACGGCATGTTGTAGGTCGCCGAGGGGCCCTCCAGCTTGTGCAGGAACCACAGGCGGCGCTGGGCGAACGACAGCGGCACCACATCCGGCCGCTCCACCGCGACCAGAGCCTTACGGGCCTGGCCGTCGCCCCGCAGTCGCTCCACCAGGCCGGCGACGGTCGGCGCCTCGAAGACGTCCTTGATCGGCAGCTCGACACCGATCACGCTGCGGATGCGGCTGACCAGGCGGGTGGCGAGCAGGGAATGGCCGCCCAGGTCGAAGAAGCTGTCGTCGATCCCGACCCGCTCCAGGCCGAGGACCTCGGCGAACAGGGCACACAGCGTCTCTTCCTGCGGCGT
>NZ_JBHYVE010000059.1:0-2500 GCF_042750035.1 Streptomyces sp. NPDC059452
GCGGTGGAGCATGTGGTTTAATTCGAAGCAACGCGAAGAACCTTACCAGGTCTTGACATCCTCTGACAATCCTAGAGATAGGACGTCCCCTTCGGGGGCAGAGTGACAGGTGGTGCATGGTTGTCGTCAGCTCGTGTCGTGAGATGTTGGGTTAAGTCCCGCAACGAGCGCAACCCTTGATCTTAGTTGCCAGCATTCAGTTGGGCACTCTAAGGTGACTGCCGGTGACAAACCGGAGGAAGGTGGGGATGACGTCAAATCATCATGCCCCTTATGACCTGGGCTACACACGTGCTACAATGGACAGAACAAAGGGCAGCGAAACCGCGAGGTTAAGCCAATCCCACAAATCTGTTCTCAGTTCGGATCGCAGTCTGCAACTCGACTGCGTGAAGCTGGAATCGCTAGTAATCGCGGATCAGCATGCCGCGGTGAATACGTTCCCGGGCCTTGTACACACCGCCCGTCACACCACGAGAGTTTGTAACACCCGAAGTCGGTGAGGTAACCTTTAAGGAGCCAGCCGCCGAAGGTGGGACAGATGATTGGGGTGAAGTCGTAACAAGGTAGCCGTATCGGAAGGTGCGGCTGGATCACCTCCTTTCTAAGGATTTTAACGGAATATAAGACCTTGGGTCTTATAAACAGAACGTTCCCTGTCTTGTTTAGTTTTGAAGGAACTTTGATTCTTTCATATGGTAGATGGGCCTGTAGCTCAGCTGGTTAGAGCGCACGCCTGATAAGCGTGAGGTCGGTGGTTCGAGTCCACTCAGGCCCACCATCTTTACCCAATACGGGGCCTTAGCTCAGCTGGGAGAGCGCCTGCTTTGCACGCAGGAGGTCAGCGGTTCGATCCCGCTAGGCTCCACCAACGTGTTCTTTGAAAACTAGATAACAGAAGTAATTCACATTCAATTAGTAATGCAAGATATCACGTAGTGATTCTTTTTAACGGTTAAGTTAGAAAGGGCGCACGGTGGATGCCTTGGCACTAGGAGCCGATGAAGGACGGGACGAACACCGATATGCTTCGGGGAGCTGTAAGCAAGCTTTGATCCGGAGATTTCCGAATGGGGAAACCCACCACTCGTAATGGAGTGGTATCCATATCTGAATACATAGGATATGAGAAGGCAGACCCGGGGAACTGAAACATCTAAGTACCCGGAGGAAGAGAAAGCAAATGCGATTCCCTGAGTAGCGGCGAGCGAAACGGAATCTAGCCCAAACCAAGAGGCTTGCCTCTTGGGGTTGTAGGACATTCTGTACGGAGTTACAAAGGAACGAGGTAGATGAAGAGGTCTGGAAAGGCCCGCCATAGGAGGTAACAGCCCTGTAGTCAAAACTTCGTTCTCTCCTGAGTGGATCCTGAGTACGGCGGAACACGTGAAATTCCGTCGGAATCCGGGAGGACCATCTCCCAAGGCTAAATACTCCCTAGTGACCGATAGTGAACCAGTACCGTGAGGGAAAGGTGAAAAGCACCCCGGAAGGGGAGTGAAAGAGATCCTGAAACCGTGTGCCTACAAGTAGTCAGAGCCCGTTAACGGGTGATGGCGTGCCTTTTGTAGAATGAACCGGCGAGTTACGATCCCGTGCAAGGTTAAGCAGAAGAGGCGGAGCCGCAGCGAAAGCGAGTCTGAATAGGGCGAATGAGTACGTGGTCGTAGACCCGAAACCAGGTGATCTACCCATGTCCAGGGTGAAGTTCAGGTAACACTGAATGGAGGCCCGAACCCACGCACGTTGAAAAGTGCGGGGATGAGGTGTGGGTAGCGGAGAAATTCCAATCGAACTTGGAGATAGCTGGTTCTCTCCGAAATAGCTTTAGGGCTAGCCTCAAGGTAAGAGTCTCGGAGGTAGAGCACTGATTGGACTAGGGGCCCCTACCGGGTTACCGAATTCAGTCAAACTCCGAATGCCGATGACTTATCCTTGGGAGTCAGACTGCGAGTGATAAGATCCGTAGTCGAAAGGGAAACAGCCCAGACCGCCAGCTAAGGTCCCAAAGTATACGTTAAGTGGAAAAGGATGTGGAGTTGCTTAGACAACCAGGATGTTGGCTTAGAAGCAGCCACCATTTAAAGAGTGCGTAATAGCTCACTGGTCGAGTGACTCTGCGCCGAAAATGTACCGGGGCTAAACGTATCACCGAAGCTGCGGACTGTTCTTCGAACAGTGGTAGGAGAGCGTTCTAAGGGCTGTGAAGCCAGACCGGAAGGACTGGTGGAGCGCTTAGAAGTGAGAATGCCGGTATGAGTAGCGAAAGAGGGGTGAGAATCCCCTCCACCGAATGCCTAAGGTTTCCTGAGGAAGGCTCGTCCGCTCAGGGTTAGTCAGGACCTAAGCCGAGGCCGACAGGCGTAGGCGATGGACAACAGGTTGATATTCCTGTACCACCTCTTTACCGTTTGAGCAATGGAGGGACGCAGAAGGATAGAAGAAGCGTGCGATTGGTTGTGCACGTCCAAGCAGTTAGGCTGATAAGTAGGCAAATCCG
>NZ_JBHYVE010000060.1:0-3538 GCF_042750035.1 Streptomyces sp. NPDC059452
CGATCTGCTGGAGATCGGCCCGACCGCACCACCCGTCGGCTTCGGCTGCCGGCTGTGGTCAGTTCCAGGCGTACAGGGTCAGAGGCGCTTCAGCTTCCACGGGCCGAGGGCGACAACGGTGATGTAACCAGGGCCGGGGATCTTGACGCGCCCCCGCATATGGCCCTCATGAGTTATGTCCATGGGGTTTCCGCGGAAGTCGGTGCAGACGAATCCCGCCACCCCGTCCTTCTGTTCGAAGGAGAACGAGAATTCCCCGCCCCTGGACCCGGACAGCACCTCGCCACCATCACCTTCGAGCTCGGATTCGAGTTTCCGAAGACTCTCCGGGGCGATGGTACGGAGATGCCACCGTGCGATACCGCCGGAATCTCCGCCGTGACGCTTGACCTTGACGTGTGTGTGCTTGGGGGCCAGCACGAAAAGGAACGGCTTCGTCCCTGTTGTACTGGTCACATACACGTGGTCGTCCTCGGACCTGACGTGTTCGGTATCGATCCCACCCATGGCGGAGAAATGGGTGAGGAATCCTCCGGATCGCAATTCCACGATCGCCGGCTCACCGGCTGGACGCGGAATGGGCACCATGCGGCTCCGCCAGCCCTGTGCGCTTACCCCTGCCGATATCTGCGGCATTATTTCCCTCCCCGCACTCTGTGCGGCGAACTCTACAGGGGGGCGGTCAATGCTGTCAGGAAAAGAAATGCGTGAGCTCCGCCCGGTTGGGTCCCGTCACCGGTTCGTCCTTTGAAGCGGTCTCGGCCCCGGGGACATCGGCGGTCCCGGGCCGCCGGACCGCCACCGGGTACTCCAGCGGCTCCGCCTCCTCGTCCTGGTTGACGGTGGCGTACATCCAGTTGGACTCGGCGAGTTGGTCGACCGCGGTGGCCAGCAGGTACTCGGTCACCGACCAGTCCGCCGCTTCGCCGTGGAGGTCGCGCACCAGGGCGCTGTCGCGCGGGAGGTGCTTGACGAGCACCGCGAGCCGGCGGGAGGAGAGCCGGCCGCGGTGCCAGTCGAGCAGGTCCGTGCCGTAATGGCGGAGCAGGTCCGCCTCAAGGGCCTCGGCGTGCTCTTCCACGAGCTCGCCGAGGCTCAGCCTTCCCCCAGGCCGAGCCCGGTCTCCTTGCCGTACGCCTCAAGAATCGCCGCGATGTCCTGCATCGTCAGGTCGAGCCGGTCGAAGCGGGCGAACTGCTCCTCGCCGAGCAGCAGTCGCAGCAGACCGTCGACGTCGTTGTCGTCGAGTGCGCGGAGCTTGCGGGCGGTGGAGCGGGAGAGCTCGGTGGGGAGCTCGAAGGTGTGGTCGTCGAGCTCGAAGGACCAGGCCAGCCCGAGGGCTTCGAGGCGCTGGGCCCGGGCCGCGTTGACGTTGAAGGCGGACATGCGGGGCTCCTTGCTGGTGGGGAGGGGGAGAGGGCGGGGGATGCAGAGGAAGAGGAGGGGCCGGTGGCCGGTGCGGGACGGATACCGCTACCGCCGCGCACCGGCCACCGGAAAGGCAGCCGTACCGGCTGCCGGAAGGAGGGTGGGGCGTGGCCCCGGGGCGGATCAGCTGCCGTAGGCCGCCTTGTCCTTCATCAGCCAGGTCGCCAGGGTGCCGCTGTTCTCGAGGGCGAGCGCGGTGAAGGTCACGCCCAGCTTCAGCGCGCCCGTACGGGTCAGCGCGATCTCCTCGGTCTCGGTGACCTGGCCGCGCGGGATGATGAAGCGGTACGTGACGTCCGCGCCGTCGCTGAACTCGATGCCGAGCTGGCGCTCGTCCCGCTGCGGCTCCGCGCCCAGCGTGTACGCGAAGGTGTCGACGGCCCCGGCGGCGGTCACCGGGGTCACCGCGCTGCCGCCCATGAAGAACGGCAGCGTGTCCTTGTTGAACTGGAGCAGCTGGAACTTCACGGTCAGGTCGCGGTCGGAGTAGATGAACCGCGCCGGGCTCACCGACTGCCAGGTGTCGACCGGGTCGATCTTGTCCTTCTTGTTGAACTTGATGCCGTCGGTCGTGGTGAAGCCCAGCTCGGTCCAGCCGGCCGGCCAGGCGTCGGCGGTGTGCTTGGGGGCGGCCGGCGGGGTGGCGCCGGCCGGTGCCACCAGGATGCGGCCGGTGCCGGCGACGCGGATCTGGCTGCCGTTGTTGTTCGCCATGAGTACTGCTCCTCGGTGTGGTGTGTGCGGTGTGTGCGTGGGGTGCGTACGTCGTCGTACGGGTACGCGAAAGCCCCGCCGCGAAGGCGACGGGGCCGGTTCATGGAGGGGGGTCCGGGACGCTCGGCGGTCCGGTACGCCCGTGCCGCTCCTAGGCGGGGCGGATGGAGATGCGGTACGTGGAGAGGTAGCGGCTCGCCTGCGGCCGGGTGAAGTCGGGCAGCCAGCGCGGTCCGTCGGCCTCGACGATGTCGGTGACCGACGCGGTGCCGTGGACCGTGCCGGTGGCGGCCAGCAGTGCGGCCCGCGCCGTGTTGGCGAGCGTATGGGCCGTGGACTTGTCCGGACCGTAGACCTCCAGTTCGACCTGCGGCTGGTCGAGGTGGAGGTCGTCGATCCACGCGCCGCCGACGCGGGAGACGAGGACAGCCCTGGCCGTGCCGTCGAATCCGGCCGGAGGAGTCTCGTCCACGATCACGCCCGCCAGTTCCGAGCGGTCGGCGAGCAGTTCCACGACGAGGGCCTGCACATCGGGGAAGACGCCCGGGGAAGAGGGCATGACAGGGGTACTCCTTTCGTAGCTGCGGGTGGAGGGGAGTGACTGATGTACGACGGCGGAGCCGCGCCCCCGGAGGGTGGGGGCACAGCTCCGCCGCTGCACTCATTGTGATCCATGTCGTGCGTGCGCGCAACTAACTAGTTCGGTGGCTCAATGCCCTCCGCCGGGAGGGCCTGCTGCGTTACGCTCGATCAATCGAACGAACATTCGAAAAAGTGCGATGTGATGCGCGGAGCGCCGTACGGGCGTGAGGAGCGGTGAGCGTGGCGACGAGGACGACGGCAGGGCGGACAGTGGGGGTGGGGCGCCCGTGGTGATCAGCGCGCAGGAGCGGCTGGTGGATGTGGTGGCGGCCGCCGTGGAGGTGGCCGCCGAGACGGCGGAGGCCGGTGTGTACACGGCGGAGGTGGGGAGAACCCTTACGTCGGTCGTCGGCAAGGTCGGCGCCCGCATCGCCCTCGACGCCGAGGTGCGCGGGTTCACCAGCGGCTGGCAGGAGGCCGTGGCGCTGATGGCCCCCAAGGCGCCCGCGGACGCCCAGGTCTTCCGGATGCCCGGACGGACCCCCGCGGACGCGAACCGCCCGGACCGCAACGGCCGTTCGGGCCGCCCGGACCATGTCGGCCGTACGGACGGCCCGGGGTACGCCGGTCGTACGGACGGTCCGGGGTACGCCGGTCGTACGGCCGGCCCCGAGCCCGCCCGTCGTACGGACGGGCCGGACCGCCTGCGCCCCATGGGCGCGAGGCGTCCGGGCCGCACCGAGAACCCCTGACCGCACAGCTCGTTCACCGGAAACGTGAAGAAGGGCGTCGGGCCGGCCACCCTCCAGGGGGT
>NZ_JBHYVE010000061.1:0-3284 GCF_042750035.1 Streptomyces sp. NPDC059452
TCACACTACTACGCTCGGGGGCAGGCCTGTTATTATTTAAGGGCGATCGGCCCGGGTGAACCGGAGTGCGTTCTTCCCCAGCGGCGGAGTTAGGTTAGCCTAACCAGCGAATCCCGGTTGTGGATCTTGCACTCCGATCGAAGGGCTTCGCCATGGAGCGTGCTCAGGGCCTGCTGTCCGCCGAACTCCCCCTGGAGCGTGCGGTGTGAGCGCCGGAACCGGGGGCCGCCTCCTCGCGGGAGGCGAGCACGGGCCGGGCCGGCTGCGGGAGCTGACCGCCGTCGTCCTGGACGCACTGGAGAGCGGGGCCCGGGCCAGGGGCGGACCGCTGCCCGCCGGGGGACCGGAAGCCGTGGCCCGGCGGACCGGCGCCCTGTGCTCTCCGGTGCTGCCCGAGGAGGGCGTCGGGGCCGAGGCCGCACTCGCGGACCTCGTACGGGCCGTTGCCGAGGGGGCCGCCGACCCGGCCGACCCCGCGTGCGTCGCCCATCTCCACTGCCCGCCGCTCGCCGTGGCGGTCGCGGCGGAGCTGGCGGGGGCGGCCCTCAACCCCTCCATGGACTCCTGGGACCAGGCGCCCGCCGCCGGAGTGATCGAGGAGCTGACCACGGCCGCACTGGCCCGGCTCATCCACCCCGGTGCCCCCGCGCCCGACGCTCTCATCACCAGCGGCGGCACCGAGTCCAACCTCGTCGCCCTCCTCCTCGCCCGGGAACGAGCGGCGCCCGCCCCGCTGCGGGTGGTGACCGGCGCCAACGCCCACCACAGCGTGCACCGCGCCGCCTGGATGCTCGGCCTGCCCGCCCCCACCGTCGTCCCCTGCCACGACGGCCGCATCGACCCCGCCGCCCTCGACCGCACCCTGGCCGGGCTCGGCGACGGGCCCGTCCTGGTCGTCGCCACCGCGGGCACCACCGACGAAGGGCGCATCGACCCGCTCCCCGAGATCGCCCGGATCGTCGAGCGGTACGGAGCCGAGCTCCACGTGGACGCGGCCTACGGCGGCCCCCTGCTGTTCAGCGAACGCCTCGCGCCCCGGCTCGCGGGGCTGGAGCACGCCGTCTCCGTAACGTTCGACCTGCACAAGCTCGGCTGGCAGCCGGTCGCCGCCGGAGTGCTGGCCGTCGCGGACACCGCCCTGCTCGCCCCGCTCTCCCTGCGCGCCGACTACCTCAACGCCGACGACGACACCGAGGCCGGGCTCCCCGACCTGCTCGGCCGCTCGATCCGCACCACCCGGCGCCCCGACGCCCTGAAGATCGCGGCCACCTTCCGGGCGCTGGGACGCCGGGGACTGAGCGAACTGGTGGAGCACTGCGTACGTACGGCTGAGGAGTTCGGCCGGGCCGTCGACGCACACCCCGCACTGCGCCGCCGCCCCGGCGGGATCGGCATCAGCACCGTGCTGTTCCGGCCGGTGGCGGCCGACGCGCTGGAGCCGGAGGCCGGGGACGCCGTCGTCGCCGAGGTGCGCCGCACGCTGCTCATGGACGGCCGGGCCGTCCTCGGCCGGGCGGTGGCGGAGGACGGCGACGGGCGGCGCAGGCTCTGGCTCAAGGCCACGCTGCTGCACCCGGCCGCCGCCACGGCCGACCTGCTGCCGCTGCTCGACCTCGTCACGGAGGCGGCGGAGCGGGCGGCGGCCGAAGGAGACGGTGGCGGCGGTGATACCGGCGCCCCGGTGACGGAAAGGCTGTCGCCATGACGTTGCCGACGCGCACGAACCCCGTTGGAGGAACGCGATGACGCCCGGACCACGAACCCCGCCGCTCGATCTGCTGGGGGTGGGCGCAGGGCCCTTCAACCTCTCGCTCGCCGCGCTCGCCGACGGCGTGCCCGGCCTGCGCAGTGCCTTCCACGAACAGCGCACCTCCTTCCACTGGCACCCCGGACTCCTCATCGAGGGAGCGACCCTCCAAGTCCCCTTCCTGGCCGACCTGGTGAGCCTGGTCGAGCCCACCAGCCCCTGGTGCTACCTCAATTACCTCAAGGTCCGGCGCCGCCTCTTCCCCTTCTACTTCGCCGAGCGCTTCCACATCCACCGTTCGGAGTTCGACAACTACCTCCGCTGGGTGAGCACCGAACTGCCCTCCACCCACTTCGGTCACCGTGTCGACACGATCGCCTGGGACGCCCAAACGGCCGCGTTCGCCGTGGAGTTCACCCGGCTCGGTCCGGACGGCGAGACCCTTCAGGCCGGGCTCACCCATGCCCGTAACCTCGCTCTCGGCGTCGGCACCGCACCGTACGTCCCCGAGCCGCTGCGGGCCCTGGCCGCCGACCCCGTACCCCTGGTCCTGCACTCCGCCGACTACCTCGCCCAGCGGGACCGGCTGCTCGCCGCCCGGCACATCACCGTCGTCGGCTCGGGGCAGTCCGGCGCGGAAGTCCTGCTGGACCTGCTGCGGTTGAGGCCCGAAGGGGCGGAGGGGCTGACCTGGCTCGCCCGTACCCCGGCCTTCGCGCCCATGGAGTACAGCAAGATCGGCCTGGAGCAGTTCACCCCGGACTACACGCGCTACTTCCATGGCCTTCCGCAGGCCACCCGGGACCGGCTGCTGCCCAGTCAGTGGCAGCTCTACAAGGGGGTCAGCGGGGACACGCTCGGGGACATTCACGACGAGCTGTACCGGCGCAGCCTCGGCGGCGACTGGCCCGATGTCACCCTCACCCCCGGCATCGAGGTCACCGGCGCCTCCGTCACGGACGGCGGCCGCATCGAACTGGTCGTCGAGCACGGCCAGCAGGAGACCCGGGGGCGGCTCACCACGGACGCGGTGGTCCTCGCCACCGGGTACCGGGAGCGCCCCGTGGACACGCTGCTCGCCGCCCTCGACCCGTACATCGTCCGCGACAGCGCCGGGCGTCCGCAGGTGGACGAGGCCCAACGGCTCGTCCTCGCCCCGGGGATCGACGGCTCGGTTTTCGTGCAGAACGCGGAACGGCATACGCACGGGGTCGGCGCCCCCGACCTGGGCCTGGCCGCGTGGCGCTCCGCCGTCATCATCAACGCGCTGACGGGCAAGGAGACTTACCCGCTGCCGGACCGCACCGCCTTCACCACGTTCGGGCTGGGCGCGGACGACCGTGGCGGGGTGCCGAGCCGCATGGCCGAGGAGCGGCGGTAACACGGCGCTGGGCCGCGCGGTGGGTTTCACCGTGCGGCCCAGAGCGGGTGTGCGTGTGTGTGGGGTTGTTGTGTGGTTCAGCTCTTGCGGGCGGTGATCTCTTCGGTGAGCTGGGGGACGACGGTGAAGAGGTCGCCGACGACGCCGTAGTCGACG
>NZ_JBHYVE010000062.1:0-2166 GCF_042750035.1 Streptomyces sp. NPDC059452
GGTGCGCCACGAGGCGCCACGGAATCGAGTGAGGTGAGAGACCTTCACCGCCGGGTTGTCGTAGCAATCCGGTTGAAGCTGGGGGCAGTTCGGTTCGGGGGATGCCGAGCCGGGCGGTAAGCAGCCCCGACAACGCCGGGACGGGTCGGTACTGCCAGACGCCCCGGGTCCGGCTAGCGAGACAGGAAGGTGCACGCGAGAAATCAGTGCCTGACGCCCCGTAATTACGACACCGGCTCGAACCTGGCGGATCTGGGCCGGACGCAGTGCACGACCACCAGTGCTCGTCGGTGGTCGACTCCGAAGCCGACTCTACGCATCGGTGGGGAGGCCACGCTGAAAGTCTGCGGCGTAAGCGTGGCGATGCTGCCGGGGTAGAGCTGGGCACCTCACCTGTCGATCGATTCGTGGTGAACGTGGGAACTGTCCGCGGTCGCCCCTGTATCGGACATCCAGTCCGGTCGGGGGCAGGTCCATCGCCGGCTGATGACTGTCGGGCAGGGCGGAGGCCCCGTAGTACTCCGAGGCCGGGAAAGCCGGTCACATGGGGAAGGGGGCCAGCAAGTCAGCAGTAAGGATGCTGGAATGCCAGGAGGTTTTCGCCGGTGAATACCGACGAGCTGGAATGGGCCTTGATGAAGGCCGAACGCCGGGTACTGGAGATCCAGACCAAGCTGCACCGTTGGGCTGTTGATGATTCTCATCGCAGGTTCGACGACCTGTTCAACCTCGTGGCCGATCCCGCCTTCCTGTTGGTGGCGTGGGGCCGTGTCCGGGGAAACAAGGGCGCCCGCACGGCCGGAGTGGACGGGAAGACCGCCCGCTCCATCGAAGCCGGGCAGGGAGTCGAGGCGTTTCTCGACAAGCTGCGGACCCAGGTCAGAGACCGCAGCTTCCATCCGGTTCCTGTCCGCGAGCGAATGATTCCCAAGGCGAATGGCAAGCTTCGTCGTCTCGGGATTCCGACCGTAGCGGACCGAGTGGTCCAGGCATCCTTGAAACTGGTGCTGGAGCCGGTATTCGAAGCGGATTTCCTCCCGTGTTCCTATGGGTTCCGCCCGAACCGCCGAGCTCACGATGCGATCGCCGAGACCCGCTATCTCGCCAGCCACGGATACGAGTGGGTGGTGGAGGGCGACATCACGGCGTGCTTCGACGAGATCTCGCACCCGGCCCTCATGGATCGGGTGCGGAGTCGAATCGGGGACAAGCGGGTGCTGTCCTTGGTGAAGGCGTTCTTGAAGTCCGGGATCCTGTCCCGGGACGGAGCCTTCACGGACACACGCACCGGGACCCCGCAGGGCGGGATCCTGTCTCCGCTGCTGGCCAACATCGCACTCTCGGTCCTGGACGAGCACATCGCCCGGGGCCTCGGAGGACCAGATAGCACCTCCGAAGGTCGGCGCAGGAGACGGCGCCGAGGATTGCCCAACTACCGGCTGGTCCGGTATGCGGACGACTTCCTCGTACTCGTCTTCGGGCACCGTGAACATGCCGAGGAACTACGCGACGAGGTCGCAGAGACATTGAAGCCAATGGGCCTTCGCCTGTCGGTGGAAAAGACAAAGATCACGCACATTGACGAGGGCCTTGATTTTCTCGGATGGCGCATCCAGCGTCACCGGAAACTCGGCACCGACCGGCAGTACATCTACACCTATCCGGCACGGAAATCAGTGCGTTCCATCACGGGCAAGGTGAAGGAACTGACCGGACGGCAGAACGTCGGATTGTCGCTGGAGTCCTTGCTCCACCGACTGAACTCGGTGTTGCGAGGATGGTGCGCGTATTTCCGTCCCGGAGTGTCGAACGTCGCTTTCTGTTACCTCAGCCACTATGCGTGGATGAGGGTGACACGATGGATCCGGCGCAAGCATCCCGGGATCACTTGGAAGCAGCTCCGTCGACGCTACTACGGCGGCGGCTGGTGGCCCGTCACAGAGGAAGCGGAACTGTTCAACCCGGCAAAGGTAAGTACGACCAGATACCGATACCGGGGAAAACTCATTCCGTCTCCGTGGCCCACTACGGCATGAGGAACTGAACAGGCCGGAACGGGATTTGTGGAGAGCCCGGTGCCCGGAGACGGGCACGCCGGGTTCGGGAGGCGGCTCGGGGAGACCCACTGGTGGAAACATCAGCAGGGCGCCCCGAGTCGACCTCACC
>NZ_JBHYVE010000064.1:0-1858 GCF_042750035.1 Streptomyces sp. NPDC059452
GGTCTCGTAGCGGAGCTACTTGGCCATTTCGGCAACGCTGCGAGCGTGCGTGCCAGGCGTCGCGCGGCAGGCGGCAGTTTGACGACAGGCCCTAGAGCCTGTCTGGCAATTCCCGTCCAATCAGCGAGGTTCGGCCGAGTTGGCAATCGGGAGGTGCGCCGACCGTCCGGCGGGGATTACCGGCAGGGCCTACGAACGGCGGGCCAGCAGATGGGCGTCGAGGAAGCCCCTTTCGGAGGCTGGATCGTGGAGCAACCGGGCGAAGGGAACGAGCCCGGCGTCGGCCAGCAGTTCGGCGAGGCGATCCGCCGGCCAGCTGTAGGCAGGCGCCACCTTGTGGTCGAAGCGGACCGGTTCTTGTTCGTCGGTCCCGAAGAAGGAGACCAGGAGCAGGCCATCCGGCGCCAGGACGCGTGCCTGCTCGGCGAGCAGCTCCGGTAGTTCTCCCGGAGGGGTGTGGATCATTGAGTAGTGGGCCAGTACGCCGCCGAGGGCGGCGTCCTCGATCGGCAGGGATTCCATCCGCGCCTCCTGGAAGCGCAGCGCCGGATGGACCTGCCGGGCGTGGTCGATCATGCCGGGGGCGAGGTCGAGTCCGAAGGCGTCCAGGCCCAGTTCGTGCAGCATGGCTGTCAGATGTCCGGGCCCGCACCCGACGTCCGCTGCCCGCGGGTTGCCTGTCGCGCGCACCAGTTCGGCGAAGGTGCCGATCATGGTCCGGGAGAAAGGCTGTGTCTCCAGCCGGTTTGCGAACAGCGATGCGTACAGCTCGACGACTCCGTCGTAGGCCGTCCTGGTCTCGTCCTGATGATTCACCACGGGCAGGACTTTATAGCCGGTCCGATAATTGATCTTGTGTCAGGTCGAGGCGAGTTGACGGATGCGGCATGGGGGCGGATAGAGCCCCTTTTGCCCCAGGTGGACGGACGGGGCCGTCCGTGGCGTGATCACCGGCAGGTGGTCAACGGAGTGCTGTGGCGGCTACGGACCGGGGCTCCTTGGCGCGACCTGCCCGAGCGGTATGGGCCGTGGCAGACCGTCTACGAGCGGTTCGCCCGCTGGGAGGCCGATGGCACGTGGGCGAAGCTGCTGGAGCATGTCCAGGTCCATGATGACGCGGGGGGCCGGGTGGAGTGGATCGTCGCCGTTGACTCCACGATCAACCGGGCCCATCAGCACGCCGCGGGCGCCCGTAAAAGGGGGACGCAGGCAGGGACGAACCGGAAGATCCGGGCCGCTCGCAGGCGCATCAGGCACTCGGTCGGTCCCGGGGCGGGCTGACCACCAAGGTCCATCTTGCCGTCGACGGCCGGGGACTGCCGCTGTCGATCGTGCTCACACCCGGAAACGTCAACGACGCCACCGCGTTCGCCGACGTCCTCGACGGGGTCCGCACCCCGCGCGTCGGCACGGGTCGCCCGCGCACGACACCGGACCGTGTGCTGGGTGACAAGGCCTACTCCAGCAGGGCCATCCGTCATCTGCTGAGGCGTCGGGGCATCGCCGCCACGATCCCCGAGCGCCGCGACCAGGTGGCCAACCGCCGACGCAGGGGGCGCTTCGGTGGCCGGCCACCCGCCTTTGACAGGGAGATCTATCGCGACCGCAACGTGGTCGAACGATGCTTCGCTCGCCTCAAGCAGTTCCGTGCGATCGCAACCAGGTTCGACAAGCTCGCGGACCGCTACCGCGCGGGAGTCGTCCTCGCCTCCCTGGTCCTCTGGCTCCGCGAAACGGCCAGGTGATCATTTGTCAGACAGGCTCTAGGTGTATTGATCACGAGCGTTGTTAACGCTGGTGAGGCTTGATCGTGGCGAGGGCCCCCGTGTGTGGTGGAGGTGTCGAATCTTCACCGCAC
>NZ_JBHYVE010000065.1:0-1195 GCF_042750035.1 Streptomyces sp. NPDC059452
TGAGCTGGGGGTGGCCGCAGAGACCAGCGAGAAGCGACTGTTTACTAAAAACACAGGTCCGTGCGAAGCCGTAAGGCGATGTATACGGACTGACGCCTGCCCGGTGCTGGAACGTTAAGGGGACCGGTTAGCTGCTCTTCGGGGTGGCGAAGCTGAGAACTTAAGCGCCAGTAAACGGCGGTGGTAACTATAACCATCCTAAGGTAGCGAAATTCCTTGTCGGGTAAGTTCCGACCTGCACGAATGGCGTAACGACTTCTCGACTGTCTCAACCATAGGCCCGGTGAAATTGCACTACGAGTAAAGATGCTCGTTTCGCGCAGCAGGACGGAAAGACCCCGGGACCTTTACTATAGTTTGATATTGGTGTTCGGTTCGGCTTGTGTAGGATAGGTGGGAGACTGTGAAGCGGCCACGCCAGTGGTTGTGGAGTCGTCGTTGAAATACCACTCTGGTCGTGCTGGATGTCTAACCTGGGTCCGTGATCCGGATCAGGGACAGTGTCTGATGGGTAGTTTAACTGGGGCGGTTGCCTCCTAAAGAGTAACGGAGGCGCCCAAAGGTTCCCTCAGCCTGGTTGGCAATCAGGTGTTGAGTGTAAGTGCACAAGGGAGCTTGACTGTGAGACCGACGGGTCGAGCAGGGACGAAAGTCGGGACTAGTGATCCGGCAGTGGCTTGTGGAAGCGCTGTCGCTCAACGGATAAAAGGTACCCCGGGGATAACAGGCTGATCTTCCCCAAGAGTCCATATCGACGGGATGGTTTGGCACCTCGATGTCGGCTCGTCGCATCCTGGGGCTGGAGTCGGTCCCAAGGGTTGGGCTGTTCGCCCATTAAAGCGGTACGCGAGCTGGGTTTAGAACGTCGTGAGACAGTTCGGTCCCTATCCGCTGTGCGCGTAGGAATATTGAGAAGGGCTGTCCCTAGTACGAGAGGACCGGGACGGACGAACCTCTGGTGTGCCAGTTGTCCTGCCAAGGGCATGGCTGGTTGGCTACGTTCGGAAAGGATAACCGCTGAAAGCATCTAAGCGGGAAGCCTGCTTCGAGATGAGTATTCCCACCAACTAGATTGGTTAAGGCTCCCAGTAGACGACTGGGTTGATAGGCCAGATGTGGAAGCCCGGTAACGGGTGGAGCTGACTGGTACTAATAGGCCGAGGGCTTGTCCTCAGTTGCTCGCGTCCACTGTGTT
>NZ_JBHYVE010000066.1:0-1185 GCF_042750035.1 Streptomyces sp. NPDC059452
GTATAACCTTCCGTTATTGAATGGAGCAAAGGCGTCAGGAAGAACACCGCAGTATACCCGCTGGGGAAACATCCTCATGCTAAAAGGTGACGTGGCGTGTGACCTCGGCGTTGACTTTGCACAATTGCCCGCGTCATATTCACCGTCAGACAAAAAGGCGGTCATGGCAACAGCATACGGAACGACAGGCTTCACAAAATTTTATATCAACACTGACGGTAAACTGGCGTTTGTCGGCTTTTCAGGAAACAATCAGTCCGCCGTGTCCAGTTGGTCATTAGACGCGGCAGTGCATTACTAGGAGGGTTGGAGCAATGGAAATGATACAAGTATTCGTATATGATTCGGATTTCATCTTCGACTATCCTGAAATTGTTCCGGCTGATTCCGTACCGGATAATGCGACAACCGTACAGCCGCCGGGATATTGGCGGGCGCAATTTCAGAAGGATAGAAAACTATGGATTGAATCCGCTTCAGACGAACAAATAAATGAAATGAGACAACAAATGAGGGAGAGTGTAAAAGAATGAGTTTCATGGAGAATGTTGCAAGTGAAGCACAAAAATTATACGGTGTAAGTCGAGTTTTACCTTCAGTTATCACAGCACAAGCCATACATGAGTCAAATTGGGGCAAATCCGGGCTTGCTACGCGTGCAAATAACCTGTTTGGTATAAAAGGTATCGGGAACGCTGGAACCGTTCATATGGGCACGTGGGAGGTTTTAAACGGGGTCGATAAAACAATCAAAGCAGGGTTCCGGGCGTATAAGTCTGTTCGCGATTCTATCATAGACCTTGTGAACCTCTATAACCGTCTTGACCGTTATAAGGCTGTTGTCGGGGAAACGAACTATGTACAAGCTTGTGCCGCCATCCAAAAGGGTGGATATGCGACAGACCCGAACTATGCGAAGAAGCTTATCGCCACAATCGAAGCCCACGGGCTGACGAAATACGATAAGGTCGGGAACAAAGCCGCAGTGAAGGCGAAACCTGCCAAGTCGTCCGGCTCGACATATACCGTTAAGGCGGGTGACACATTGACAGCAATTGCAAAGAAATATAATACGTCAGTGAAGGAGTTGGCGAAAGTGAACGGTATTAAAGATGTTAATATGATTCGTGTTGGTCAAGTCCTGAAGGTATCAGGAGCCGCACCATCCGGCGGTACATTCTACAC
>NZ_JBHYVE010000067.1:0-1132 GCF_042750035.1 Streptomyces sp. NPDC059452
GGAGCTGTCGAAGGTGGGACTGGCGATTGGGACGAAGTCGTAACAAGGTAGCCGTACCGGAAGGTGCGGCTGGATCACCTCCTTTCTAAGGAGCACTTCTCACCAAGCTCGCTTGGTCAGAGGCCAGAACACCGGCGAATGTCCGGTGCTGGTAGCTCATGGGTGGAACGTTGACTATTCGGCACGACAGGTTGGTCACTGCTAGTACTGCTTCGGCGTGGAACGTGGTGATGGATCGGTCGGGTCGGGCACGCTGTTGGGTGTCTGAAGGTACGGGCTCATGCTGAGTCTGTCCTTCGATCCGGCCCCAGTGAACTCGTCCTCAGGACGGGGTGGTGGGTGGCTGGTCGTTGTTTGAGAACTGCACAGTGGACGCGAGCATCTGTGGCCAAGTTTTTAAGGGCGCACGGTGGATGCCTTGGCACCAGGAACCGATGAAGGACGTGGGAGGCCACGATAGTCCCCGGGGAGCTGTCAACCAAGCTTTGATCCGGGGGTTTCCGAATGGGGAAACCCGGCAGTCGTCATGGGCTGTCACCCGCTGCTGAACACATAGGCAGTGTGGAGGGAACGAGGGGAAGTGAAACATCTCAGTACCCTCAGGAAGAGAAAACAACCGTGATTCCGGGAGTAGTGGCGAGCGAAACTGGATGAGGCCAAACCGTATGCGTGTGATACCCGGCAGGGGTTGCGCATGCGGGGTTGTGGGAGTTCTCTTTCATAGTCTGCCGGCTGTGAGACGAGTCAGAAACCGTTGGTGTAGGCGAAGGACATGCGAAAGGTCCGGCGTAGAGGGTAAGACCCCCGTAGCTAAAACATCAACGGCTCGTTTGAGGATCACCCAAGTAGCACGGGGCCCGAGAAATCCCGTGTGAATCTGGCGGGACCACCCGCTAAGCCTAAATATTCCCTGGTGACCGATAGCGGATAGTACCGTGAGGGAATGGTGAAAAGTACCGCGGGAGCGGAGTGAAATAGTACCTGAAACCGTGTGCCTACAAGCCGTGGGAGCGTCGCTGTATGTGCTTGCATATACGGTCGTGACTGCGTGCCTTTTGAAGAATGAGCCTGCGAGTTAGCGGTGTGTAGCGAGGTTAACCCGTGTGGGGAAGCCGTAGCGAAAGCGAGTCCG
>NZ_JBHYVE010000068.1:0-1057 GCF_042750035.1 Streptomyces sp. NPDC059452
CTAGGTGTATTGATCACGAGCGTTGTTAACGCTGGTGAGGCTTGATCGTGGCGAGGGCCCCCGTGTGTGGTGGAGGTGTCGAATCTTCACCGCACGGAGGCCCTCATGTCCCACCGTAATGCCCGGCTGACTGTTCACGGCAGGCGGCTGCTCGTCGACCGTGTCCGCTCCGGCCGTCCCGTCGCGCACGTCGCCGCGGAGATGGGCATCTCGCGTCCCACCGCCCACAAGTGGCTCCGGCGCTGGCGGTCCGAAGGCGAAAGCGGACTCATCGACCGCTCCAGCCGCCCGCACCGGACACCACACCGGACCACCGCCGCAACCGAAGCCCGAATATGCCGCCTGCGCCAGGACCGCAAACTCGGACCCGCACGAATCGGCCCGGTCCTCAGCATGCCTGCCTCGACCGTGCACCGCGTCCTCACCCGGCACGGCCTCAACCGCCTGTCATTCCTCGACCGGCCCACCGGCCAGATCATCCGCCGCTACGAACGCGAACGCCCCGGCGAGCTGATCCACGTCGACGTGAAGAAACTCGGCCGGATCCCCGACGGCGGCGGCCACAGGACCCTGGGCCGCCAAGCCGGCCGGACCACCCGCAGCAACATGGGCTTCGACTACGTCCACTCCGCCGTCGACGACCACTCCCGCCTCGCCTACAGCGAGATCCACCCGGACGAAAAAGTCGCGACCTGCGCGGGCTTCCTCACCCGGGCGGCCGCGTTCTTCCACACCCACGGCATCATCCGCATCGAACGCGTCCTCACCGACAATGCCTGGGCCTACCGCAAGGGCCTGGCCTGGAAGAACACCCTGGCCGACCTCGGCGCAACCGGCAAGCTCACCCGCCCCTACCGGCCGCAGACCAACGGCAAGGTCGAACGCTTCAACCGCACCCTCCTCGACGAGTGGGCCTACCTCCGCCCCTACACCTCCAACGACGAACGCACAGCAGCCCTGGCAGACTTCCTCCACACCTACAACCACCACCGCAGCCACACCGCACTCGGCGGCCAACCACCCATCACCCGCGTCAACAACCCTGCGGGTCAATACA
>NZ_JBHYVE010000069.1:0-1035 GCF_042750035.1 Streptomyces sp. NPDC059452
GATTTAGGGGGTGTGTATAAATGGGCACTCTCTGTGAAATTTGAAGCTTTGAAATTCCGAATGGCGCACTTATACACTCTGTCGAGTGAGTGCTAAAATGCTGAAGCATTTCCGTCAAGCGTGTGGAGGAATCTTGTAGAGAGATATAGCATAGATACCCGTATCTCTAGAGATATTTTGGTATATCCCTGCTATATCTATGGGGTATCTATGCTATATCTTTGGCTTCAAAAACGGCACCTGTTCTAAGAGCATAGAAACTCAACAGGCACAGCCTGTTTGACACCCTTTTTTTTAGGGTGGCACCGAGTTTCCTTATGCTCTTTTTCTCTGAAGCTAAACCTGTTTTATATGTCGTAGTCTTTTTATTGGGAGTGACCCCTTGCTGTACAATTTCCGGAGGTGCCGATAAGGGACGAATTTTCCCTTGTCGGTTGCCTTTGGGGATTGTAAGGGGTGGAGGCTCGGAATCAAAAGGAAACGAAATATCATTCCGAGTGTGCTTCTTTTTTCTGTTCTTGAATTCTATTATTTCCAATGTTAGAATTATGTTAACAACTTGTTAGGAGTGTGTTTGGATGGAAGAGAAAAAACAAATTGGACCTCGAATTACTGTTGAAACATTTAAAAAGCTAGAGTTATTAGCCGAACATTTTACAAAACACAATGAATTTGGAAGAGTTTCAAAAGATGCTGTAATTGAGTTTGCTATTAAGGAATTGTATAGGGACTATTTGGGAAAAGGACGCTAATTTTTGTTGAAAAACTGACTTCGGATTTGGGGTTCTTTATTATTAACTTGATTTTAATTAAACATTACAGGAAAAATTGAGGGGAAATGGATGGATAAACGCAATGGTGACGCGGTTTTCATAGCTCCAAATGATGTTGTAAAAGTGACCACTATGAATCACGTCATTGAAGTTCAGCATATGGAGAAGATGAACCGGAAAAATAATATCAAAAAATTGGACAAGGATAGGTTTGTAGACCTCTCTACTGGGGCTGCTCGGGGAACCCGGAACAGCCCCAGAC
>NZ_JBHYVE010000070.1:0-1018 GCF_042750035.1 Streptomyces sp. NPDC059452
TCTCTCTTCCTCATCTCTTCTCGTCTGGAGTGCGTTGTCATGGCTGAAGTTCTTGTTCTGGTCGATCACGTGGACGGTGCGGTCCGCAAGCCCACCCTGGAGCTGCTGACGCTGGCGCGGCGGATCGGTGACCCGGTCGCTGTGGCGCTGGGTGCCGGTGCGGAGGCGACGGCGGGTGTGCTGGGTGAGCACGGTGCGGTGAAGGTCCTCACCGCCGATGCCCCCGAGTTCGCGGACTATCTGGTGGTGCCGAAGGTGGATGCGCTGCAGGCGGCGTTCGAGGCGGTGTCGCCGGTGGCGGTGCTGGTGGTGTCCTCGGCCGAGGGCAAGGAGATCGCGGCGCGTCTGGCGCTGCGGGTCGGGTCGGGCATCATCACCGACGCCACCGATCTGGAGGCCGGTGAGCAGGGCCCGGTCGCGACGCAGGCGGCGTTCGCCGCCTCGTACACGACCAGGTCCCGGGTTTCCAGGGGTGTTCCGGTCATCACGGTCAAGCCGAACTCCGCTCCCGTCGAGCCGGTTGCGGCGGCGGGTGCGGTGGAGGCCCTGAACGTGTCGTTCGGGAAGACGGCCACGGGCACGAAGGTGACGGCGCGGACGGCGCGGGAGTCGACGGGGCGCCCGGAGCTGACCGAGGCCGCGATCGTGGTCTCCGGTGGGCGTGGGGTCAGCGGGGCGGAGAACTTCGCGGTGATCGAGGCGCTGGCCGACAGTCTGGGTGCTGCGGTGGGTGCCTCGCGTGCGGCGGTGGACGCGGGCTGGTACCCGCACACCTCCCAGGTCGGCCAGACCGGGAAGTCCGTCTCCCCGCAGCTGTACATCGCCTCGGGTATCTCCGGCGCGATCCAGCACCGGGCCGGGATGCAGACCTCCAAGACCATCGTCGCGGTCAACAAGGACGCCGAGGCCCCGATCTTCGACCTCGTCGACTACGGCGTCGTCGGCGACCTCTTCACCGTCGTCCCCCAGCTCACCGAAGAGATCACCGCCCGCAAGAGCTGAACCACACAACAACCCC